>JAZRQH010000197.1:0-18729 GCA_045649645.1 Eubacteriales bacterium
GCTGTGGATGGGAGCGGGAATTCTTCCGCCTCTGAGTATGAACTCCTTGGGAGAATACTTGCTTATAGGCATAATGGGAGCAACGCCCAGAAGTCCTCCGAAGTCAACCTCCTCGCCTACACCCTTGCCGTGTACGGGGATAACGCGTACTGCGGTAGTCTTGGTGTTGGCAACACCGATGGATATCTCGTCTGCGATAAGTCCGCAGATAACGTCCTCGGGGGTGTCACCGGGAACGGCAATCATATCAAGACCTACAGAGCATACTGCGGTCATAGCCTCAAGCTTTTCAAGAGAAAGGGCACCCTTACGTACTGCGTCTATCATGCCTGCGTCCTCGGACACGGGGATAAATGCACCGGAAAGACCTCCTACAGAGGAGGAAGCCATTACGCCGCCCTTCTTGACAGCATCGTTAAGCATTGCAAGACAAGCGGTAGTGCCGCAAGCACCTACTGACTCAAGACCCATACCCTCAAGGATGTGAGCAACAGAGTCACCTACAGCGGGAGTAGGAGCAAGGGACAGGTCAACTATACCAAACTCAACACCTAAACGCTTTGCAGCTTCCTTAGCTACAAGCTGACCCATACGGGTGATCTTGAATGCAGTCTTCTTTATAATTTCAGCCAGCTCCAGAAGGTCGCAGTTACCTGCACGCTTGATGGCGGAGGCAACGACGCCGGGGCCGGAAACACCTACGTTAATAACACGCTCAGCCTCACCTACACCGTGGAACGCACCTGCAACAAAGGGGTTGTCCTCGGGTACGTTAGCAAACACAACAAGCTTTGCACAGCCTATAGATCCCTCGTCCTTGGTCAGGTAAGCGGTACGCTTGATAACCGAGCCCATCTCGATGATGGCGTTCATATTGATGCCTGCCTTGGTGGAGGCAACGTTGACCGAGGAGCATACCATCTTGGTCTCAGCAAGAGCCTCGGGGATAACCGAGATAAGCTTGCAGGCAGACTCGTTCATGCCCTTCTGTACAAGAGCGCCAAAGCCTCCGATAAAGTTGATGCCAACCTCTGCAGCCGCACGGTCCATAGCCTTTGCAGCCTTGATATATCCCTCGGGAGAGATAGAGCCGCCTACCATGGAGATAGGGGTTACCGATACACGCTTGTTGATGATCGGAATACCGTATTCCTTCTCGATATCGCAGCCCGTCTTGACCAGATCCTTTGCGGACTTGGTGATCTTATCGTAGATCTTTTCGGCAAATCTGTCATCGTCGTCACAGGCACAGTCATAGAGAGAGATACCCATAGTCGTGGTACGGATGTCCAGATTTTCCTCTTTTATCATATTTATGGTTTCAAGGACGTCGTCCATCTTGATCATTGACATCTGTGCTACCTCAAATCTTATGCATGGAGTTGAAGATATCCTCGTGCATCATATGGATCTCGAGGCCGTTTTCCTTACCCATATCGTTCATGATGTCAACGAAGTCCTTATAATCGATACTGCACTTGTCGATATCGGCAACCATCATCATGGTAAAATAGTTTTCGATTACGCTCTGGGAGATATCGATAATATTTACTGAATATTCGGCGCACTTGCCGGACACCTTTGCGATGATACCTGTGCTGTCGCAGCCGACAACCGTAATAACTGCTTTCATTCTGACACTTCACTTTCTTCAAAAATAATATTATATATATATTACACCATAGCGGCGTAATAATCAAGAATTTTCATAAAAATTTACTTGAATTTTAATACACTGTGTGATATAATGTTTGCAATATGACAATAATACTATTTTTGGGGGTTTTACACAATGAATGAAATTACCAACCATGCCGATTTAACGGTAGAAAAAAAGGTGGAAGGCGCATATAAGAGAAACCGTCTTCTGATGAAGGTAGCATACATCATTGCTCCTGTTCTTATCCTTGTTCTTTTCTCTGTTGCAGGAATGCTGCTCCTCGGTCTTATCATGGTGCTTGCTCTCTATCCCTTCCTTCTCTCCAAGCTCATCATCCCGATGACCTCTCCCTACGTAAACATCGAGCAGAAGATGGATATCTCCGGCGGCCACCTTACTCTTACCACCATCTACGGCAAGAAGAAGTCCAAGGACCTCTGCAAGATCAAGGTAAGCTCCTTTGACGCTATCGCTCCCTACAACAACGAGGAGTACAAGGCTGACGCTGACGCTTTTAAGTACGACAAGCGTTACGAGGCTGTTTCTTCCATGAATCACCCCGACGTATACTACGCATACGGCACCAACGAGTTCGGTGAAAAGGTTATCTGCTTCTTTGAGGTAACAAACAAGGCTCTCAAGGTTATGAGATTCCTTAACAAGAAGACCGTAGTTACCGAGGTTTCCAGATAAGTAATCAAAAATCAAGCCTCCGCATAAACTGTATGCGGAGGTTTTGCATATGAAACGTATTGTAATATTACTTGTCCTTTTACTCCTTCTCACCTCCTGTGGGCAGGATAAAAGGATACCCACCTTTGATAGCTATCCCATGACCCTGTCCGGCACTCTCAGCTATAACGGCAAGGAATTTGCCGTAACCTCGGTCATACGGGACGGTGACTGTGCTGAAATAACGATAGATTCCCCCGAAAATCTGTCGGGATACCGCTTTAAGGTTGACAACTCAGGTGTTTGGGTATATTATGATAATATGCAGATAGAGCTGCATGACGCAAATATCGATATTCCCTTTTCGCTTTTGCCAAAAATGCTCTCGGTGTCCCGCGAGGACTTTGAGCAATACCGTACCGACAGCGAAAGCAGGATATATCATTACAGAAAAGACACGTACAAAACGGTGATCTATGTCAAAAGGACAGAGGAGCTTCCCTACCGTATAGAATATACGGGGGAGAATATTTCACTTACCTTTGATATAGAAAGCTTTATAGCCCAATGAGGAGACATTGATGCTGACATACAGTAACGCCTATGCCGAGATAGACCTCGGTGCGCTGGCAGACAACTACAAGAAAATAGCAGAATACGCATCTCCCGCACAGCCCATAGCCGTGGTCAAGGCAGATGCCTACGGACACGGCGTTGAACGCTGCGCCCACACCCTATATAACTGCGGATGCCGTTTCTTTGCGGTAGCTACCGCAAACGAGGCTCTGCAGATGCGCAGACTCTTCTCGGACTGCGAGATCCTTATCTTAGGCAACACTCCCAACGTGGAGCTGGCAAACATCCTGTCGGATAACGATATCATCATCACTCTCGGCTCTCTTGAGTACGCAAAGCGTCTTGAGCAGGAGCTGTCACACGGCAGAAGCCTGAGGTGCCATATCAAGCTGGATACGGGCATGAACCGTATCGGTTTTTCCACCCGTGACGAGGACTTTGAGGAGCTGGCGTCGGTGTTTGACGTCAAGGGACTTGAGATCGAGGGTCTGTTCAGCCACTTTGCATGTGCGGATATGCCCGACTCCCCTATGACCGACAAGCAGCTTGAAAGATACAAGAGAACCGAAGCAAAGCTCAAGGAGTTAGGTCACACCTTCAAGGCAAGACATATCTCAAACTCTGCGGCGACCATTTACCGCCACGATGCCTGCTTTGATCTGGTCAGATGCGGTATAATCCTCTACGGTCTTGATCCGTCAAGCGATGCTCCCGCAAAGGGACTTAAGCCTGTTATGAGCCTTAAGACCTTTATAACACACATACACACCCTCCGCGCAGGCGAAAGCGTAGGCTACGGCGCAACCTTTACCGCAGAGCAGGATATGAAGATAGCTACCATACCTATAGGTTATGCGGACGGATTTATCCGAGCATATGCCAACGGCGGTTATATGACGGTAAGAGGCAA
Source organism: Eubacteriales bacterium (assembly GCA_045649645.1). Classification (GTDB taxonomy): domain Bacteria; phylum Bacillota; class Clostridia; order Oscillospirales; family CAG-272; genus RGIG7300. Next base: position 3,819 of record JAZRQH010000197.1, read on the forward strand.
CAAGTGTCCCATAGTCGGCAGAATATGTATGGACCAGTGTATGATAGACATAACGGGTGTGGACGCCGCTCCCGGCGACGAGGTGGAGATCTTCGGCGAACACACGTCAGTGGACGTCTTTGCAAAAGCGGCAAACACCATAAACTATGAATGCGTATGTCTTCTCTCCCGCAGAGTAGAGCGTGTTTACAAAAAGGGGGCGCGACGCCCCGGCAAAACTGCGCTCTGAGGCTCAACAAATACCATTTGTTTATTACACTTAGCGACGCAATTACCTATACAATAAAAGAATAGTTAAAATCACAGGAACGGAGAAAATTCAAATACTATGAAAAAATATTTAGCTTTAGCTCTGGCTCTCTTATGTATGCTTTCCGCTTTTGCGGGCTGCAAGACCGAAAAGGCTCCCGAAAAGATACCTCCGAGTAACGCAAACGTTACCGAGACCTTTGATATCCCCAAGACAGAGGGTCTTGAATACAACGTTGAGTTCCCCGAGTATATATCTCTCCCCGAGCTTGCTTCTCTTGATATCAACTACATCACCATACCCAATACTGCCGAGGTCATAGACCAGTATATATACACTCAGCAGCTGGCAAAAGCCACCCGCACGGAGGTTACCGACAGAGCCGCGGCAAGCGGAGATATAGCCACTATCAACTACAAGATAGTTTTCTTCGGTACCGACGAGGTGGTCTCCGAAAAGAAGAACGTTGAGATCTCCGTAGGCAAGTATATGGCTATCCCCGAGCTTGAGGATGCGCTTGTAGGTATGGCAAAGGGTGAAGTCAGAAACGTGAATATCGTTTATCCCGCAGACCGCACCACAAACAAGGCTCTGGCTAACGCCAAGACCACCTATACCATTGAGATGGTCAAGATAGAGACCGCAGCTCTGCCTGAGCTCAACACCGAGACAATAAAGTCCTTCGGTCTGGGGGTAGACAGCTATGAAGCTCTCAGAGAATATTTCGCTTATCAGATAGACCAGCAGAACGCTCTAAACAAGCAGGACGCTGTTTACAATGCGCTTGTAAGAGGCTCCAAGCTTATCTCTATGCCCGCAACCGAGCATAGCTACTACCTTGATATGTTCGACAAGAACACCGAGGCAAAGGCAGACTCTATGGGTGTGACCCTTGACGACGTTATCACCACCGATTACGGCTCAAAAGACGAGTACGAAAACAGACGCAACGCTTACGCCGAGGAAAACGTATACAAGGATCTCATCATATACGCCCTCAAGGATAAATTCGGCGTTGAGGTAACAAAGGATGAGTTCAACAGCGCTCTGAATATAACCTTCAAGGATCAGGGTACCGGTCTTGGCATCACCACACTCAAGGATTTCTATGACAAGATGGGCAATTCGGTTTACAAGATGGAGCTTACCTATCAGGTAATGGAAGCAGCGGCAAAGCAGGTTCCCGACAAGAAATAATTTAAAAAGGTCTCTGAAAATCAGAGACCTTTATTTTATATTTCCTTCAGATTTTTACCGCAGCGGGGACAGAAGTTGTTGTTTTTACGCAATCGTATACCGCACTCGGGACATCTGCCGTCATCCGGGGCTGTGTCCTTTTTCTTTTTGATACATAGAAGCACAAGAGCGGAAATAAGGAAGAATAATATAGCCAGCCATGAGCCTATGGAAATATCGGTGGTATGGATATCGAACAAGGGCATTATACCCTTTTTGAAAGCGTATCTGAAAAAGTTGAAGAACCATACCGCAATTCCAAGAGTATTTGAGAGAGAATAAAGCCACCTCATACGGGTAAAGGCTGTTGCCAGCATAACCACCGCCGGAAGGAACACACCCAGGGTCATATGCACCACCCAGAGAGAAAGAGTACCCTCCTCCATAAGTATGTCTCCTACGATACGGGCAAAGTTATATTCGGCTTTCCATATCAATATCCCTTGACCCTCTGAAAACATCGGCAGAAAAAGAACACAGGATAATATCAAAGCTGATATTATTATAAAGAAGATTCGGGGTCCTTTGGTCATCTGAACATTCTCCTCTGCTATCGCACGCGCTTATTGGTTTTCCATATATCTGCACCTTACGGTTATTCGCTTGGTGCCGCTGTAGTTGCAGGTATAGAGTATCAGGTCGTCGCCCGTATCCTTAACCTTGTCCACGTCGGTTGACAAAAGAAGCTCTACCGTTTCTACCCTGTAGCTGTAGACCTGCGAGTCCATATCTGTAAAAATAATTACGTCTCCCTGCTTGAGGTTTCCGAGATATCCGAAATGATATCTGTAATTATGCGCCGCAATAACAAGATTGTCGGTCTTGGTGCTACCATAATATCGGCAGGCAGAGATCTTTAACCTGTCATAGTCCCATTCGGACATTACAGGCAGCTCAAGAGAAAGGCAGGGTATGGACAAATAACCGATATAGCCATAACCGTCTATCTCTTTGACAGTCATCTCTTCCTCAAATGGATCAACGACGACCTCCTCCTCGACAATTTCGTTTTTTGAGATCTCATTACGTATAGATTCCATTATCACAGCAGAGCTTTGTTTGGCGTTTTGGTTTTCTGCATTATTATTAACAAGAATAATAAGAGCAACCACTATAAATATCACGCCAAGCACCATAAACAGATAGCCGAGCTTTTTTCTCATCTTCCGCCCTCTGTATTTTTGCCGAGATTAGACAACGCCCATCCTAAGGCGAAAAGAACAAGACCTGAAACCGACAGAATCGGCACGGGCCAGTTAAGCTGTCCTGTCTGTATAAGCTGATCAGGCTTAGGAGAGCTCTCGGTACCTTCAATTTCCACCGAAGGTTTATCGGTGGGAGTATCGTATTCCAACTTGCTGTTCAGCATAGTTACCGTCATCTGAGAAGCACTGTAGGACACCACGTATCTTTGTGGAACAGAGATCTCTGCCACGCTCCACGAGTGAGATTTATCAAGTCCGTCCCACTTGTAATACCAGTTGTTTTCGGCACTCAGCGTAACCGTATCGTAGATAACCGAATCCTTTAACAGGGATACCTTTACTTCCTTGGGATGTCCGTTATTTCCCTGCCACTGTTTTTTGACACTGATATAGGTTTTTTCTCCTTCTTGTGTTTCAGCTTCGGTCTTGGGAGATGCGTCAATATCAAAGCACCACTCTTCCTTAGCCGAATCCCACATAGGCACAGTTATGATAAAGGGAGAGGGAGTGATATAGCCCTCTTTTTCTCCAACGGGCATAACAAGATATGCACCGAGAGAAAGACTCTCAAAAGCTATACTGCCCGAAGCATCGGTAGTGTGTTCAATATAAGATAGCTCGTTGAGCTGTACGTATGCCGTAAGATGAACAGGCAGATATGCGTCCGAAAAATCCCCCATGTCCATACCGCAGGTGCTATACCCTTCATCGTAGGTATACACGTATTTTCCGTTTATTTTTTTGGCAGAAGCAAATTTATACAGTCTGAAGCTAACGTCGCTCACAGGCATATCCGTTTCTCTGTCAAGAAGTGTCAGACTAATACTGCCAATATCAGCAGCAAAACCCGAGATAACAGAACAAGAGAGCAAGGCAATACACAAAATCGCTGCCGTCAAATATTTAAACACTTTTATATACGATTTATCCAACATATGCCTCACTCCTTTAGTTTACTTATTCTTTGTTTTTTCGGTTCTTTTTACCGTTATTTCTACTCTTGATCACAAGACATATCAGCAGAACTCCCAGCATCGGTGCTGCAACTGCGGGGGTAACGATAAGAGGATCGATACGAAATGCCTCGGTGGTTACGTTTATAACCCTGTCCTCCTCGATATTTTCGATCCTTGTGCCGCGTACCAGCAATCGGTGAGTGTTGACACCGTATGGCGTGCAGGTTACAAGAGTACACAGATCCCTACCCGGCTCAACGTACAGATCGTTCACCTGATGGGGAAGCACTATAAGTATCTGATCCACCTGATATGTAACAGTCCTGTCAAGAATACGAATGGTGAATATATCTCCTGTCTCAAGCTTGTCAAGATTGGTAAATAGCTTTGCCGAGGGAAGACCTCTGTGTGCGGACAGTACCGTATGGGTACTGTCACCGCCTACGGGAAAGGTAGAGCCCTCTACGTGACCAACAGCAGAGTTAAGCACCTTATCCGAGGTGCCGTGATATATGGGAAGCTGCACCTTGATCTTTTCAATGGTGATATATCCCATCATACCGTTGCCGTTGACGTCCAAAACGCTGTAATACTCATCCGAAATGCTTTTGTGACCGATAAAGGGATCTGACATATTACGGACCTTTTCATTATAAGCATCAGCTCTTGCAAAAAGATCGCTATAATCCTCAGGCGACATATCTGCAATCAAATCATCGTAATTCATGATCGCCTCAGACTGTCTCTTTTCGTTCCAAAAATCACTTATCGTTGGGTATAACAGAACACAAAGACCCACAAAAAAGATCGCCACCAGTATAATCGTAGACAGATTACCGCTCTTCTTTTTTTGTTTTTTCTTGTCGTTCATACTGTTTCTCTTTCAAATAAAATTCTCATCGTCACCACCGAAGGACTTCGGTAGTATCGGTCAAAATTTTATTGTATCCACCCTGCCGACCGTAGTCGGCAGGGATAGATATCAATACTTGTCAGCTATTAACTGTCAGAATTTTCGGATTCCTTGGAATCCTTAGATTCTTCACTTCTTCAGCCAAAGTTAGCCATTCTCTTCTTTGAAACAAGAAGAACGAACGCTGCCAGCATAAGGATACCGCCGCCTACGTAGAAGATGGTGGTACCGATGCCGCCTGTTTCGGGAAGGAGAGAGCCGGTCTTGTTCTCTACCTCGATGGTAGCAGGAGCTGCATTATTGATCTCGTATGTAGCTGTGCGGTCGTTATCATTGTGTGTGCTTGTGATAACAACGTCCATGTCAGCTGCGAGCTTGTTATAGCCTACAGGAGCCTCAGTCTCGCGGAGCTTGTATGTGCCCTCGTCAAGACCAACGAGCTCGAACTTACCGTTATTATCGGTGGTGATCTCGGTTACAGTGCCTTCAGCATCAACCTTGTATGTAGGAACTGCCGCACCGTCAACTGCGGAGAACTTGATAGCATTGCCAGCCTTGTCGAGGAGCTGGAACTTAGCGCCTGCAAGGGGAAGCTTAGCATTAGCATCACCTTCGGTATACTTAAGAACGTCCATCTTCCATGTGTAGGTAGATGTCTTGTGCTCTGCGGTTTCCCAAGTGCTGTCCTCACCGTAGGTAAGCTTAACTGTGTTGTCATTACCGTCAACTACGATATTTGCGTTCTCGTTAAGAGTAGCAGAGTAGTAAACAGTAAACTGTGTGCCCTTGTCAAGACCTGCGATGAAGTCGTTATTGAACTTAACATCAAAGGTGTGACCGTCTGCTGCAGGGTAAACTACCTCGTAGTTAGCTGCGTCAACTACAGTACCGTCAGCAAGCTTAACTACAACGTCGTTATTGAAGGTAAGACCTGCCTCCATTGTATCGTGCATAATGTAGTTTGTTGCACCGAGACCAACGGTAACGGTGGACTTGTAGTTAACCTGCTGGTCGATGTCAGCATCGTTTACCTTACCCCAAGAATCGTCTGCATCTTCCTGAACCCACTTGTCGATGTCAGGCTTTTCGTTCTTCTCGGTTGCCTTGAAATCGGAGTTGGTGTTTGTAAGAGCACAAAGAGTACCGAGAGAGGTGTCGATTGCATAGTAACCGAGGTCAAGACCGGTGAACTCAACGGTTTCGCCTTCTGCTTTAGCAGTTGCGGTTGCATCGATGTTGTTAGCCTCTGCATAAGCAACTGCTGCCTTAGCGAGAGTCTGGTCAACAGCGGTAACACCATCCTTAAGGGTTACGGTTGTCTGATCGCCGTTTGTTGTAGCAACAAAGTAATCGCTCTGAGCCTCAACAAAAGCTTTCCAGCCGTCTACAATAGTGTAGATACCGGTCTTTTCGCCGGAGGGTGTAAAGTCGAGGATCTTGTAGATCTCATAGTCTGCACCGTCCATAGCATTGGTGATGGTGATGCTGCCGCTGTCGGCTGCGAATGTGGCTGTTCCCAGAGAGAGAACAAATGTGAGTGCCAATAAAACTGCAAATAACTTTTTCATTTTTTTAATTCCTTTCTTATAAAATTTGCAATTTATATTTTTGTTTTTTGCATCATCGCCGTGATACAAGCGATCTACGGAGATTGTGTTAACCTCCTTTCTCGCTTGCGGCGAATAATGCTATACAATATCGGGGTGACCGTAAGGGTCAGACCGATAACTGTCAAGTGTTGGACGCCAAAGCCTCCCGTTCCGGGAAGAACAAAAACGTCATTGTAGTTTTCTATAGCCATGATAGTAGTGACCGTAGGAATCTTTCCGTTGGGATCCGTCTCGTGGAAATAGAAATATGCAGGCTTGTCAAGCAGCTTGTATCCGTTGGGAGCTACCGTTTCGATAAAAGCGTAGGGTCCTCCCACGGTAAGGTACTGGGTCTGTACCAAAACAGAGCCGTCAGCGCCTGTGGTATAGGATCCGATATATCCGAGGGTCTCTCCGCTGTCGGTTTCAAAATATCTTTGAACTCCCGCCGGCAGAGTTGCCTCAGGGTCTCCCATCGGTCCGTAAAGAAGGAAGGTAGCACCGGGAAGGGGCGCATATGTAAGTCCGTCCTGCTTAAGCAGTGCTATACGGTTGTTTGAGCCCGCCGCCTCACCGCTGTGATCCTCCACTCGGAAGATGGCATCAAAGACATCGGTTACATTTGCCTTACCGTCTACACGAACGTTATTGTTAAGAGAAACGAAGCCGTCGTCGGTTATAAGCGTGGTATAGTCGATACGCATATGCAAGCTGTCGGGAAGAGTAAAGGTAAGTCGGTTATGTACCGTATCAAATGTGACCTGATACGTATAGACGCTGTCAGGTGAATCAAAATCGATCCAGTTGCCCTGCGGGTCCTCATACATAAGCTTGATTGTACTCCAGTATACCGAGAGGTTACCCGTCATAGTGTCCTCTACCACGATGGTATCGGTACCCTCCAGCATATCAAGGGCATGTCGGTTGATGTGGATATCAAACTCAAGCTTGGTGTCCTTAAGCACCGCCTGCTTGTCAAGCAGACCCGTATTGTAATCAACGGTTTCGGTCACAGGACCTGAGGTGCCGTGATCGTCCCAGGTGACCTCTGCGGTGTTATCAAAGGTATATTCCACATCCTCTGTAGAATAGAGATATTCGTCCTTTATCTTGAGAGTATAGCTGAATACGTGCTTACCGCCTCCGGAATTCTGATAGTATACCCGATAATCGGTAAGAGTGGAAAGCCACCATTGTATGCTCCAAGCAGGCTCTGCCTCGGGATTACACTCTGACAGCACAAAATCGGTAGCCTTGACGTTAATAGTGTTTGAATCGATAGGTCCGTTATAAACGTATTTACACAGCCAACGCTCCGAGTTCCAAGGATCATAACAGGTAACGGTAAGCGTACCGTCGACATACTCAAGCCTTTCGTCAAAGGTGTCTGTAAAATACGCCATATCCGCATGTGTGAGATATCCCAGGTCGTTTTGTGTATTGGGAACAGAGGTATGGAACTCTACCGTATAATCGATTCTGCCGTCGTTATTGATCAAGGAATTCTTTGTAATAGTAGGCAGATATTCATACTGTACCGTGTCCTTTACCTCTATAGTCTCGGTGTAGTTAAGGATCGCTGTGTTGTTAACAGAGTGACCCATAGCAAGTATATCGCCGAGTGTCAGATCGTCTCTGGGTACGGGGTCTCTCTTATCGTCCTTTACTATACCAACCCTTGTGTCAAAGGGCAGCTTGTAGGTTACGGTGATGGTAGCATCCTCGTCAAGGATCCACTTGGAATTCTTGATGTTTGTGGTTGAGGTGTTAAATAATATATCAAAGGTATCATAGTGACCCTCAAGGGAAGGAGCTACAAGAATATACGTGTTCTCGGTAGGACCACCCTCAACGTAATGAGTAAAGGTGATGGTCTCGCCGCTTTGGGTGGTAGCGGTTATCACCAGATCCTGAGGGATGTTTTCGTAAGCGTAGGTCTGCCAGTTTGCTTCATCCCAGCTTGCGGCATAGTCGGATAGGAAGAAGTGACCCCAATCCTTTATGGTAGCCGAAACCTCGGTTTCTATGGTGAAGTATACGTACTTACCGTCACTACCCTCTGCACTCTTTTTGATCTTGGGTAAAAATCCGATTACGTCGGCAACGCCGCCGGCTGTTTCTTCATTGCCGTTGATATATGCCTTTACGGTGTTGGCTACGTTTGCCATCTGATCCTCTTTAAGATTTTCGTGATGGGTGTAATAGGTTATATGGAACGCATGACCCTCGGGAAGAGTGAAGGACATAGACTTGCCTTCTATGTTGACCTGATCCCAGGGTATTACCATATCAGGCATACGTTCGCCGTACTGGTTGTATCTGACAAGGTAGATGTCTATACCTTCATAATAGGACGTAAGTCCTTTGTCCAGAGTATCGATGATAAGTGTACCCTGAAGATTGTCGTTACGCTTATGTACCTGAACGTCCCACTTTACAAGGGATATCTCTTCCCCGTTATCATCAGTTATAACTACCTGGGCACCCTCCTTGGACAGCTTGTTGAGCTGCAGATGAAATTCGTCGTCGGTATATTTGGGAAGGTCATTTCCGTCACTGTCCTTGCCCGTAGCATGGACGGCGTTCCATATATAGACCTCGTCTGTCAGCAGAACATCGGTGGACAGAGTAGAGTTGTACTTGATCAAAAAGCCCTCGTCTACCGCAAAGTCGGGGAAGCCGCTCATGTTAAAGCCACCGTCGCCTTTAGTCGGCGGGCTGATGATCGGCTGGGGATTGAGGAGATTGCCGTCGAGATCTGTTACCACGATGCTGTCCGGCTGTACGTGGTGGATGGTTGACCACATCTCGTCTGTTAAAGCAAAGTCCTTTACCACACCGTGAGTACCCTTGACCTCTATGGTATACTGGATACTATGGTCATCTCCGTGAAGCTCGCTGTGGGTCTTTTCCATGGTATAAGCGGCTCCGCCGTCAACATTAAGATCCACCTTGATCTTATCGTTAAACTGTATCTCGGTGGAGCTGCCCGACAAGGTGTCTGATATGGTAGCCTTCAGATTTACCGAGAAATCAACGTTTGAGTACATATCAAGGAAGTTTATTCCCGCACTGCCCTCGTGGAATCTTACCAGCAGCATACCGTCCTCGGTTACGAAGAACTCACCTACGTCATACATAGCGCCGTCTTCGGTTTTGGCGGAGATAGGCTTCCATTCGGTGAAGGGTTCACATATCAGATTTCCGGGTATTTGATAGGTCAAATATCCGTCCTCGTTATGTCTGAACTGTACCCACTGGTTTCCCTTGTTTATCTCGCTGAACTCAAGGGATATCATATAGGTCTCACCAATATATACAGTACCTCCGTTTTCGATAGGTACATCGTGAAGATCGCTTATACTTATATCTACAAGCTCACCCGCAAGGTCGGAGGTATAAATGATATTGCTGTTGGTAGCTCGCAGGTCAAACAGCATAAGATCACGGGACACCCCGTCTTCGGGCTCATCTTCTGCAGGGGCGGTCTCCTCGGGCTCGGTTATCTCGGCGCTGACGCTGAGCCTCTCGGTCTGTGCATAGCCCATTACAAAGCCAAGATCGTTATAGGTAACGCTGCTGACCTTATCGTCAACATCGCCCTCTATAACCGAGATGATCCCGTCTGAATGATGGGAGAGTATACCCACTCCGTCGGCAACGCCGTCCGAATCACGGTCAAAGAACACTACGCTGCCGCTGACAGGTCTGTATTCTGCATCGTCACGGTAGATGCCTACACGCTGACATGCCAGCCTCATAGATTCGGCTGTGGCGGATATTATGCCGTGGGGCAGGTCTGCACCGCAGTAATTAAGACAGAAGGAAACGAAAAGTCCGTTCCAGTCTCCGTAGGGGTTGCCGTACCACTCACCGTAGCGGGTATAGCCTTTTTTGTTTAAGTTATCGTCGTAGCTGAAGTTCCGTTCGCTTTCGGTATATCCTACCTGACTCTTTGCTATCAGATAAACGTTGTCGGCAGCATCCTCGGTCAGGACAACATCCTCGATACTTGCAAGCCAGTCCTCCGCAGCTTCGACATCCGCTTCCGGGTCGGGATAGCAGTCAAAATTATGGATATGCTCTGTTTTATCACAGATCAGCAGATTATCGTAACAGTACTCGTCGTGAGTATGATATGATACCTCGGAGGTCTCGTCTGCGTACAGCACCTCGTCGAGGATACAGCTAAGCTGAGCTTCATAGCATTTCTCGCTGTGGGTATGTTCCTCGATACCGCACATTGCGTCTCCGGTGATGGTTACACCCACCAGCTTAAGCCACCAAAAGACGGCGATGACAACAATAACGGCGATAACCGAAACAATCATCAAGATCTTATTCTTATTACTTACAAATCTGTTATGCTTAGTCAAAAAGCCTTTTCCTTCGCCGGTCATGCTGTCACCTCCTTGCTGAAAATTTTTGTTTGGTGATTTATTTTATCATGTCTATATGCTCAATAGGCCAGATCCTAAAGAATATTTTTCCAACGATATACTCTTCGCTTACCAAACCGATAACAGAGCATCGGCTGTCGATAGAGGTGGCACGGTGGTCACCCAGCACAAAATAATGGTTTTCGCTGACGTTACAGGGATAGGTTATGTCAGACTCACCCAGCGACTGCTCTACAACGTAGGGCTCGTCCAGCAGCTCGCCGTTAACGTATACTCGTCCATCCTCGTCTATGTCTACCGTATCACCAGGCAAGCCTATAACACGCTTGATAAGAAGCTTGTTCTGATATGAAAAGCAACACAGCTCTCCTCGCTCGAGATCGGTTACCTTTAAAAGCACGACTATATCCTCGTCGTCAAGGGTAGGCTCCATACTGCTGCCCGATATCTGCAACACCGGAAATACCAGCGTTGCCACAAGCACCGCAAGAGCGGCTATAACGATCAGAGAGTAGACGGTGCTTTTGATAACCTGCTTGTATCTGCGGTTATACTTTTCACGCAGTATCTCTGATTCTATCTGATTGGCAGTAGGAACCAAAATGTTCTTGTTTCTTCTGTTTTTCGCCATCGGCGGTAATGCTCCTTATGGTTGTTGCGTTAACCCTCAAGAAGGCTCAAAAGCTTGTTGATAAGGTCTATCCTGAGATCATTAGGAAAGCTGTCCAGCAGATCCATATTTTGGGCATAATAATCAAGTATGCGGTAATACAGATTACGGTCCGACATACGCTTTCTTCTCTGCGCAGAGCTGATCTTGACCTCAGGCTCGGGAACAGGCTTCTCTTGAGACTCGGGCACCTTGTAGGTCTTAAGGTCGTTTACAAGCAGATTGGCGGTTTCAAGCGCACCATTGAGCCGTCTTGCGGTCTCAATCACTTCACCAAGCTGCTTTGCAGAATCAAGCACCTCCATAAGCTGCTTTGCGGTCCCGGATATATCATCGATACCCTTTGCCATCTTGTTTTCTTTCTTTAATTTATCTATCTGTACCTTAAGCTCATCGTTCTCCTTGGTCACCTCAAGAAGAAGCTCCAGCAGCTCAAGACGTCCGAGCTTTCGCAGCTCCTTTTCCTTCATTTACGTTACTCCGTTCAATATGGTTAAAAGATAAGTACCCAGTGTTATTATATCACAAAATTTTGTAATAGCAATATTTTATAAGCATATTTTGTGAATTTTTATCAAAAAATCTCCCTTTTTATTTATATATACTAAATAATCCTGTAGTTGAAAAATGAAAATTCCAACCCAAATAACCTGACTTGCGCCGTTTGGACAATGTCGGTCCGAATAACAAAATATTACTTAACGCCAATTCTTCCCTTGACTTTTATGTACGGATATGCTATCATATCCATTGTGCTTGATTTAATTAAATTAAGTGTTTTTGCGGGTGTGGCGGAACTGGCAGACGCGCCAGACTTAGGATCTGGTGTCCCCGACGTGCAGGTTCGATTCCTGTCACCCGCACCACAGATCCTTGTCCTTACGGGCAGGGATCTTTTTTACCATTTTACAAACTAAACAAGATATAATCAGTTTAACACATAAAGTATGACAAAGCTCTTACAAAAATATAAAAACGGGTTGCTTTTTTGAAAAAGCAAGCCGTTTTTTAAAATCATTTAACCTATAACCTTAGATAAGAACTCCTTAAGTCTCTCGGACTTAGGGTTGGTAAAGAATTCCTCGGGGGCTGCATCCTCGCCGATCTTACCGTCCTCAAAGAAGAGCACACGGCTTCCCACCTCGCGGGCAAAGCCCATCTCGTGAGTTACCACAACCATGGTCATACCGCTTCTTGCAAGGTCCTTCATAACGTCAAGAACCTCACCTACCATCTCGGGGTCAAGGGCGGAGGTGGGCTCGTCAAAGAGCATTACCTCGGGGTTCATAGCAAGGGCACGGACTATAGCAACACGCTGCTTCTGTCCGCCTGAGAGCTGAGAGGGATATGCGTTTGCTCTGTCTGCAAGTCCTACCTTGTCAAGCAGCTCAAGCGCTCTTTTTTCTGCCTCTGCCTTAGGCTGCTTTAAGAGCTTTATGGGGCCGAGAGTCATATTTTTAAGTACTGTCATATGGGGGAACAGGTTAAACTGCTGGAACACCATACCCATCTTCTGACGGTGCTTGTTTATATCTGCCTTAGGATCGGTTATGTCGTTACCCTCAAAGAGGATACGTCCGTCTGTGGGAGTCTCAAGAAGATTGAGACAGCGAAGGAAGGTGGACTTACCGCAGCCGGAGGGGCCGATAACCACCACTACCTCGCCGCTTTTGATCTCAACATCAATACCGTTGAGAGCGTGGATAGTCTCCTTGAAGCATTTATGAAGGTTTTCAACCTTGATGATTGTATTATCGCTCATTATTTCTCAGCCTCTTTTCTAACAGACTTACAAGCTTACTGAGCGCAAGTACCATAACGAGGTAAATGACAGCTACAGTAACAAGGGGCATAAATGCGGAATAGGTTGCCGCACGGATAGCGTTACCTGCATACATAAGGTCACCAAGACCTATGTAGAAGGCAATAGAGGTCTCCTTTAAGAGAACTACAAACTCATTGGCAAGAGCGGGAAGCACCGCCTTGAACGCCTGAGGGAATACGATATGGAACATGGTGGGCATATATCCAAAGCCAAGGCTTCGACCAGCCTCGGTCTGACCGTCGTCGATAGACATTATACCGCCACGCACGATCTCGGCAACGTATGCGCCTGAGTTGAGACCGAAGCAGATAACCGCAGACAGGAACTTGTTAAGTCCTATAGGCATAAAGATAACGAAGTAGATTATCATTATCTGTACCACAACGGGAGTACCTCTTGTTATGGTCAGGTAAATATTACATATCCAGTTAAAGAACTTAAGCAGCGGTCCCTTTTTGTCAAGCTTATCATAGGTGCAACGGACAAAGGCTACGATAAAGCCAAGCACGATACCGATAAGCAGAGCAAAGATGGTCAGACGGATGGTGGTCCAGAGACCGTTAAGGATGGTGAGCCATCTGTCATGCTCGATAAAATTCTTATGAAAATCTGCCTTTAAATCATTCCATGCACGGATAATGGGAGAGGACGTATCCGGCTTATCGGAGTTATATCTCATTTCGAGACACTGATTGAAGCCCTTGTTTACGTTGTTGGTCTCTATCTCGCGCTCTACGTCGCTGCCCTCAACGGTATAGGTCTTCTTTTCGGAAATCTCGTCTCTTACCTTTACAACGCCACCGTATACGGTATCAACCACCTCGTTTGCGGCATAGAGTGTGGGAACAGAGTCAACCTCATAGAAAACTATGGTACACTCGGTTTCTACAGTCTCCGCCTCGCTTACAAGGTCGGCAAGTTTCTCTTCAAACTCCATCTTGAAGTCAAGGGCAGACTTGAACATAGCGCCGCCCATCTTCTTGACGTCAGAACGCAGAAACTCGTTGTAGTGAGGCGCGATAGCGGAGTATGCATCGAGAGTGTTTACGGTACATTCAAGGATGATATCCTTCTCAAGACCGTAAGTCATATCATTGACAGTAATGCTGTTTGCATCTGCAATAGCCTTTAAGGGCTTGGTCTTTGCCATCTCGTCAAAGGTGGTATTGACCAGCTTCTGCGCTTCCTCTATTGAAATTTCTGTAGCCTGTGAGCTCTGCTTGATGCTGAAAACAGCACCTACGGCAACTGCCGCCACAAGTATCACAGCTATGATAATTGCTATTAGCTTTTTCTTCATTATAAACCTCCGTCATAAAACGCATTAAACGCATTAAGCCGTTATCTGAAAAGTATCGTCGGGTACTCCTCAGATAACGGTTTAATACAAACTGCAAGGGCAAAGACACTTCTTTGCCCTTACTGTATATGTATCAAAAATTACTCAGCCTTGATGTACTTAGCGATGATAGTATCGATAGTACCGTCAGCGGTGAGAGCCTCGAGAGCTGCGTTGATATCGTCGAGAAGGTCTGTGTTGTCCTTCTTAACTGCAATAGCGTAGTCCTCAACTGCGTAGTCGGTATCGAGAATGGTAAGACCCTCGTTCTCAGCTACGAATGCCTTTGCAGGCTCGTTGTCGATGATAACAGCGTCAACGTCGCCGCCCTTGAGAGCGATAACAGCGTCTGCACCCTTACCGTACTGGGTAACGTTGTCAGAGCCGAACTCATCGGAAGCGTAGATGTCACCGGGAGTACCGAGCTGGACACCGATCTTCTTGCCTGCGAGATCATCGAGGGAAGCGATGTCGGAACCTTCAGCAACGATAACGGACTGAACGCCTGTAGCATAGCTGGAAGAGAAG
>JAZRQH010000198.1:0-8206 GCA_045649645.1 Eubacteriales bacterium
CACATAAGCAAGCATAAGATTATTGCTGTTATTTTTTTCATTTTACTACTCTCCCGTTTTTAAAAGTTCTAGTAATTGTAGCCATATACACCATAGTTTTCAAAAAAGTTTTTAAACATTTTATCCGACTCGGGTGTTGACGGATAGTACACTTCTTTACCATCTACCGTTTTAATAATATAATAGCTACCATCAATTTCAATAACTTTATATCCATATTGTCTGAATAATTCATTATCGCTTAATAAAAAGAAATTGTTATATCCATAGTCGCGATTAGACAGATTTTCAACCGTGACGGGATTGCCTTTCAAAAGTGACATAAAAAGTGTATATTCGTCATCGGTCAAGATATAATCTTTATTTTCGCCGAGCTCTTCGTTGTAATATTGAAAATTGAGTTTGGTATAGTTAATGCCGTTTTCGATACAGTAATCGTCGTCAAAATAGAGACTGCCGCCACCCATAAGGAGGTCAAGCTCGCCTGAGATCATCTTCTCTGTCTGCTGGTCTGCGATTTCGTCATAGAGACCTCTCTCGTATGCGTGAGAAGAGTATGCAGCAGGTGTTGCGTCGGTTACAGACTTTGTAACTACGATACCTGTGCTCATGCCCTTTTCAGCCGCTAACTCAAGGACGGTCTTGTAGGGATCCTCGCGCTTTACCGCATCTACCGCAACCGCACCGTTTGCGGTTTTATGGCCTGTGGCAAGAGCTGTACCACCAGCTGCGGAGTCGGTGATATAGTTGGAGGATGAATATGTGGTCTGATGGGTAAGGTAGGGGATATAATTCATTGCGAGCTTACCCATATACAGATCATCCTTGTAAACGTTTTCAGTAGCCTCAACGATATTGAAGCCCATGCCGTCGCCTATCATATAGATGATGTTCTTGGGAGTTGTATAAGCGGCATTCTTAACTGCAAACACAAGGTCGCGGTTGACCTTGCCGTCAGCACTTTCGCCGTCAAATAGCTTAATAAAGGTCATAAGCATCTGTGCTGCCTGCGCACGGGTGGTGGTACCCTTGGGAGAAACCACGTCTGTACCGTCGGAGAGCTTGACACCGCTGATGATAGAAGCGTTTGTTGCCCACTCGAGAGACTCCTTAGCCCAGCTTGCAACGCTGTCAACGTCGGGGAAAGCCGCAAGCACGGAGGCATCAACGTTCTCGGTAAGACAGTAATCCTTTGCGAAACGGTAGAGGATGCAAGCAAACTCCTGACGGGTGATGTTGCCCTGAGGATTGAATCTGCCGTTGCCGACACCGGAAACATAGCCCTTCTGCGCTGCCCACTTAACTGCGTAACTCATCCAGGACTTAGCCGAAACGTCACTAAAGCCTGTTTCGCCCATATAGCCTTCCTTATCAACACCTGTGAGCTGAAAGAGGGTCATAACCAGCTCTGCTCTCGTCATATTCTTTGCAGGGGCAAAGATCTTGCCCTCAGCGTCAACACCCTTGAAGATGCCTTCTTCGTAGGTGTACTTAACTGCGTCGTAGAACCAGTATTCTGCTTTTACATCGGTGAAGGGAAGTGTGTTATCCTCGGCTATTAAAGCAAAGGGAAAAGCACATACGACCATTGCAACGATGAGGAATAATGAAATTGTTTTTTTCATAATATGTTCCTCCTTAGATTTATAGATAAATTATATCAAAAAATGTTCACAAAGTCAATGCTTCTTAAAATACTGATAATAGTTACACTTTATCATACCGTTATATAATTTTCTTACCTTATCCGCTTTTCTTCCGTAGAACTTTTCAAAATAAGGGTGGGAGGTTATGATATATATCTGCCAGGGCTCAAGAGTCTTGAAGTGCTCACCCATACCTCGGTAGAGCTTTTCTGCAGACTGCTTGTCAAGGAGTCTCTCACCGTAGGGGGGATTACAAACTACGGTGCCTCTCAGGTCTCCCTTTTCTATTTTCAGAGCGTCACGGACAAAGAACCTGACGTTGTTTTCCATACCTGCACGGGCAATGTTGGCGTTAGCTATCTCGATACACTTAGGATCGATGTCGCTGCCCCAAGCCTCAAAATCGGTCTTTATTATATTATCTCTTGCTTCTTCACGGGCTCTGGTCCATATGTCCATAGGCAGGGTGAAGAAATCCTCTGCCGCAAACTCACGTCTGATACCGGGAGCGGTGTTTGTCATTATCATAGCCGCCTCTATCGGTATAGTGCCCGAACCGCAGAAGGGGTCCCAGGTCAGAACGTTCTCGCGGGGACGGGAGAGCTTTACAAGAGCTGCCGCCAGAGTTTCTCTTAAGGGAGCGGCGTTCGATTCGGTTCTGTATCCACGCTTGAATAAGGGCGTACCGCTTGTGTCGATCATAAGTGTGGCGATATCGTTGAGTATAAAGAACTCAACTCTTACTCTTGCACCCTCCTCCACAAAATGCTCTATTCCGTAGACAGCCCCCAAGCTGTCAACTATAGCCTTCTTCACTATCTTCTGACAGTCGGGGATAGAGGTAAGCTTGCTCTTGACGCTGTGGCCCGTGACGGGGAACTCGTCCTCCTCAAGGATCCATTCGTCCCAGGGCAGAGCTTTAGTACCCTCAAAGAGAGCGTCAAAGGTAGGGGCGGGGAACTGTCCTACAAGTATGAATACACGCTCTGCCACGCGGAGATTTATATTACAGCGGGCGACAGCGTCTATGGGTCCCTCAAAGGTAACGCGTCCGTCTATGGTCTCAAGACGCTTGTAGCCGAGGGCGTCTATCTCCTCACCCAGGAGCTTTTCAAGACCGAAAAGACAGGTGGCAACAAATTTATAAGTCTGCATAATCTTCCTTTCTAATGTTGTTGACTTTTAAATATATATATGTTAAAATAATGTTTAGATTTTTATTGATTGGGGTGAACGGTATGTTCAGAAAAGGCTTTGACAACGATGCATATATCAGACTGCAGTCTGAGGAGATCGGCAAGCGTATCGGCAGATTCGGCGGTAAACTCTACCTTGAATTCGGCGGTAAGCTCTTTGACGATTTTCACGCTTCCCGCGTGCTGCCCGGCTTTGAGCCCGACAGTAAGCTGCAGATGCTTCTCAAGATGAAGGACGAGGCAGAGGTAGTTATCGTTATCAACTCCGAGCATATCGAGAACAACAAGGTCAGAGGTGATATCGGTATCACCTACGACGTAGACGTATTACGTCTTATAGACGCCTTCCGTGCCTGCGGACTTTACGTGGGCAGCGTTTGTATCGCCCAGTACCGTGGTCAGGCGGGAGTAAACTCCTTCAAGGCTAAGCTTGAGGGCTTTGGCGTCAAGGTGTTCTTGCACTATCCCATCGAGGGTTATCCCTACGACGTCAAGCATATCGTCAGCGACGAGGGCTTTGGCAAGAACGAATATATCGAAACCAGCCGTCCCCTGGTCATCCTCACCGCTCCCGGTCCCGGCAGCGGAAAGATGGCGACCTGCCTATCTCAGTTATACCACGAGCACAAGCGCGGTGTCAAGGCAGGATATGCAAAATTTGAGACCTTCCCCATCTGGAATCTTCCCTTAAAGCACCCCGTTAACCTCGCTTACGAGGCGGCGACAGCCGATCTTGACGATATCAATATGATCGACCCCTATCACCTTGAGGCTTACGGAACAACTACCGTAAACTACAACCGTGACGTAGAGGTGTTCCCCGTGCTCAACGCAATATTCGAGCAGATCTGGGGAGACAGCCCCTATAAGTCGCCTACCGATATGGGTGTCAATATGGCTGGCTTCTGTATCGTTGACGACGATGCTGCAAGAGAGGCATCCAAGACAGAGATAATCAGAAGATATTTCAAGACTCTCTGTCAGAAGAAGAAGGGCAACTGCCCCGAGAGCTCTGTACAGAAGGTAGAGAGCCTTATGCGTCAGGCACAGATAACCGAGGAGGACCGTCCCGTGGTGCGTGCCGCAATAGAACGCTCCGAGGCAACCGACAATCAGCCTGCGGTGGCAATAGAGCTTCCCGACGGACGTATAGTAACAGGCAAGACCACCGAGCTTCTTGGTGCAGCGTCAGCCGCACTTCTCAATGCCGTCAAGGCATACGCAGGTCTTGATAAGCCCGCAAAGCTCATCGACCCCGCCATCATCGAGCCCGTGCAGAAGCTTAAGGTAACAACTCTCGGCAACCACAACCCCAGACTCCATTCGGATGAGACTCTTATAGCTCTGTCCATCTCGGCTACCATGAACGAGGAGGCAAAGCTTGCTTACTCCAAGCTTGAGTGTCTCCGCGGCTGTGAGGCACATTCTACCGTAATGCTTGCCCAGGTGGACGACGATATCTACCGTAAGCTGGGTATCAATCTCACCTGTGAGCCTACCTACACCTCTAAAAAGTTATTCCATAAATAAGTTTCTTAAAGGACGCCGAAGGGCGTCCTTTTTATATGCTTGCTACAAGCTCACCGAGACTGCCGAAGGTAGGCACACCAACCTTACTTATGGTCTCAAGACTCTGATGTCCGGTAGCGCACAGATAACAGTCGCAGCCGATATTTCTTGCAACCTCGGCGTCGTGCACCGTATCGCCTATCATAAGAGGAAGGGCGTCGGGGTGACGGCTGAGCCAGTCGGTACCAAGCTTTACCTTGCTCTCGGCATGGATGTTATCAAGCCCCAGTATCTCCTCAAAATAATCTGTAATACCAAGATGCTCTATATGACCCTTCAGCATATTCACCTCGGTTGCCGAAATGACTATCTGAGGGATATTTTTGCTTTTGAAGAATTCAAGAGCTTCCTTTGCCCCGTCGCACAGACGGGCTTTTCTTATATTTATCTCGTTTTCCTTGACCCATTCTATAGCCAGCTTATCGTAGGGCTCCTTGGAAAAATCAAAGCCTACGTTTTCATAGTATTTTGTAATGGGAAAGGTAAAAACGCTGTGATACTGCTCCACACTGTCTATGGTGGGCATATTTCTTCTTTTTAACAGGGTGTTGAGGCTGATTATACCTGTTTCAACGTCGTTTATGATAGTTCCGTTAAAGTCCCAGAGGATATGAGTATATTTCATTCTGTCAGCTCCTTTATTTTAACGGCAACTGCGTTTTCGTTATTTGATGAAATTATTTCGTTGGCTATCTCTTTTAATTCATCTACCGCGTTTGATACCGCATACTTAAAGTCGGACGCATTGAACATGGGGATATCGTTTGTGTTGTCACCAAAGCAATGAATTTCATCATAGCCGTAATGCTCTCTGAGATATCTTATGCCTCCCGCCTTTGAAGCCTTATCAGAGCACATTTCAAGATAGTATATGCTCGTATCGTAGGTGTCACGGTAGAAGGTAACGTAAAGACCCTTTGTATCCTTCAGCTTGTGATAATAAGGCTCAACAGACTCCTTTTTACCGCACATAGTAAAGTATACCGCATATGTGGGATCAAGCTCACGGAAATCCACCTGCACAAAGTTCTTGCCGTAGCGTTTACGTCTCTCCTCTGCAAAGCTTCTTGCAGGCTCGGTATCCATATTTTCATAGTAAGCGCAGAGCTCGTTATCCTTTATTGTATAGATATAAGGAGAGATGTCGTTTCTGCCCGACACAGCCTTGACGTATTCGGCGGTAGCCTGCGGATCTATATAGTGACAGTGCAGATATTTACGCTCTGTCATATCGTAGGTGCAGACTCCGTTCATAAGAACGGAGGGTGCGGTGATATTGACACCGTCAAGTATATTTGAAACAGAGAGTATGGTACGCGCCGTAGCTACAGCAAAAGAAACGCCCTTTGAGGTAAGGGCGTTCAATATTTCCTTTGTCTTTTCGCTGACCTTTCCTTCGCTTGTAAGCAGAGTTCCGTCAAGGTCGGTTATAAAAAGCTTATTCATTAAAATCAATAGAATCAAAATCCTCAGACTTAACGATCTCAAAGGATTCTGTCAGGGTGGTTCTCATTTCGTTGAAGCATCTTGCCTTGTAGGCTACTCGAAGCTCCTCAAAGTGGTCGTCGATATATGCTTCGTCAAGGGGCATTCTCATAATAATATGATATCCTGCCTCAGACTCGGCAACGTAGGTGCAGAGCTGACCCACGGCTGTATCGGCTACCGCCTTTTCAAAGCCCTCCACCATCTGTCCGTAGGTGAAGTAGTATACGTAGTCGGTTACAGCGGTGGTGTCCTCGCTGTATTCCTTTATAAGAGCGTCAAAGTCCTCGCCGCTCTGAGCCTTGAGAAGTACAGTTCTTGCAAGGGCTAAGTTCTTTTCATCGCTTTGACCGTTATCGTGACGGATAAGCACCTGCTTTGCCGCCATAAAGTTCTCCTGTATGTCAGCCGAAACAGTCTCGTCGTCAGATTTTATAAGATCGTTCATTTCAAGATAGATATACTCACGGAGCTTGTTTTCAAGCAGCTGCTGAGAGTAGAAATATCTGAAAAGCTCGTCGGTAAGATGATTTTTTCTCAGAGCCTCGTTGTAAGCGTCCTTGCTGCCGTAGTTGGCTATAGCCGCCTTGGCGTATTCGTCCACAGATTTTCTTTCGGTCTTATTGAGACCTACGTTGTGACGTCTTGCAAGCAGGGTAAGAGCCACGTCGGAGGATATGGCATCCACAGCCTTTCCATAAAGCTCTTCTTCGGTATAGTCTTCGCTTTCTGCCTTATAATTAAGGTAAAAATAACGGTAAACGTCATAGGAGATCTCCTCGCCGCCTACGGTAAGCACCGCTTTGGAGCTGCCGCATCCGCAGAGCAGAAGCACAAGCGCTAATACAAGGGATAATATCTTAACTCGGGTCACTTGTAACCTCCCCACCGCTCAACAGAAGCGATGTGTCGGAAAGTATCTTTTCTACGCGATCACGTAATACGTAGAACTCGCCTTCACCGTTTACCGTATAGTAGCAGCGACGGGTAGAATAGCTGTAGAAGGAATATTCGTACTCAAGACCGCCGCGGGTGGTCACCTTGAAGGTCATTACCCATTCGTCCTTGCTATCCGACTCGGTATAGTCCTCGAGAGCGAGAGAGAGGAGCTTGACGTATATTCTCTTAAATGAAGAAAGCTGGTTTGCGGTAAGAGGTGTGAGAGTGCTCTTGGGAGTAACCTTGAGCTCTGCATCCTTACCTGTGATGGTAAAGGTCTCGTGTACGTCCTTACCGATTATTTCAATAGTCGCGATATCGTTTATGTTCTTCTGGAACATGGGCTTGTCTACAAAGTCGATAAACTCCCAGTCGAGGAAGTCAAAGGTCTCGGCAGAAACCTTGGCTACGATATTGAACATAACGGAGTAAGCGTTATAGCTTCCGTCCTCGTTGCGATCGCTTATGAGGATATAGTTATCCACACCGCTGTAGCGGTAGTAGAGCTCGTACTTGGGCTCGTCAAGGCGGTAGGGCTTAAGCTCGTCGGGAGTCATAGCCTCCTTCACGTTACCGAAGGCAAGCACCTCGGTACCCTCAAGAGCGTTGAACT
Organism: Eubacteriales bacterium; assembly: GCA_045649645.1. Classification (GTDB taxonomy): domain Bacteria; phylum Bacillota; class Clostridia; order Oscillospirales; family CAG-272; genus RGIG7300. The sequence goes on from JAZRQH010000198.1 coordinate 7,449, forward strand.
TCTTTATGATATGATCGTAGTTTGAGGTAGAGGGAACGTAGTCGCCGGGCTCCAGCATCTTATAATAGGTGGTGGATGCGGTCTTTGCGCGCTCTTTGTCGTCCATAAACTCTATAGCGATAAAGGTCTCGCCGTCCTTACCGAGGGTAAAGCGCTCTATCTTGTAGTAGTCGTCGGACTTTGTGGGCATAGAGAGCAGAGGTGTGATATAGCTCTCCTTGGGCAAAAGGATGGTCTTGGTGGTGGAGTCAAGGGCGTAAACGACGTCTCTGCCCTCAAGCATAGCATAGTAGCCGCCGCTTGTGGGGAGCTCGTTGCCGATGAACATCTTGTAGGACGCGCCCTTTACGTCGGTTATGATATAGTAAGCGGGATCGTCCTTTTCGTCAAGACCGTATTTTGAAAGATCGGTGGGATCCTCGGTCACACGGTCGATTGCCATAGGCAGACGCACGCTTGCGGCAAGGGTAGTGAATTTGTCGTTGCCAAAGGTAGTACCCTCGTAGCCTTCGATGTAGAAGGTACCGTTTTTACCCTGATAGAAGCCATAGTCGCCGTGAGTGTTATGGATCTTTATTTCCTTGATATCCGCCTGCTCAATCTTAGGGAATATCATTATCTTGCTGTAGGCCTCGCTGTATACCTCACCCTCAAGAAGGTCGGGAGTTTCCTCCACCTCGGTCTCCTTGAGCATAGGAGCTATAACGGTAAAGTATACCACAGCCAAGATAGCTATAAGAACAACGGATATAATTATA
>JAZRQH010000199.1:0-1736 GCA_045649645.1 Eubacteriales bacterium
ATGACAGGCGCAAGCCAAAAGCAGATACTAAGTAACCTTGAGACTCTTGATGCTATGGGTGCTGAGATAGTTCTTCGCTGTCCCATAATCCCCGGCATCAACGACGATGATATCCATTATCACGGTATAGCCGAGGTTGCAAACAAATATAAAAATATAAAAGAGATAAACATTATGCCTTATCACACCCTTGGCAACTCCAAGCGTGAAAAATTAGGCATGGATATAAAGTACGAAACCCACTCTATGAAGATGACTGAGGCTAAAGAGATTGCCGAGATTATTCAGAGATATACAGATACACCTGTAAAGGTGAGTTAGGAGGATATAATGACAGATTACAGAAGTACAGAAGAGAAGTTTGAATATTCTCCCAATATGGAAAAGGTCTATGCCGCTATGCTGGCAAGACGTAAGGATAACCGTACCCGTGAGGGTATCGAAACAGGCGGTGAGCCTGACGGCAAGACCCCCTTCTTTGACGTATTTATCGAGTGCAGAGGTGAGCCTTATCCTATTAAGCTAGCAAAGGCTATAGTACGAAGCTGGCTTGTAACCGAGCCTACAATGCACGACGGTGAGGTTCTTGTGGGATTTCCCAGACCTACACGACCCATCCATGAGCATTTTCATATAGGTATAGTCAGAGAAAGACATATATTAAAGCACCCCGCATACTCTGACCGCTTTGATGAGCTTAATGCTCTTATGACAGAGATGCGTCCCGAGTTTCATCCCGCAGAGGTCACATTGATAGATGCCGAGATGCAGAAGCGTTTCGGTACAGAGGACAATCCCAACGCTTATCATTATACCTGGGGTGAGCTCTGGTCCCTTGGTGGCTATCAGGGTCATACCGTTCCCAACTACGATATCTTAATGACACAGGGTATCGGCGGCGTACACAAGAGAGTTATCGACCGTATGGTAGGGGAGACCGAGGAAAAGAAGCTTATAATGCTTGAAGCTTGTAAGATAATCCTTGAGGGACTTCGCGACTGGATTCTGCTTCAGGCAGAACATGCCGACAAAAAGGCGGATAACGAAAGCGACGAAAAGCTTAAAGCACAGTACCGCCGTGCAGCAGAGAACTGCCGTGCAGTTGCCTTTGATGCTCCAAAGACCTACTATCAGGCGGCACAGCTTACATTCTTCTATAACCTCTGGGATGCACACGACTGTACAGGACGTACAGACCAGTACCTCTATCCCTTCTTCAAGGAGGCGGTAAAAGAGGATAAGGCGTTTGCCGAGGAGGTTACCGCAAGCCTTATGATGAAGTTCTACGAGCACGGTGTACATAACATTACCGTTGTCGGTATAGTTCCCGCAACAGGGGAGGACGGCGCAAACGACCTGACCTTCCTTATGCTCCAGATACTTCGCCGCAACCACGCAACCCATCCCCGTATGTCTATACGTGTCAACGAAAAGTCTGACCCCCGTATGCTGGCTTTGGCGGTGCAGATGTGGTCGGAGGGTATGAGCGACCCCACCGTGGCAAGCGACTCTACCATAATTCCCGCATTTATCAATAACTACGGTGTCGAGCCGCTGGACGCCATGAACTACTCACTTCTCGGCTGTCAGGAGCTTGAGATCCCCGGAAAGTCTAACTTCGGCTGTGAGGACGGAGTTATAAATCTTGCAAAGATACTTGAATATACACTTAACGACGGCTATTCCCGTTACCATCCCGATGTTCGTCTTGGCCTGCCTACAGGCAAGATAACAGA
>JAZRQH010000200.1:0-1528 GCA_045649645.1 Eubacteriales bacterium
ACTTGTTACAAGCCTCTCTGTGCTGGAAGAAGATATCGCCGTTCTCAGCGGAGCCGCGAAGTACGGGATGCTCGGGGTTGAGAGATCTCTTTCTGAATGCGGCGATGGCATCCTTGTCAACCATCTCTTCAAGGTCTGCGTAGTCCCAAGCCTCGATCTTCTGGATCTCGTGGGATGTACGGAAGCCGTCGAAGAAGTTAAGTACGGGAACACGACCCTTGATGGTAGAAAGATGAGCTACAGCACCAAGGTCCATAACCTCCTGAGGGTTGGAACAAGCTGTCATAGCAAAGCCTGTCTGACGGCAAGCGTAAACGACGGAGTGGTCACCGAAGATGTTGAGCGCATGAGAAGCTACACAACGAGCGGAAACGTGGATAACACAGGGAAGAAGCTCACCTGCGATCTTGTACATATTGGGGATCATCAGGAGAAGACCCTGAGAAGCGGTGAAGGTGGTTGTGAGAGCACCTGCTGCCAGAGAACCGTGCACGGTACCTGCCGCACCTGCCTCGGACTGCATCTCCATAACCTTAACTTCATCACCGAAGATATTCTTGAGACCTGTAGCGGACCAAGAATCGGTCAGCTCCGCCATAACGCTGGACGGAGTGATAGGGTAAATACTTGCAACCTCAGTAAAAGCGTAGCTTACGTGAGCCGCAGCTGTATTACCGTCCATGGAAATCATTTTTCTTGCCATGTTTATGCCTCCTATAGGTATATGTAAATTATAAATTAAATTCCACCATTCATTATAACACCTTATTGTTCATTTGTAAATGGGTAATTGTATACAAATTTGTCAAATATCGTTCAATATTTACACATTTTACTCTTAATTTGTTAATATAATTCTGCTACAATGATGTTATTACTTAAAAAGAGGATGTTTCATGGATATCATATCAAACAAGCCCACCTTCAGGCGCAAGCTGCTGCTCATATGGTCGGCAGTGCTTTTAGTCCTGCATATCCTATTCACTCTGCTCTCGGTATACGACGGTTACATCAGCGGAGATATAATGAAAAAAGGAATGGACACTGCACTTTCGGTGATATTGCCTATAGTTGATCTGCTGCTGGTCTATATCAGATACGGAGTTCTGGTGTCGGTATATCACAGTTATACAGAGGGTACGCTTCCCTTCACTCTTACGGCAATAGCGTCTCTTGTGCTTACAAGAGTATGCGAGCTTATAGCTTACACCTCCGCCTACGCTACGGCTCCCGCAAGCACGGGATCCTATCTTTTCAGTGTTTTTTCTTCCTTTATGATAGACTTAGCGGTAGTCCTTCTCCTTCTTCTCTTTTCGAGAAGCAAGAAGGAAAGACAGAGAAAGGCTGTTCCCCTTATGCTCACAGCCTGTGCCTTCCCCTTTGTTATAAGTCTTCTTGACGAGCTTGCCTTTCTGTGGCTGTTCTGGATGGAGGATCTGGGCGGCGAGATAGTCTTTACGCCCGCTATGGTATACCCCTTTATCAACATACTGATAACGGCAGGATCGGGATTTGTAATAATATTATT
>JAZRQH010000201.1:0-4488 GCA_045649645.1 Eubacteriales bacterium
ATAGTCTGCAATAAATCTTGCAAAATCCTCTCCTGTCCATACGCAGGACGGGAACTTCTGATCTGCGTGGATCTCGTTCTGGGGATGAAGCTGTGCGATATTGATTCCCTCTGAACGGTATGCCTCGATATATTTTTTGAAATAAAGAGCGTATGCACGGAGATTCTCGTCGGTCATGAGCATGCTGCCGTAGTTGTATACCGGCGGGAACTTCATCCATGTGGGAGGACTCCAGGGGGAAGCAAAGAAACGAAGCTCGGGGGAGCGCTGCATAGCCTGCTTGACTGCGGGTATGATATACTTTTTATCACGGTCTATAGAGAAGCTCTCCATAGCGTAGTCACCCTCGGTCTCGTTATAGCTGTACCATCCGAGAGCAAAGTCGTTTGCACCCACAGACAGACGGCAATATTCAAATCCAAAGCCTTCGCCGAAGAGGTCGTCGTATACAGCGTTTTTCTTATCCTCGGGAAGCTCATTTATAGCCTTACAGCCTATCTCGCTCATACAGGTGCCAAAGCCGAAGAGGGGTTTTCCTCGCTGTGCTCCTATGATAAGCTCTTCACCCTTGGTGTCGGAATAGTTACTGCACCGAGTCCATCTTTCATTTTCGGTTGAAGCTATCCAGCTCATTATGCGTCTCCTTGTGCAAAATATTCTTCAAGCGTTATGCCTTTTTCGGTAATTTCCTTTGCTATATCAAGCCCTACGTAGCGGTAATGCCAGGGCTCGTAGTTTATACCTGTGATATCCGTCTTATTGTCGGGATAGCGCAGTATAAATCCGTATTTATGGCAGTTTGCCATAAGCCATTTCTGCTCGGGTGTGTTTGCCTGACTTCTGTCCAGCTTCTGATAGCTTGATGATACAATGTCAAATGCAAGACCTGTATGGTGCTCGCTGGTTCCGGGTCTTGCCACCCATTTTGCTGCCTGTTCCTCTGCCGCCTCTCTGTCGTAGCCGTATTCCATAAACGCCTTGATCTCATTTTCAAAGAGAGTCTGCTGGCGGGCGATGGTTCGGTAGGACGAGCAGATAATGGGGTTATATCCTGCCTTGCGACAGTCGGTAAGCATAGCGTTAAGAGCGTCCTTTACGCGGTAGTCTGCCTGTTGTCCGTTTCCTACGGATACAAGCTCGGGGGTATAGCCGTCGGGCATGGGATTTTGGGGGTTGACAAGGATCTTATTCCAATCTCCGTCTTCGTAATATACGGGCTCGGCAGGGACGGGGATCGTTGTAACTACGGTGGTAGTGGTTTCTGTAGTGGTCTCCGGATATGTAGTTACTACGGCAATCGACTCTGTATCGGTTGTCTCTGCCGCTGTGGTAGTTTCTGTGACGGTAGTTTCCTCGGTCTCGTAGTAGGTATATTCAATTATGGTGGTGGTCATGACCGGGTCTCCGGTATTGGGAGCCTTGGTGGTGACGTCGGACTCTGTCTCGTATATATCCACGTCGCCGCTCGTGCGGTCGATAGCTTCGGTTATATCGGCGATATCTGAGGAGTTAACAGCATTGAAGGCTATTCCTCCCGCAGCCGCAGAACCCAGTAGAAACAGTATACACAGTATAACTCTGCCGGTCTTAGCGTTTGTTTTAAACATGATCTGTCTCCCAAGTGTATCTTTATAGGAATTATAACATATTATGATCGCAATTACAATAAGAAAATTTGCTTGACAAAATATTAACGTAAAAATGTACAATGTGTAAAATCGTTACGGTTATAACAAAAAATCAAAAATAAATGTTGATTAAATTACATTTTTATGTTAATATTATGATTGCGTAAATTTGGAAAAAATAACATTTAAGGAGTATAGAAATGTACAACAAGAAAACTATCGAAGATATCGAAGTAAAAGGCAAGAAAGTTCTTGCAAGATGTGACTTTAACGTACCCCTGAAGGAAGGCGTTATCACCGACGATAAGAGAATCCGTGAGGCTCTTCCTACCATCAAGTATCTCGCTGACAACGGCGCAAAGGTTATCCTCTGCTCCCACATGGGCAGACCCAAGGGTGAGTTCAAGCCCGAGTTCTCCCTTGCTCCCGTAGCTGCTCGTCTCTCCGAGCTTCTCGGCAAGGAAGTTGTTCTTGCTAAGGACGTTATCGGTGAGGACGCACAGGCTAAGGCTGCTGCTCTTAACGAAGGCGACGTAATGCTTATCGAGAACGTTCGTTTCCACAAGGAAGAGACCAAGAACGATCCCGACTTCGCAAAGGCTCTCGCTTCTATGGCAGACATTTTTGTAAACGATGCATTCGGTACAGCTCACCGTGCACACGCTTCTACTGCAGGTGTTGCTGACTACCTCCCCGCAGTTTGCGGTTACCTCATTCAGAAGGAGATCTCCATCATGGGCGGCGCTCTTTCTGAGCCCAAGAGACCCTTCGTTGCTATCCTCGGCGGCGCTAAGGTTTCCGACAAGATCGGCGTTATCAAGAACCTTATCAACAAGGTTGACACCCTTATCGTAGGCGGCGGTATGGCTTACACCTTCTTCAAGGCTAACGGCTACACCATCGGTACCTCCATCTGCGAGGACGACAAGCTCGACCTTGCAAAGGAGCTTCAGGCTGAGGCTAAGGCTAAGGGCGTAAACTTCCTTATCCCTGTTGACAACCGTTGCGGCGATGCTTACGACCCCAACTGTAACGATATTCTCGTTGACTCCGACAACATTCCCGATGACTACATGGGTCTTGACATCGGTCCTAAGACCGAGGCTCTCTTCTCTGAGGCTATCAAGTCTGCAGGCACTGTAGTATGGAACGGTCCTATGGGCGTTTCCGAGTGGGAGAAGTTCGCTTCCGGTACTCGCGCAGTTGCTACTGCAGTTGCTGAGAGCGGTTCCATCTCTATCATCGGTGGCGGTGACTCTGCTGCAGCTATCAACACTCTCGGCTTTGCTGACAAGATGACTCACATCTCTACAGGCGGCGGCGCATCTCTCGAGTTCCTCGAGGGTCTTGAGCTTCCCGGTATTGCTTGCTTACTTGATAAGTAAGCAAGAGCTAAATTCGCCTTCGGCGAGCTAAATTGAGCGTTGCTCAGCTAAATTCCTTACAGAGCTAAATTGGGCTTCGCCCAGCTTTAAGGCGGATTTAATTTAGCTTCACAAAGTGAAATTTAGCTATGCGTAGCATAATTTAGCTGTTGCGTAAGCAACTATTTAGCTTGTATAAGCGTTTTCGAATAACGATCGGGCGTAATCATACGCCCGATTAACATATAAAATAATTTAGTTTGGAGATATTACAATGAACAGAGCTACAAGAAAGACAGTTATCGCAGGAAACTGGAAGATGAACATGACTCCCTCCCAGACTACTGCTCTTATCAATGAAATGAAGACCACTCTTCCCGCAGAGCCCGCTTGCGACGTAGTACTTTGCGTTCCCTTTGTTGACATTGCAGCAGCAAAGGCAGCAGCAGAGGGCAGCGTTATCAAGGTTGGCGCAGAGAACGTTCACTTTGAGCCCAAGGGTGCTTACACAGGCGAGATCTCCGCAGAGATGCTCGTTGAGTGCGGTGTTGAGTACGTTATCGTAGGTCACAGCGAAAGAAGACAGTACTTCGGTGAGACCGATGAGACTGTAAACAAGAGACTCCTTGCAGGTGTTAACGCAGGTCTTAACGTTATCCTCTGCGTAGGCGAGCTTCTTGACGAGAGACAGAAGGACATCACCGCTGAGGTAGTTGCTCTTCAGACCAAGGTTGCTCTCCAGGGCGTTGACGCTGATATGCTTAAGAAGGTTATCATCGCATACGAGCCCGTATGGGCTATAGGTACAGGTCTTACCGCTACCGACGATCAGGCAGAAGAGGTTTGCGCTCTTATCCGTGACGTTCTCGCTGCTAAGTACGGCAGAGAGGTTGCAGAGACCGTTACCATCCAGTACGGCGGTTCTATGAACGCAGGCAATGCTCAGAGCCTTCTCTCCAAGAGCAACGTTGACGGCGGTCTTATCGGCGGTGCTTCCCTCAAGGCAGCAGACTTCGCAAAGATCGTAGAAGCTTCCAACCAGTAAGCACCAGGGACCAGTCCCTGGACCCATCAATCGGGTAAAGCTCAGTTAAGGCTGTATACGATCACACGATGGGTTGTTTGCGCGAATCGTACCAATTTTCGGTGCGGCTATAATCGCGTGAATCACGGTTGAAGCCGTTTGCTATCACACGATGGGGTGTTTGATAAAACTTATATATAACAAAAGTCGGTTCAATGAACCGACTTTTTTTCTTTAATTCCGCATTCCGCATTCCGAATTACGCATTTAAAAAAGCTCTCCTTTCGGAGAGCTTTTTTATTAGATGTTGTTATCGTACTTAAGGTGATTATCCTTAACGTACTGCTCAGCTACAGAGCCTGCCTCTACGTGGAATGTGAGGAGAGGATTGTTCTTGTCAAATGCGCTGTCATCGATATAGGTTACGGATGCGGGGATGGTCACGTCTGTGAGCTTAGCGCAGTCGGTAAAG
>JAZRQH010000202.1:0-2445 GCA_045649645.1 Eubacteriales bacterium
GGGAAGAAGCAAAGAAGTGCGGGGATCTTGTCGGAAACTACTTCGGTAGGATGGTAGTGACCGTTATCCATAAGAGGAATGCACTTGTCGGAGTTAGCCGCAACAACCGAGAGAGCGAACTCTGCAGAGCCTGCAGTGTAGGACTCTACGCCGATACCGAATACCTTGGACTCAACGCAGGGCTTAACGAGGTTGAAGTCGTAGGGCTCGGAGAGGATCTCCTCGATAGACTGCTTATATCTCATTCTGGGACCCATACGGTCAGCGGGAACGTCCTTGAAGCCGTCGCCTATCCAGATGTTCATAACACAGGGCATACCTGTTTCCTTTGCGAAATACTCGGAAATTCTGATACAAGCCTTACCGTGCTCTACCCAGAACTTTCTTACGGTTTCGTCGGGGCTAGAGAGGGTAAGTCCGTCCTTCTGCATGGGATGAGAGAAGAAGGTGGGGTTGAAGTCAAGGCCGCAGCCTCTTGCCTTTGCAAACTCTACCCACTTAGCGAAGTGCTTGGGCTCGAGCTTGTCACGGTCAGCAAACTCGCCGTCCTCAAAGATAGCGTAGCAAGCGTGAACGTTGATCTTCTTGGTACCGGGACAGAGGGAAAGAACCTTGTCCATATCAGCCATAAGCTGCTCGGGAGTGGTTGCCTTGCCGGGGTAGTTACCTGTGGTCTGGATACCGCCGTTGAGGGGACCGTCGTGGTCGAAGCCGATAACGTCGTCACCCTGCCAGCAGTGAAGTGAAACGGGAATGTTCTTAAGCTTAGCGATCGCAGCATCGGTATCGATACCCTGAGCTGCATAGATCTCTTTTGCTAATTCATAGCTCTTGTTAATCATTTATGTAATCCTCCAAATTTATTTTATATTTATAAGGTCGATTTTGTCCCGAAGGACAAAATCTTCCTATAATTACGAATTAAAGAAGCTTGAGGAAGCGCTCGTAAGCTGCATCCCACTTATCAGCGTCCTTGGGCTCGTAGCACTTGATCTCGAAGGAGTCGCGAACTACCTGTCTTGCCTCGTCAAGGTTTGCAACCTTGCCTGCAGCCATAAGCTGAACGAGAAGGTTACCGATAGAGGTTGCCTCTGTAGGACCTGCGTATACGGGACGCTTGCAAGCGTCAGCAGTGAACTGACAGAGAGGAGCTTCCTTGGTACCACCGCCAACGATGTTGATGAAGGGAGTATATCTGCCCATCATAGCATCCATGTTTTCTACGGTCCAACGGTACTTAAGAGCAAGGGACTCGAAGATACAACGGATGATCTCGCCCTTGGTCTGGGGAACGTACTGACCTGTCTTTTCACAGAACTCTGCAACTCTCTTGGGGAGGTTGCCGGGTGCCATGAAGGAAGGATCGTCGGGGTTGATGAAGCACTTGTGTGCCTCGCTTGCCATAGCCATGTCGGAAAGCTGGTCGTAGGTGGTCTTTTCACCCTCACGAGCCCACTGACGCTTGGACTCCTGCTCAAGCCAGAGACCCATGATATTACGAAGGAATCTGATCTTGCCGTTGGTGCCGCCCTCGTTAGTAAAGCCACAGTTCATAGCCTCGATAGAGGGGTTGGGATCGTTAAGCTCCATACCCATAAGTGACCATGTACCGGAGCTTATGTAGATGAAGTCCTCGCCCTTAGCGGGAACAGAAACAACCGCACTTGCAGTATCGTGAGCTGCAACGTGAACAACGTTTGCATCATAGATACCTGTATCCTCGGAGATCTGAGGAAGAAGCTTACCCAGAACTGTACCGGGCTGAGCGATCTCGGTAAAGATATTGGTGGGAATACCAAGCTCTGCGATCATATCCATAGCCCAGTTACGGTTCTTAACATCAAGAAGACCGCCTGTGGATGCTACGGTGTACTCTGTCTTAGCCTGACCTGTAAGGAAGTAGTTGAGAAGGTCGGGAATGAAGAGAAGCTTGTCTGCCTGGTCAAAAGCCTTGGGATTGGTGCGAAGTGCAGACATAAGCTGGAATACGCTGTTGAAGTTTACGTGTGCGATACCGGTCTTTTCGAAGATCTGCTCTTTTGAAAGCTTGTCAAAAGCCCAGTTCTCAAAGTCCATGGTGCGTGCGTCACGGTAGTGAACGGGATTGCCAAGGAGCTTACCGTCTTTGTCAAGAAGACCGAAGTCAACACCCCATGTGTCGATACCGATAGAAGAAATATCCTTATCTGCGGAAAGCGCACACTTACGGATAGAGTTCTTGATCTCGAAGAATATGCGAAGGATATCCCAGTAGAATGTACCTGCCGCAATTACGGGATCGTTATCAAAACGGTGGTTTTCTTCAAGAGTAAGCTTTGTGCCGTCGAAACGACCTACGATACCTCTACCGCTGGAAGCACCAAGGTCGATGGCTAACATTTTGAAATCTGCCATTTTATTGTTCCCCCTGTATGTTAATTATAAATATTTTTTAAGTGAAGACAG
>JAZRQH010000203.1:0-34692 GCA_045649645.1 Eubacteriales bacterium
GACTATCCCGGTGAGCTTTCCCGCTGCATCAAGCGCGAGCTTGGACAGGAGGTTATCTCTCTGTTTTTAAACGGCTTCTGCGGTGATATCACTCATATCGACTACCGCGGAGGACATAACTTCGGCAAGAATGGCCATATCAAGTGCGGCCGTATTCTTGCAGCCGACGTATTAGGCGTTTATAAGAATATTCTTTGCGAGGATATCAAGACCCTTGCAGTTGCTTCAAAGGTTAAGGTTATTGATCGCCGTCAGCCCACAGACGCAGAATATGAGTGGGGTAAGGCATACCTTGCAGGCGATATCAAGAAGCTTGAGGTTCAGGAGGAGGACGGCTTTGAAAAGCCCTCTACAGGCGACAACGAGCTTATGGAGCGTTCCTATGCCAAGTGTATGGTCAATCTCCGTGAGAACCCCATCTGGAACGAAAACGTTGAGCTCCAGGTTATCCGAGTAGGTGACGTTGTGTTTAATGGCGCTCCCGGTGAGATGTTCGCTGAGCTTAATTTTGACATAAAGGAAGGCTCCACCTTCAAGAATAACGTCAACGTTGAGCTTGCCAACGGCTGTTACGGATATATCGCTCCCAAGCACGCTTTCGCTGAGGGCGGTTATGAGGTGACCCTTGACCGTTACGTTAATATGTCCGAGGACACAGGACACATAATGGTTGATACACTTCTTGAATTACAGAAGGAAATATAAAGTGTTGAAGCAGTCCTACAGGACTGCTTCATTGAGGTACAGATTATGAATAAAGGTAGAGTAAGAGCCCTTTTACCTATAGGAGTATTTCTTATACTCTATTTAGGGCTCGGTATATTATTTGAATACGTGCTTAAGATACCTATGGGGTTCTATAATATTCCCATAGTAGTGGCGTTTCTTGTGGCGCTTCTGGTTGCTTGCTTACAGAACAAGGGTCTTAGCTTTGAGTGTAAGCTTGAGATAATGGGACACGGTGTCGGGGATAAGAATATTATCACAATGCTGCTTATCTTCCTCGAAGCTGGCATATTTGTAGGTGTAGTAGGCAGAGCGTCTGCAGAGAGTGTTGCTTACTTTATGCTGTCCGTGATACCCCCGCAGAATGCTGTAGTGGTTTTGTTTATGGTAGCCTGCTTTGTGTCCCTTGCTATGGGTACCTCTGTCGGCACAATAACCCTGCTTACACCTATAGCGGTAGCGGTTTCAAATGCCTCCGGATTTGACCTTGCGCTCTGTGTTGCCACAGTGGTAGGAGGATCTATGTTCGGTGACAACCTTTCATTTATATCCGATACGACGATAGCTGCCTGCAACGGTCAGGGATGTCATATGAGGGATAAGTTCAAGGAGAACTTCCTCATAGCCCTTCCTGCGGCTGCAGTTTCTCTTATTATCATACTTGTGATGTCCTTTAATACTGAGATAAGCGGTGAGATCGCCCATGACTATAATCTGATACAGATAATACCGTATGTTCTCGTTCTTATCGGCGGAATCGTGGGAATCAACGTGTTTATTGTGCTTCTTATAGGTATTGTCTCAGGCTCGGTTATTATGCTTGCAACAGGCTCTGTTGCTTTTACAGAGCTTTTAGGTAATATGGGCTCGGGTGCTGCAGGTATGTTTGAGACTATCGTTGTTACCATACTTGTTTCAGCTATCTGCGCTCTTATACGCGAGTTTGGCGGCTTTGATGCGCTGCTTTACGGAATCAAAAGGATATTCAAGGGCAAAAAGGGCGGTCAGTTCGGTATGGGTCTCTTGGTAGGCGTGCTTGATATAGCTACAGCCAACAATACCGTTGCAATAGTTATGGCTAACCCCATAGCAAAGGATATTGCAGAGAATTACGGTATTACAAAAAGAAAGGCGGCTTCACTGCTTGATACCTTTTCCTGTATCTTCCAGGCGATCTTACCCTACGGTGCTCAGATGCTTGTTGCCTTGTCTGCGGTTGCAGAGCTGGGCGGACAGCTTTCTGCCTTTGATATAATCCCCTTATTATTCTATCCCTATTTGCTCTTTGTAAGCTCACTCATATTTATCTTCCTTATTCCTTCAAAGGAGAAGAAGAATGTACAGTAAGCATTTTTATGAGTCGGAGCATTATCAGAGCTTCGGGTATATACAGTATCTGCCAAAGGATTTTTCGGAAAATAAAAAATACCCCCTTGTTCTATTTCTTCACGGAGCAGGGGAGCGCGGAGAGGACCTTGATCTTCTTGCTAAGCACGGGTATATGAAATATCACGTTGAGGACAGAAGAGAATATCCATTTATATTCATTTCCCCTCAGTGTCCCGAGGATAAATACTGGGGCAACTATGTAGAGTCGCTGCATAAATTCCTTGACTATATCTGCGATACTCTGCCCGTGGATGAGAAACGCATATACCTTACAGGTATCAGTATGGGCGGTACTGGAACTTATCTTATGGCTCAGGCAGAGCCAAAGCGTTTCGCGGCTATTGCTCCCATATGCGGAAGCGGTATAAACTGGTACGGCGGTATATTAAAGGATATCCCTTGCCGTATATACCATGGTGACTGCGACCCTTCGGTGGACGTCCACGACAGCCTCTCTATGGCAAGCTCCATAAACCGTGACGGAGGTAAGGCTACCTTGACGGTATTTCCAGGCGTTACTCATAATTGCTGGGATATTGTATATTCAAGCGATGACTTGATAGAATGGTTTTTAAAGCATTAACATTTAATTATTGAATAGTTTTTATTCCCTATGTAAAATAATAGTAGTATATAATTATATCATTCGGAGGAATATTATGGCAAGTATCCTTATCAGCCCTTCTAAGTATGTTCAGGGCGCAGGTGAATTAAAGAAATTAGGCGAGTACGTATCCAAGCTCGGTAAGAGTGCTCTCGCGCTTATCAGCGAGTCCGGCTACAGACGCAGCGGTGCTGACGTTGAGGCAAGCTTTGTTGATACAAAGATAGACTTTGATTACTTTAACGGCGAGTGCTCTATGACAGAGATCGAGAGACTCAAGAAGATAGTTGCAGAAAAGGGTAGCGACGTTATCATCGGTATCGGCGGCGGTAAGATACTTGACACCGCTAAGGCTGTTGCTTACTACTGTGAGCTTCCTGTGGTTATCGTTCCCACCATCGCATCCACTGACGCTCCCTGCAGTGCGCTTTCTGTTATCTATACAGATGAGGGTGTATTTGAAAAGTACCTCTTCTTACCCGCTAACCCCAACCTTGTTCTTATGGATACAGACGTTATCGCTAAGTCTCCCGCAAGACTTACAGTATCCGGTATGGGTGACGCTCTCGCAACCTGGTTTGAGGCAAGAGCTACCGCAGCTTCCAACTCCGGTACCTGCGCAGGCGGTACAGTTACAAATGCAGCTCTCGCACTTGCAGAGCTCTGCTACAACACACTTATCGACAACGGCATCGATGCAAAGCTTGCTCTTGAGAGAAACGTTTGCACTCCCGCTGTAAATAAGGTGATCGAGGCTAACACTCTGCTTTCCGGTATCGGATTTGAGTCCGGCGGTCTTGCAGGTGCTCACGCTATCCACAACGGCTTTACCGTTCTTCCCGAGTGTCATCATATGTACCACGGTGAGAAGGTAGCCTTTGGTACCATCACTCAGCTCGTTATGGAGAACGCTGAGGAGCTTGAGGAGGTTATCCTCTTCTGTATCGAGGCAGGTCTTCCTGTTACACTCCGTGAGCTTGGCATCGAGGAGGTTACTCCCGAGAAGATCAGAGCGGTTGCTGAGGCTGCTGCAGTTGACGGCGAGACTATCCACAACATGCCCTTTACTGTTACTGCTGACAGCGTTTATGCAGCTATCATGGCAGCAGATGCTCTCGGTAATTACTACCTTGGTTAATAACAAACAAATCCCCTCAAACGAGGGGATTTAATTTTTTTATTAGTCGTCGTATTCGACGTTAACTCTGCCGCTATCGGTGAATATATTGACGGTTTTTGCGCCGTTTCCGTTTGTTGTAAGGCTGCCGCCCTTGGTGATGTTGACGGTGTAGTCACTTCTTCTGCCCTCAAGATCGCCTTCTATAGATCCGCTACCCGTGTATACCTCAATACTGTCGGTACGAAGGGAGGAAAATTCTACTCTGCCGGTATCTGATACTATACCGATTCCGGGAGCACTTGTTTCTTCTACAGAGATAATACCCGATGTGCTGGTGACGTTTATGTCACCTGTTTTACATTTGACGTTTTCAAGAGATACGGCACCGTTGTCGGTGTTTATATCAAATGCTGTTCCTATAAGGCTTTCCTCAATAGAAATTACCGTGTTGGTAGCAATAATATTCAGTGACGCAAGATCTATACGCTCTGCGCTGAGCGTGGAATTTTTAATATTAGCACTCAGCTCAACTGTAGGAATATATATCTTTACGGTGGGCGCTGTAAGCTTGTTTTCGGCATAGACGCCCTTGACAGTCATAACACCGTTCTCGGTGGAAACGGTAATACCTGTGCTGTCGTTTACGGATGCATCTTTATTTGTGGGCACAAGTATTACGTTGTAGCCATCAAGATCAAGCTCTACACGCTGTATTTCCTGAGTGTTACTGCCTATATCAATGTTCTCAGGGGACTGCTTATATTTGTGTATATTGCTTTCCATAAGATTGCCGATTCTGTCAAAGATTCCGTCGGAATTTTTTATTATCTGTGTTGCGCCGCTTGTAACACCTGCAACAGTAAGCGATATACCGATACAGAGGATTATTGCAGCTGCTATCCATAAACCTGTATATTTCTTCATTTTACTACCTCCTTAAAGCTTCCTTTGTGCGTCTTATACCAAATCTTATATATGAGGAGATGGGTATGGTTATAAGGAATAATGCAATCAGTGTAAGTGCTATACCTATAAATATTAAGAATGCGGGTATGCCTACCGTAATGCCCATAGGGATAGAGGCTATAAGACAGATTAACGCTGATACGGCAAATCCTACCGAGAGGATTATATCCCATACTAAAGCAACGTATAACGCTATTATCCCGACAATGAGCATGACGTTAACAAAGGTACTCTTTTTATTATCCGTTTTAGTAACGTGGGGATAGTTACCTTCTGCTTTTACCGAGTCAACTATCTCATCGATACTGCCTACAGCCGCTACAGCCTCTTCCTCGCTCATTCCCGCATCTATACGGTCAGAGATCATCTCGTTATAATAGGCTATAGTTCTTTCAAGCTCATCCTTTGTAAGGAAGGAGAGTTTTTTTCTCAATTCATCCAAAAAGCATTTCTTATCCATTTCGCACCTCCTCGGAGTTTTCCTTGATAAAATTATATATTTTGGTCATCTCCCGCCACTCTGCGGGGAATTCGCGGAGATGCTTGCGTCCTCCGTCTGTTATCGTGTAATACTTTCTCAGTCTGCCGTTATATTCCTCGGTGTATACCGTCAGCAGATTTGCACTCTCAAGACGTTTAAGAATAGGGTAGAGCGTTGACTCGGATATCTCAACGCAGGTAGATACGTCCCGTATAAGTGCGTATCCGTAGGAATCTCCCTTGGAGAGAAGGCTTAATACACATATTTCAATAAAACCTCTTTTAAGCTGAATATCCATACTGATACCCCCTTTCGTATTATATTATACAACGCATAGTATCATATGTCAACAGATATCTTGAAATATTAATATTTTGGTGATATTATATAGGGTAATATGTTTTGGAGGTAATTATGCCTAAATTTGAATTGACCAATATGGTTATGGTTCGCGATAAGGATACCGGCAAGGTTCTTGTGCAGGAGCGTGTCAAGTACTGGAAGGGCGTGACCTTTCCCGGAGGACACGTTGAGCCGGGAGAGAGCTTTGTAGATTCTGCCGTACGTGAGATAAAAGAAGAAACGGGGCTTGATATTTTTAATCTTGAGTCCTGCGGTGTTATACATTGGTGCAACAAGGATACCGATGATAGATATATAGTTTTCTGTTACAGAACAAGCGATTATTCGGGTGAAATTCTTTCTGCTACCGACGAGGGAAGTGTGTTCTGGGCAACACCTGAAGAGGTATCAAAGATGCCTCAGGCTGAAAACTTTGACAAATATATGCCCATATTTTTTAACCCTGTAAACGAGGCATTCGGTCCTTGGAGAGAGGGCGAGGATATGGAGATATTCTATAAATAGGAGATTTATTAAAAATGCCCTGCGCTATGATGCACCTTGTGTGCGCTAAATTATACGATCCCGATGCAGATCTTGCATTTTATATCGGAAACGAAGCTCCCGACTGTATGGATATCCGTGAGATAAAGGACAAGAGCCACTTAAGAATATATAAAGAGGACAGAGAACAACGGCTGACGGAGTTTGCGCGTACTCTTGATCTCAGTGATCCCTATCAGCTCGGTGTTCTTCTGCATCTCTACGTTGATATGCTGTGGGATAGAGGCCCCATGGCTGAGCACAAAAGGAATTATAAGGGTGAATGCTGGTTCCGCGATTACCGCTGGCAGATAAGACTTATAGGAACTCATATATATAAGAACGTGGATTGGTCAAGGGACATATGGGACGATATGTGTAAGGTCGATGAATGCAGATACGATTCTCTTGAGCTTTTTCCTGCGGATAAGATAAAGAGCTATCTTGTTTTCAACCGTGACCGCGACCGCTCGACAGAAACTACTCCGTCGCCTGATTTTCCGCCTGAGCTTGTGGATAAGTTCTGTGTTGATGCGGTTGTGTCCTTTAAGAATTACTTATGCAAAATATAATGGAAAATTATGTATAATTCGATTGAAAATTCATAATTGCTGTGATAAAATAAAGGCATAAAATAATAGAAAGGCGATATATATGCTTGAATTAAAAGGTATAGTTAAAAATTATATATCAGGTGACGAGACTGTTGCGGCACTTAAGGGAATCGACCTTGAGTTCAGACGTAATGATTTTGTTTCCATACTCGGTCCTTCGGGCTGCGGTAAGACTACGCTGCTGAATATCATCGGCGGTCTTGACCAGTATACCGAGGGTGACCTTGTTATAGACGGTGTGTCTACCAAGGATTATAAGGACAGAAACTGGGACAGCTACCGTAACCATAAGATAGGCTTTGTTTTCCAGAGCTATAATCTTATTCCTCACCAGACGGTGCTTTCTAACGTTGAGCTTGCCCTCACTCTGTCGGGTGTTTCGAAGTCTGAGCGCAGAAGACGTGCAAAGGAGGCTCTTTGTAAGGTCGGACTTGGCGATCAGTTAAAGAAAAGACCTAACCAGATGTCGGGTGGTCAGATGCAGAGTGTTGCTATAGCAAGAGCTCTTGTAAACGACCCCGATATTATCCTTGCCGACGAGCCTACGGGTGCCCTTGATACAGAGACCAGTAAGCAGGTAATGGATATCTTAAAGGAGATATCAAACGAGCGTCTTATCATTATGGTAACCCATAATCCCGAGATCGCCGCAGACTACTCCACCCGTATCATCCGTATGCTTGACGGTAGAATTACCTCAGACTCTGCTCCCTTGAGTGATGATGAAAAGACTTCTCTGGTAAGAAACGAAAAGCCGGGGAAGGAAAAGATGCCCTCTATGTCCTTCTTTACCTCCTTTATGCTTTCCTTAAAGAATCTGTTTACTAAGAAGGGAAGAACTGTTCTTACATCCTTTGCCGGGTCTATCGGTATTATAGGTATTGCGCTGATCCTCTCTGTTTCTCAGGGTACGACAGCCTATATCGACTCAATACAGGAGGAGACTCTGTCCTCTTACCCTCTGACCCTTGAAGCAAGCACCATGGAGCTTGGTACTATAATGGAGACCTTTATGAACGTTTCTGCCGAATCGTCAAGCCACGAAAAGGATAAGGTCTATAAGAAAGAGGCTATCGTTGACATAGTAAATGCTATGAACAATATGGAGGAGACCGAAAACGACCTCAAGAGCTTTAACGAGCATCTTCTATCTGAAATTGATAAGGAGGGAAGCGAGCTCTCCGAGGCTGTAAACGGTATCCAGTATTCCTACGACCTTGAGATGCTTATATATACCAAGAATATTGAGGGCGATATCATTCATACCGATACCGAGGAGTTTATGGCAAAGATCATGAGCGAATATATCGGTATAGACGTTTCTGCTATGGAGTCTATGATGGGCAACAATCCTATGGCTTCTATGACAATGAGCTCACCTAAGCTTTGGCAGGAGCTTCTGCCCGCAAAGGACGGCTCGGGGGTAAATGATATTCTCCAAAAACAGTACGACGTAGTTTACGGCTCCTGGCCTAACGACTATAACGAGATCGTTATAGTTCTTGATGAGAATCACGAGCTTGACGACGTTACCCTCTATGCTCTCGGTCTTATTCCTCAGGAGCGTATCGACAAGATGATCGATGCTACCATGAAGAGCGAGCATATAGAAAATATTTCCCAGAGCTGGAGCTACAAGGATATATGCGAAAGAGAATACAGAACGATACTCAATTCCTCCTGCTACGTTTATGACGAGACGACCGGCGGATACACAGACCTCAGAGATACGGATGCGGGACTGCGCTATCTCTACGATAGCGGTCTTAAGCTTAAGGTCTCGGGTATTATCAGACCCAATGAGGATTGCTCCGCACCTATGCTGACAGGAAATATCGGCTATACAAGAGCTCTTACCGAGTACGTTATAAACGAGGCGAAGGATGCTCCCGTCATCACCGCTCAGCTGGAGGATGCGGATACGGATATCCTTACAGGCTTGCCCTTTAAGCCTGAAAAGGATGAGATGAGTAATGCAGAGAAGAAGGAAGATCTCCGCGCATATATCGATTCTCTTGATCCTGCGGAAAAGGCAAAGACTTATATCGCTATCAAGTCTATTCCCAAGCCGGATTACGTTCAGACACAGATAGACAGTACCCTTGGGGCTATGAGCCGTGAAGACATGGAGACTCAGCTTATGGACGGAATGAGCTCTCAGATGAGTGTGTCAAAGGAAGAGATAAGCGATTACCTCGCATCCATGACTGACGATGAACTTAAAGAAACCTTCGCAAAACTTATGGCGGAGCAGATAAAGATGCAGTATGCCGCAGGTGTTGCTCAGCAGATGGCTCAGATGCCTCCCGAGCAGCTTCTTATGGGGCTGGCGTCCGATCTTGAGAGCTTTACCGATGAGCAGTACGGTAGATATTATGACGAGATAATGACCTTCTCTGATTCTACCTATGAGGATAATCTTGTGAAGCTTGGTTATCTTGATCTTGAGAGGCCCTCTGCTATCAATATCTTTGCATCCTCCTTTGAGAACAAGGATATAATCACAGCGGCTATCAAGGATTATAACGAGGCTGTTGATGAAGTACACGAGATCAAGTATACCGACTATATCGGTATAATGATGAACTCTGTTACACTTATAATCGACGCTATAACCTACGTCCTTATCGCTTTCGTTGCCATATCGCTTATAGTTTCTTCTATCATGATAGGTGTCATTACCCTTATCTCTGTACAGGAGAGAACTAAGGAGATCGGTATTCTCCGTGCTATAGGTGCTTCAAAGCGTAACGTTTCCCGTATGTTCAATGCTGAGACTATGATAGTAGGCTTCACCTCGGGTCTGTTCGGTGTTGTTATTACGGCAATTCTGTGTATACCGATAAACGCAATCCTTTATGCGCTGACCGATATACCCAACCTCAGGGCATTCCTGCCTCTGCCTGCGGCAATAATACTTGTTATTATAAGCGTTCTTCTTACTCTTATTTCGGGTATAATTCCTTCCAGAAGTGCGGCAAAGAAAGACCCCGTGGTTGCGCTCAGAACAGAATAATAAAAAATGAGGATGCAAAAGCATCCTCATTTTATTATATCCTCTATCATCGTTATAAGTCGATCCTTGGTAAGCATTCCTGCCTGACAGTAGTAGAGCTTACCATCAGCGTCGATTATTCCCGTTGTGGGGAAGGAACCAACCCCGTAAGCGTAGGTAGCGGACAGGTCGGTGTCAAAATAAACAGGGAAGGTATAACCCATTTTCTCGATATACGCCTTTGCCTCGGGAATGGTGTCGTTGCCGCCACCGTTTACATCTATCATCATGAATGTCACTCTGTCGCCGTATTCCTTATATACCTCTTCAAAATCGGGCATTTCTTCAAGGCAGTAGGGGCACCAGGTTGTCCAGTAGTTGAAGATAACGGGCTTTCCCTCGTTTAATTTTTCCGACAGGGATACTTTATTATTGTTGCAATCATATACGGTGAAGTCCGAAAAGTCAGAGGACTGGGTCACTTCTTTTGATACGCATGAGCTGAAGCTCAATACCAATATGAACGTAATTATGATCAAAAGTGCTTTTTTCATGTTATCATATCCTTATCGATATTTCACCGCTGTCAAGGGCGGTGATGTTTTTATTTTCATCCTCAACTATAAGTCGAAACTCCTCGTCTATTGAAAGTGCTGTTGCGTTATAGGAGCCTTCACTCTTTAGAACCTTGATGTTTTTACCGGTAACTATATTTTTATCTCTGTAGTAAGAAAGAAAATTCTTTTCTTCAAGGTCTTTGTAATAATAGTAAAATCTTTCAACGATAGCTTCAGCAAGTCTGTCTCTTATATCAACGGGAGTGTCAAATACCGATCCTGCAATATCCTTGATTTCGGGGTGGAAGCCCGTTTTGGGGGTATAAATATTAACACCTATACCCAGTATCGCGTAGTTGAGCTTGTCACCCTTACAGCTTGCCTCGGTAAGTATTCCGCAGACCTTTTTATTATCGATAAATATATCGTTGACCCACTTTATGCCTGCCGCCGTGCCGCTGATATCTTCGATTGCTTGGGATACTGCCGTTGCTGCTGCTGTTGTGATATACAGAGCCTTTTCGGGCGGGATGACGGGCTTTAAAATGACGCTCATATAGAGTCCGCTTGCATCGGGAGAATAAAAGGCTCTTCCCATACGTCCGTATCCGCCTGTTTGCTTATCGGCTATTATAACTGTAAATTCGTCGGCTCCTGCTTTAGCAAGCTCTTTTGCGTATTTGTTTGTTGATTCGGTTTCGGTTAAGTAAACGTATTTCATGTATAAAGTATATCATTATTTATCTGTGTAGTCAATATTACTTGTAAAAAGAAGAATCTTATGTTATAATATATTATCAAATATTCGGAGGATATTATGTTAGAGATAGGATTAAAGAATACAAAAGAAGTTATATGTGATGAAAACAATACTGCAGCAGCCGTAGGCAGCGGAAGTCTGAGAGTATTTTCTACTCCCGCACTTCTTACACTTATGGAGCTGTGCGCAGCTGAGTGTGTTCTGCCTCATCTTGAGGAGGGGCAGTCTACCGTTGGTACCAAGGTTGAGCTAAAGCACGTTGCGGCAACACCCGTAGGTATGACGGTTAAGTGCGAGTGCACGCTTACCGAGATCGATCGCAGAAGATTGGTTTTTGACATTAAGGCTTTTGACGAAAGAGAGCTTGTAGGTGAGTGTACCCACGAGAGATTTATCGTTGATAACGGCAAGTTCCTTGATAAGTGCTACAATAAATAACAAAAGGACCTCATCCGAGGTCCTTTAATAATTTAAAAAGTATTGAAATATGCCATATATTGGTGTATAATGAGCCTATGTGTAAGATTATACGTTCAAAAAGAAGATCGATCTCGGTTGAGATATCACCTGAGCTTGAGGTGATAGTACGAGCACCCCTTCGTATGAAGCAGAAGGATATTGATGACTTTATAGAAGCTCACCGAGATTGGATAGAAAAGCATATTGAAATCAGATCGCAAAGGCTTGCGAACAGACCACCGGAAATTGACGAATATGAGATCGCTGACCTTAAATGCAGAGCAAAAGAGATTTTGCCTTCTAAGGTCGCTTATTTTTCTGCGCTTATGGGCGTTGAGCCTGCAAGTGTCAAGATCACCTCGGCAAAGAAGAGGTTGGGCAGCTGCTCGTCCGTTAACGGTATATGCTTTTCATACCGCGTAATGATGTATCCCGAGGATATTATAGATTACGTTGTGATACACGAGCTTGCTCATATAAAGGAGCATAATCACTCTAAACATTTTTATGATATTGTAAGCAAGTATTGTCCCGACTACAAGGACAGGGAAAGGAGGATAAAATGGTAACCTTTGATAAGATCCCCTTATATATAATCGATATGCTTGCCGAAAAGGGTGTTGACGATATATACCTGATGGCATATTGCGATATGGATAACGAGCATATATATTGCGATACCTATATTGCTCTGACAAAGGATAAGCTCTACATTACGAGCGGCTCCGTGATCCTTGAGGGTAAAGAAAAGGGCAAGGGTCTCGACTCCTACTGGAAGGAAAAATCCTTTGTAAGCTACGATACAGAGAAAATAGAATCCATAAAGGTTGAGGAGCTACTGTCTACTGCAAGGCTTACTGCTAAAACAACCGAAGGTGATTATATTTTCCTTTCGGCAATGACTAACTTCTGCAAGGGTAACTGTAACCTCTTCGTCAAGTATTTTGGCAAGATCAAAAAGGGCGAGATAGATTCTCCCGACTTTGAGATAGATAAAGAGGATGATCCCAAGGAAAACTCCTGCCCTAAGTGCGGAATGCGTTATCCCGACCGTAACCGCAAGGTCTGTCCCAAGTGTATGGAGAAGGGCAAGCTCTTTTCCCGCTTCGGTGTGTTTCTGCTTAAATACAAGGCGGAGATGGCGGTTCTCTTTATTTCACTTGTGTTTCTCACCGGTACGAGTATACTTATCCCTTATTTTTCAAACGGATTTTTCTATGATAAGATACTTGACGAGAACAGTAATCTGTACGGAGAGATATTTCTTGCGTTAGGCATTATCATTGCCACAAAGGTGTTCTCGGTATTCTCGGATATGATAAACGGTTACATATCCACAAAGATCGCCGCAAAGGTTGTCTTTGACCTTAAGAATACCATATTCGGTGCCATAGAGCGCTTGTCTATGAGTTTCTTTAACGGAAGACAGACTGGCGGACTTATGACTCAGGTAAACGACGACTCCAATACCATTTACGGCTTCTTCTGCGACGGTATTCCTTATTTTCTTATAAATATAGTTCAGGTCATCGTACTCTGTGTTATCCTGTTTATTATGAATCCGCTGCTGGCGGCGTTAACTCTTGTTACGATCCCCGTTTTCTATATTGCGCTTCGCCGTACCTACGCTGTTTCCCGTAAGCTTCATACCCACCACTATTCGGGTGTACGAAGAATGAACTCTCAGCTTTCCGACGTTTTGGGAGGTATCCGCGTAGTCAAGGCCTTTGCCAAGGAGAACGAGGAAAGCGAGAGATTTCATAAGAGCAACCGTATAGCGGCTGCCAATAACCGTAAGCTGGCTCTCTTTAATAACTACGTATATCCTTATATCGGCGTTATTCTTTACGTTGGTAACGTGATCGCTATCGGCTTGGGCGGTTATATGGTCATGAAGGGCAAGATGACCTACGGTGAGCTTATCACCTTTACCGCCTACGTCAATATGATATACAGCCCTATGTACTTCTTTTCTCATATGATCGACTGGACTGCAAGCACCTCGAACTCTCTGCAGAGATTATTTGAGATTTATGATACCGAGCCGGATATCACCGAAAAGCCTGATGCCATTAGCCTTGACGATATCAAGGGTAGAGTGGAATTCAGAGCAGTAGACTTCGGTTATTCTAAAACAAAGAAGGTTATCGATAACGTTACCTTTGATATTGAGGCTGAGCATATCCTCGGTATCGTGGGTCATACCGGTGCGGGTAAGAGTACCATTGCAAACCTCATTATGCGTTTATACGATACGGATGAGGGCGGTGTGTATATCGACGGTATCAATGTAAAGGATCTTTCCTTCAAGTCGCTTTATAAGAATATAGCTATCGTATCACAGGAGACTTATCTCTTTATAGGCTCTATACTTGACAATATCAGATACGCCAAGCCCGAGGCTACCTACGAAGAGGTGATATATGCCGCCAAGTGTGCTGGTGCTCACGACTTTATCATCAAGCTTCCCGACGGATATAACACAATGATTGGGTTCG
The DNA here is from genome assembly GCA_045649645.1 of Eubacteriales bacterium. Lineage (GTDB taxonomy): Bacteria > Bacillota > Clostridia > Oscillospirales > CAG-272 > RGIG7300. Next base: position 14,055 of record JAZRQH010000203.1, read on the forward strand.
GTCATAAGGATCTTTCGGGCGGTGAGAGACAGAGAGTCTCTATCGCAAGGGCTATACTGCGCGACCCTAAGATACTTATCCTTGACGAGGCTACCGCTGCAATGGATACCAAGACCGAAAAAATGATACAGACTGCGCTCTCCACTCTGACCAAGGGCAAGACCACTATTATGATAGCTCATCGTCTGTCCACCCTTCGCGATGCCCACAAGCTTATCGTTATCGAAAACGGTAAGGTGGCCGAGCAGGGAACACACAAGGAGCTGCTTGAACTCCCCGACGGTGTATACAATAAGCTCTACACCCTCCAGCTCGAGGCGCTGAAGAACGCAGGAATTACGGAGTAAATTATGGCAAACGAAATTATAAAAGAAGGCGCGGCTTCTATAGTCCGCCTCGACAGATCAAATTCAGAGTTCGGTGTAAAGAACGGCTTTCTTACAGTGAAAAAGGGTGAAGACAGCTTTGACAGAGTGTTTCTGCACCGAACCTTCCCCTTTGATAAGCCCTGGGAATATATATCTGTCATAGATCCCGACAACAAGGAGATCGGTATTATATACAATATTACCGATTATGACAGCGAGACCGAGGATCTGCTCAGAACAGAGCTTAAGCGCAAATACTATGAGCCCAGAGTAAAAACTATTATTTCGCTAAAAGAAAGATACGGCTTTTCCTATTGGACTATAGTAACTACAGAGGACAGGAAGGTCAGCTTCACTATGCAGGATACCTTCCGTAATATCATTCGTATAGGTGATGATAAGGCAATTTTGCTCGACGTCGACGGTAACAGATTTGTTATTGAATCTATTGTCGGTCTTGATAAAAAGAGTCATAAGAAAATTGAGCTTTATATCTGAGTGTGAATATGTCAAATAAAGAATTGTTATGTAAATTATCCTTTAATCTCGACCCTGTGATACCGGATAAGCGTGTCAACGGCTCGGTTGAGTTTGACGGTGAGGAGTTAAGGGTAAGTATTGACGGGGAAGAAATAAAAAAAGTCAACAGAGCTGATATCAAGGAGTTTCTTACCGATAACGGTGTAGGCTGTATATTTGTGTCATATAAGGACAATGATGATGCCGTACACCTTATATGCCGTAGCGATATTAAGTATTCAAAGAGTCTTATCAAGCAGGTGCGACGTCTCAACCACTATCTTGAAGATGGAGTTATGCCTCCCTTTAACGATAAGGAAGAAAAGTGTCCCAAATGCGGCAGACCTTACCGTGACGGCTCTCACGTCTGCTTGCACTGTCAGAACAAGACAAAGCTGCTTGTAAGAACCTTTAAGCTCTTCTCTCAGTACAAGATGTATATGGCGGTTGCTATTATACTTTTCTTCGGTGTCAGCGGTCTCTGTCTCGTAATACCTTATCTTAACCGTATTGCGGTCGATAACTACATCAAGAGCGCCGATCCCGCCAATGCCGATATAATGGCTTATGCCGTTATTATCCTGTCTATACTTGGACTTGAGATATTTATAAGAACTATATCGGTTATAAGATATCACGTGCTTATTGCCGCAAGCAATAAGATGATAGTCAAGCTACGTAACGAGCTGTTCGACAAGATAGAGCGTTTGTCTGTAGGTAATATCTCAAAGCGAAATACTGGCGACCTTATGCGCCGCGTGGGTTGGGATACCCATATCCTGCAGAACTTCGTTATCAACTATCTGCCCAATATTCTTGAGCAGCTGGCGGTGTTTATAGCCGTTGCGGTCTTTATGTTCATATACGACCCTATGCTGTTTTTGATGATACTGCTTCCCACACCCTTTGTGGTAATGTCCTTCAGATTCTTCTGGAGGTCCATGAGAGGTCTATTTCATAAGAGATGGCTTGCAGGCTCAAAGACAAACTCTATACTTCACGATATCTTTTCGGGTATCAGAGTTGTGAAATCCTTCGGTATGGAGCATAAGGAGTCTATGCGATTCCAAGACGGAACAGCCCAAGAAAAGCGTATGCAGGAGATAACAGATATACGCTGGAGCTTTATAATGCCTGTGCTGAGGTTCTTCATTGGGCTCGGTGAATTTATAATACTCTTCTACGTTGGTAACCGTATTCTCGGTGGAACGATGACTCTCGGTGAGATGTCGCAGTTCTCATCCTATACCGCGATGATATACGGACCCCTTCGTATGATCGCACAGATCCCCCGCCGTTGGATGGAGTTCTCCACCTCGTCAGCCAAGGTCTTTGAGATAATGGACGAGGAGGTAGATGTCGCCGATGCAGAGAAGGCTGTAGATATCGATATCAAGGGCGAGATAGATATCAAGGACGTTTCCTTTGGTTATGATAGCGGTAACGAGGTGCTTCACAAGATAAACATCCATATCAAGCCGGGTGAGTTTATAGGTCTTGTAGGTGCTTCGGGTGTGGGTAAATCAACCCTTATCAATCTTATTATGCGTATGTACGACGTCGAGGACGGTGCTATCACTGTTGACGGCGTTGATATAAGAGATATTTCTCAGGAGTCTCTTCGTTCACAGATAGGCGTAGTGCTTCAGGAGACCTTCCTGTTTTCGGGTACTGTATATCAGAATATCGCTTATGCTAAGCCCGGTGCTACCCGTGACGAGGTAATAGCCGTTGCTAAGCTTGCGGGCTGTCACGACTTTATCTGCCGTATGCCTTACGGTTATAATACCAGAGTTGGTGAGCGCGGCTCAACCCTTTCGGGCGGCGAGAGACAGCGTGTCGCTATAGCAAGAGCTCTTCTTCACGATCCACGTATACTTATCCTTGATGAGGCAACTGCTTCTCTTGATACGGAGACCGAAAAGCAGATACAGGACGCTCTTGCCAAGCTCTCTGACCAGCGTACCACTATTGCTATTGCTCACAGACTTTCAACCCTTCGTAACGCTACCAGACTTGTTGTCCTCGACAAGGGAAGAGTTGCCGAGGTTGGTACTCACGACGAGCTGATTGCAAAGGAAGGCATATATTACGGTCTCGTTATGGCACAGCGTGAGATGTCAAATATGGATGCTTGAATAATTGATGGCTGTAGCTATTGCTACAGCCATTCTCTTATATCTATCGTTAATTTTTCTTCAAGGTTGATAAGTCTTTTGGTGATATCCTTTGATACCTCGTCGGCCGCTTTATACTGGTTGAGATATCTGTTAAGTGACTTAACTCCCATATTACAGCCGTCGGTCATAAGATCGGCTACGGTACAGTCCTTGTCCTTCATATCAAGCATTACGTTTGTCTTTAGCCAGGACATACCTTTAGCCATAGGATTGGGATTTTTGCCCTCGTCCTCGTATTTGTTAAGCAGGCTGTCTATCTCCCGGTCCAACTTTTCGTGCTCGCTTCTGCAATCGGCTAAAAGCTTTCTGAATTTTTCATCCTTTACGTGGTCTACTACCTGAGTAATAGACTCAACGCCCATCTTGACACCGGCATCACATTCACGTAACAGCTTTATTGTATCTTTTTCGATCATAAAAACACTCCCTTCTTATGAAGGGAGTATTGTCATATTTCTTTCTTTTTATTCCTGTATATAAAGATGAAAGCTATCATTTGTATGATAAAGGTAACCGTCCAGGATACGGTATATGAAAAATAGAGACATTGAGGAGTATGGTACTGCGGCAAACGGAATATCGTATATATCCAAGTTATACGGATACCGCATACACCGAGAACGGAGATTATCATCGGTGCAAGAGATGCACCCATTCCTCGTAGTGCTCCAGTGGATACGTCCATAAGACCGCAGAGGAAGTAGGGCAGACAGATAAAGCTCATACGGATGATACCGTAGCTTATTGCCTCTGCCGAATCTGTGATATAAATGGATAAGAGCTTTGGGCCGAAGGCGTACACTGTTCCGCCGAATACGATGCCTGTGACCGTTACGAGAAGGAGGCATATCAAAAGTATTCTCAGTACTCTCTTATACTTCTTTGCGCCTGCATTTTGTCCTACGTAGTTAACTGCCGTCTGGTGGAAGGCGTTGAGACAAACGTATACAAAGCCTTCGATGTTACCTGCCGCAGCGTTACCCGACATTACTATATCTCCGAAGGAATTTATAGATGACTGAATAATTACGTTAGATATAGAGAACAGGGAGCCCTGTATACCCGCAGGCAGGCCGATACGAATTATCTTTGCGAGCTGGGCGCGGTATATTTTCATACGACGAAGTTCAAGCTTGCAGGAGTCGGTTCGCTTCATTAATGCTCTTACCACAAGCATCGCAGACACGGCCTGTGATATGGTTGTGGCAAGTGCAACCCCTTCAACGTTCATATCACATATCGTAACGAATATTACGTTCAAAATAACGTTTAATACGCCTGCTATAGACAGGAATATAAGGGGTGATTTTGTGTCCCCGGCAGCTCTCAAAATTGACGAGGCGAAGTTGTAGAGCATATTGAAGGTAATACCCGCAAAATATATCTTCATATAGAGAGTAGATAAGGGAAGCACGTTTGCGGGGGTGTTCATCATCGACAGAAGAGGTGTTGACAGAGAAATACCAAGAACTGTGAGTACAACACCGCTTATGACAGCCGCCGGAATAGCGGTATGTACCGTGCGATGTACCTCCTGGTCTTTTTTAGCGCCCAGAGCGTGAGCTACCGTTACACCTGCACCCACAGACAGCCCGATGAACAGATTGACTATAAGCATGGTTATAGAGCCTGTAGCACCTACTGCCGCAACAGACAGACTTCCTCTGAATCGCCCGACGATAACAAGGTCGGCGGCGTTGAAAAGAAGCTGTAATATACTTGTGAGAATTATGGGGATGGTATATAATACAATATTTTTAAACAGAGGACCCTCTGTCATATCATGTGTTTTAGCCATTTTTATTTTTCCCAGGGGAATATGTATTGGTATAATCCAAGTGTATCGCGGATATCGTTAAGCTCTTTCTGTACTGAACGGTTTATCGGAACTCCGTCTGTTCTTGCCATACGGGTAAGGTGTTCCTTTTCTCCGGCAGTGAATATGCGCTGCGCTCCCGGAGCCTTCTTTGAAGCACGGACACTGCGAAGAATATCTCCTGCCTTTTTACGGCAGAGCTCCTCGCCGAGAAAATGATCCGTATCTATAGCTATAAAGAAATGTCCTAAGTGGTAAGGTCTCTTATTTCCGTTTTCGTCCTTACCGTCAAGATCCTTTCCGTATATGCCGTCCTGTAATACGGCACAGAGCAACTCGACAGCCATAGCATAGCCGTAACCCTTATAACCGCCAAGGGTCTCTCCTATACCGCCCAAGGGAACAAGAGCGGCGTCGCCTTTTCTTATATCGGCAAGGGCCTTTGCAGCATCACCTGTTACAGGCTCTCCGTCGCTACCTATTACCGTTCCGGGATGTACTTCCTCGCCGATACGTGCATAGTATTCGATCTTGCCGTTCTGAGTAACAGAGCTTGCACAGTCTATAAGAAAATTGAATTCTTCGTCAGTGGGGATTCCAATAGTTAAGGGGTTTGTGCCTAAAATACCCTCAACGCCAAAGGTAGGAGCAACAGAGGGACGGGCATTTGTGCCTGTAATGCCTATACAGCCTGCTTTGCATGCCATGTCGGGATAATATCCCGCTATACCGTAATGACAAGAGTTACGGACAGTTACCATGCCCATACCGTATTCCTTGGCTTTGGCAATAGCCATACTCATAGCCTTGTGACCTATGACCTGTCCCATTCCGTCATGACCATCTATTACGGCTGTGGTAGGTGTTTCCTTGACGATCTCGATCTCTGTTACGGGATTCTGTATTTTGTCCAGTATTCTGTCAAGGTATATCGGTTTAAGGCGGTTAACACCGTGAGATTCTATACCTCGTCTGTCAGCTTCCAGCAGTACGTCGGTACATATCTCCGCATCCTCGCGGGGAACACCGTATCCAACAAAAGCATCGGTTACAAATTCGGTTATTGTTTTCCAATCAACGATAGTTGTCTCTGCCATAACGATACCTCCTTTGGTATAATAATATTATAGCACTATTTGAAATTAATTTCAATACTGTTTAACACGATTAAAGATGTGTTAGTACATGACTGTTAACAAAAAGAAACACACAGCCTATGACTAAACTTGTCAAAAGCTGTGTGTTGTTTTAATTGTTCACTTCATTATAGGGAATAGGCTCGGCACCGAGCTTTTCTATAACCATAATATTCATTTCCGATGGAATGTTTGTTCTTTGAGCTAATAATGTAAAAGTGATGTCATTTAATTTTAAAATATTATAACCGTTATGTTTTTCTAAGATCAGTGCATATTCCTTGTAAGTACCCATATGGTCAAATCTAATCATTGACTCTTTTTCGTTTATTGTGCATGTGGGTTCATATGATGATCTTACTGTTTGTAATATGCTATATATTTCTTCTTTGGGTAGATTGGTCTTATAAACAAAGTTGCGCATATAAGGGTCATAATTGCGTATACCTTTTCTTTTTTTGCGATTCTGTATTTCGGTATAAACAATATAGCCGGCTATTAAGTGGAAGAGGGTAATGAAGGAGACGAAGAAAATAAGAAATGATTTTAAATCTTGATTCATTATGATCTGACCTTTCGCTTTGTTTGTAGCCATTATACCACAAGCTAAATGTGATTTCAAGTTATAATAATTTATGACCTTTAGAATGATATTTGCCTTTGGTGAGGATATACATATTGTGTATAATTGTTTTGTGATCTTTCTAGTCACTTGTGAATATGGTCATGGTATCTATATAACGTAAATCTTGTAAGACAGTTTCCTCCGCTTCTTTCTGATGTATCTTTGCACATTCGGTGCATAACAAAGAACCACAGAGATTATCACAGCCGTTAAATATTGGTGTTGGTTGTGTTGTAGGAGTTAAATAATAATATACGGTTTCTTTGCGATTGTTTCTTTGACAGGATACTTCAAGTTTGATATAGTTCATAATTTACTCCTTTTGTATTCAAATGATATTATAACATATAAATTCAATTTTGGGTAGGGTAAGCAAAAACGGTAAGAAAGTTATTGTTTTCTGCATTTATCCAACGTTTCGTTGAGACATATAAACGACCTCTCTATTGTGTTTTGTTAATGAAAATGCTATGATTATATTAGAAAGGCGGTGTTAAATATGAAAACGACAGGAAGCATAATTCGAGAACTTCGCAAAGAGAAGGGAATAAGCCAGGAGGAACTTGCTGTTCATCTCGGTGTAACCTCACAAGCTGTTTCTAAATGGGAAAATGATAACGGTTTACCGGATATATCTCTGCTTGTACCTATAGCAGATTATTTTGACGTGTCCCTAGATTATCTGTTTATGCGTGTTAATGCCAAAAGCGAGGATGTAGAAATACATTTAAGTCGCATTAAGGGTATTGATAATATCAAGTGTCGTATAAATGAGTTAATTGAGCTTTCAAAACGATATCCGAAAGATCTAAATATATTAAGCAACATTGTTTGTGAATCCTTAAGCTTGTCGGTAGAGCTTAATGTTGAGAACCCATTGCCAATATATATTTCGGCACTTGACATGGCGGACCGGTACTTATCATATTGCAAGGATGCAGGTAATATAACGGCAATGAAGATCAACAAAATAGAGCTTCTTTGCCTGTTAGAACGCTATGATGAAGCAAAAGCGTTGGCAATGGATTTCAAAGCACCTATAGTAAGTTCCCATATGTACTTGGCTGATATCTGTAGTCATACCAAAGAACATACTGACGAGATTAAACATAGACAGGAAAGTATCGCGCAAATAATGACCTTTTTTGTTGATGAGATCCATAAACTTGGTCATACATATACAAACATCGGTGAGTACGAGAAGGCTATTGATGTATTCAAAATCCTGCTCTCGTTACCAACGGTCACACATAGAACCAGCCGCTTCCACGTTCCATTACAAAACACGTATTCAATTTCCGGATTTTATATGGCAGAGTGTTATGTTAAACTGAAAATGTATGATAAAGCAGTTGAATTGCTTGAAAAACTCTACAATGAGATTGAAATACAATGTGAGTGTATGTCATCCTACGAGAGTGTAACTACACCATTACTTTCAGAGATAGACCTTATGCCTTATCAAGGTGATATTAAAATTAAGGATATTTACTTTCCATTTGATAACCCGGAATTCCGTTGTCTGTATGTTTATCCACGATTTCAAGCACTTGTTGATAAATACAATAAAGCGACATTGTCTAACGCAGGTTATGAGGAGGCAAGGGAAGCTGTTAGATTGTACCCTGATAATTACAGTCATCACTTGTTTCTTGCCGACGAGGAATATCAGCTTGCCTATGTTGAAAACTTGAATAATGGAAGTCCTGATAGATTGGACGAATTGACACAGGATACCTTACTCCATTACGAAACTGTTATAGAAAATGCAAAGGATGCCGAACTGATCAAACGTGCTGTAATGGGTAAGGTATTGACCTTAAGATTCCTTGAACGAATCGAGGAAGCAGATTGGAGCGCAGAGTTTGAATACCCAGATGATTCTATTACAACCGCAGATCAGGTGATGGAGCTTACAGATAGAGGACGAACGCTTAAGGAATATTTAAGAAACGAAATGTTGTAATAGAAAAACTCTCCCTGGGGAGAGTTTTTCTATGTTATTAGACGCCATTTTTATAGAGACACCGAATACAATCGATGCGACAATCCACATGATTCGGTACAATATCATTAAGAATCATATCGTGTAACAGAACACTATAGCTCTTCAAGTGGTATTCTACTACACCTGTTTGATTACAACTTGCTTCAAGAACGTAGAGACCGGTATTATAGGCAAAGACATCCATTATAGGTGAATGAAGCATATCATCATTGATAAATGATTCTATCACGGTGAGATCTTCCTTTGAAATTACAATCCAGCGATCACCAGCGGAACGGCTCAGCAGATAACCCGGTGAAATATCGTAAATATCCTTATATCCCTTTGTTTTATCCACTATGTTGCCGTTAGCGATGTTCAGCTTATAAAGTGTTTTTTCCCTTGATAAGCAGTAAATGTAGCTGTTATCGACTATAACTCTACCCGATCCTTTGACTGATCTCCATTTGACTTTACCGCTGTTTATATCAATAGCCTTTAGCCTGCCTTCCCACGATGGGATAAAAAGCGTAGTTCCATCTAAAGAAATCGAAAAGCCAAACTGTCTTACGTATAGATCTATGTATATTTTATGTTCGATAACACTTCCGTCACGATAATAAACGGTCAGTTCTCCTTTTGTATCTCTGTCAAGCTCTGGGGAATACTCGCCTTGTATATACTCAATCCTGCTTATCGGATAGAGTGAGGAATATTCGGTTATCCAAGTTTTGTTTTCAGTTTTCCAATATATCATCTTTTTAGTATTGAAGTGTTAAGGGTGTGTCAGGTATGTCGTCAACACCACGTTCAAGCACTTCGATTCTGTAGCAGAGCCAAGCATGATGAACAAACTCGGGGAGATTATGCATACAATTATCAAATAGTTCTGTATGTGTATTATATCCTTTGTCAATTTCTGCTTGTATCATAGTATCAAAATAATCATCAGGTACTGATAACAGGTTTCCGTTCTTGATTATTCTTAGATTTGTGTTTTCCTCGATAAGCCTTTGCCATATTTTACAGTATCGGTCACGCTCGTCTACCGACAGCTCCTTTATCAGTTCTTCGTATCGCCTGCAGTAGTCCGAATTTATATTTACCCAATGGGTATTTCCGTATTTATCAATCGGTTTGTTATCAGGACATTTAACTGTATATAATTTTGAGGTTGAATTACGGGCAGAGTAACAGAGGTGCGCAAGCCCGCATTCAAAATGGGGCATATTACCCGTCCATATGCGTAGATCTTCTCCTGCTGCCAGAAGTTCCATAACTTTATGAGTATCTTCAAGTGATTCATCAAACCATCTGCGAAAGGCTTTATACGAATGTTCGTAGTATTGGTTATTTACCGCATGATAGAATATTTCACCGGCATTATGTATCTTTGTACGGTAGCGTAACCTGATAAAATCGATGGCATCTGAGGTGGGTGAGGCAAGAGGACCTATATCTTCGTGTGTACCGAAAAGATATATATCATTAATTCCGTATATATTTTTACCTAACGACTCAACGTGACGTTTAGTAAGCATATCAAATACGATCTCTGTCATAACGCTCCTCAACTGTTGGCTTTTATCCACTCCTCGGTCATTTTAATTGCTCTTGCTTTCAAAGCTTCAAATCTTTCATCTCCATGAAGAGCGAAAAATTCGCTATCGTTATTAAAATAATAATGAATAGAATCGGGATGAAATATCGAACCGAGAGGGTTGTGTCTTGTGTTTTCTTTACGTACAATATCAGCAGTCATCATAACAGGCTTGCCGTCTTCTACGAGTAGCTCTGCTTTTCTTGTGAAATTGCCGAAACATACTTCATTTCCGTATCTAAGAATATCGCCTTCTTTGATTTTACTGAGCTTCTTTTCGTTTATATCAAGATATGTGGTGAGGTTTTCTATCGCTCGGTCGTAGTTTTGCTCTGCCGTTTCAATATGTGCCAAAGAAACAAACAAGCACGCATAGTCGTTCATCCATGCATCAGGCACGGTACCGTTGCCTAAATACTCAAAGAATCGGATCTTTTCCATTACCCAAGCTTTTCGGTATTCACGGCTTAAATTATTGCCGATTCCGTGGTAAACAAAGTCGCGCACCAACTCAATGCTGGTTGCATAATAGTATTCCATGGCTCTTTCTTTTTCGTTTTTACAGAAAAGACGGTGCTCAATAGCCTCGTTATATTCGTCAGGACGGCAATACTTAAGAAGTGTCTCAAGCTCATCCTCATCACAAATGTCAGCCATCATACTTCTTGCCTGACGGCGGAGTACAGGATCGTTTGAATAACCAAATACTATACTGCAGGCTTTCATTATATGTGGTTTTTTGATCTCGTCGGTAAGATCAAGCTTATAGTATATCTCCTGTGCTACTTGCATGGCAATAAAAGGGTTATCCCCAGCGATGTCAAGATAACTTAACATAACTTTGAACTTTTCGGGATCACCCATTCTGTAATATTCTTCTGAATTCCTTTTCTCTGTAAATTCTACTGATATATCGTCGATAGGTGAGTTACCTTTTTGTATGTCGGTTACGACTATAAAATCACCTTTAGGCTGATATTTATCCGTCCAATCTCTGTAATGGGTATGGGTGTTTAATATCTCACGCTTTCTGCTTTCCTCGAAATGATGGTGTTTTACAAATTTCAGAAATTCTATAAGTGAGTCGATCTCTTCGATACTCTCGGTTACTATGGTGGTCTCACGCAGGGTCAAAAGCTGCTTGCTTGCAGGGTCATCTATGTTATATCCGAAAAACTTCATTTTACTTCCTCCGTATCCTTTAATCGTTTTTGTTCGTACCAAGCTATATCTTCAAATTCACTCCATGTGATCTTAGAATCATCAAAAGAAAAGTATAGATTAAAGCTTTTAGGCATACAGGAAACAGGCATACAATAACGTCCATCGCTCGTCTTTGAAAGCTCATATACCGAAAAATAATCACTTTCCGATAATGCTGTAATAAGATAGTCTAACGCATCAGTATCGGTCATGGTGATGGGTTCTTCTATAGGTACAAGTTCTCCTTTTTCGTCCTCAATATAAAGACCCCCGGCGACGATACTAAGGTTATGTATATTAGTAAATGTTGTTACAGCATCCTTTATCACCATATCACAATTGCTTGTGTTTTGCTCGGTGCTTTTATGAATGATCAAGTGTTTCACAGATACTGTGAGTTCATTTGAATTCTTAATAAATCTTAAGAGTTTAAGTTCTGTATCGTGGAAATTAAATATATCAAGATTGTTAGTTACCGAATATAAAGGATTAACCGCATTTGAAAAATCGGTGTGGGATGTCGTGTCACTTTCTAATGTTTCGATTGAATTATCAATGGCGGTTGTTCCTATATTACTATTTTTGATATCATTGTTCATATTGTCACCTGTGCATTGCACGTTTATCAATATTTTCACTTATGGTGATTGAATTGCTATCTAACATAATGATAACAGATGATATATCATATGTCAACAATGCATTACACAAATATATAGCGCTCAGATAATGTAATTTATCTTACCGTACCGAACCCCACACAAAAATAGGGAAGAGTATTTTAGTGAAAATCGCTTCAAAAACGTAGAAAAAACGTACATTTTACGTTGTTTTACCCTTGTAAAACGGGCAAAAAGCATAAAAACGTAATTTTAGCAAATAATAAGAGAAAACACACACAGCCTATGACGATACTTGTCAAAAGCTGTGTGTGCTCGTTTTAGCCTCAATTTTCTTGGTTTTTTGTAAACTTGTTTGGCTATGGTTATCCTAGCCATAACAAAGCGATACACCGCCTGGCAAGCAAAGCTTGCCTAAGCGGTGCATAGGTGGATTTTATCCACTACTTGATATTGAATGGTGGAGGCGAGGGGAATTTGTCTCGGGCTACTCGCCCTATCGCCTCGCTGCGCTCGTTGCCTCGTCGGCGGAAAACAGTTCACCGGACTGTTTTCCTTCCGCAAAGCAAGCTTTGCTCCCTCCTTGTTCGATCCCCCTCGCTACAGTCTCATTGATACACAAAAAGCACCCTGATGGGTGCTTTCTGTGTATGGTGGAGCTGAGGGGAATCGAACCCCTGTCCGAAAACATATTCATCTCGCTTTCTACGGGTGTAGTTTATTTCAAGATCTCACTCCTACGGTCAAAACAAACAAAAGCCGAAAGAGCCAGCCTTTTAATTCATGAGCATTGCAAAGACAAACTGATGCTTCACGTTCACCACTAAAATGACACCCTCGGGAAGCCGTGGTACTCAACCGTTGGATGCAGGCTTAATTAAGCAGCCTGAGCTACGAAATTATCGTTAGCGTTTAATTTTAAAAGATTGCAATTGTTTAAAGAGTTATTGCATCTCTACCCGCTTACAAGACTTCAACATCCCCGTCGAAACCTTTACAGCCCCATATAGGCAGGTCTGTGACCTGCAGTTATAGGTTTAGAGTGATTAATACCTCTCTTTAAGACTGCGCTCAATGTAGCGCTGATCGTCACGGCGTGCCATATCGTCGCGCTTGTCATAAAGCTTTTTACCTCTGCAGAGTCCAACCTCCATCTTGACTCTTGAGCCGCTGAAATATAGAGAGAGGGGAACAAGTGTATAGCCTTTTTGTGATACAAGACCGAAAAGCTTGTTTATCTCCTTCTTGTGCATAAGGAGCTTCTTTTCTCTTAACGGATCACGGTTGAAAATGTTACCCTGTTCGTAAGGAGAGATGTGTACACCTGAGGCGAAAAGCTCGCCCTTATATATATGGCAATATGAATCCTTAAGATTAACGTTGCCGTTACGCAGAGACTTTACCTCTGTACCAAAGAGCTCAATGCCCGCTTCATAGGTCTCGTCAACAAAAAAGTCATGTCGTGCCTTTTTGTTCTGGGCTATTATTTTACCCTCAGTCTTCTTTGCCATCTGTACACCTCCTTATCGGTCAAAATAGGAGAGTGTCGCCACTCTCCTATATAATATAACATATTTATAACCGTTTGTCAATCAGTGGCGTTCGTCAATTTTCGTGTATTCACGAGCTTCGCCGACACCCATATAACCGGGACGGATGATCTTGTCTGCATTGATAAGACCTTCGATACGGTGCGCGCTCCAACCTACTATACGTGCGATTGCAAATATAGGAGTAAGAAGCTCTGCGGGGATGTTAAGCATACTGTAAACAAAGCCGCTGAAGAAGTCAACGTTGGGGCTAACACCCTTATAGATCTTACGCTTTTCGGAAATAAGCTTTGTACCGATCTTTGCTACGTTCTTGTAAAGTGCATATTCATCGTCACGGCCCTTTTCCGCACTGAGATCCTTTACGCATCTTTCCAAGATGCAGGCACGGGGGTCGGATAATGAATAAACTGCATGTCCCATACCGTAGATAAGACCTGAACGGTCGAACGCTCTCTTTTCAAGGATAGCGGTAAGATAGGATGCGATCTCATCTTCGTTTGACCAGTCCTTGACGTTTTCCTTAATGTCATTGAACATACGAACGACCTTGATGTTTGCACCGCCGTGCTTGGGACCCTTAAGAGAGCCGAGAGCTGCTGCAACTGCAGAATATGTATCTGTACCCGAGGAGGATACAACGTGTGCGGTAAAGGTAGAGTTGTTACCGCCGCCGTGCTCAGCGTGAAGAACGAGAGCGAGGTCAAGGATCTTAGCCTCAAGGTCTGTGTACTTTCCGTCGGGACGGAGCATATGGAGAATGTTCTCAGCTGTAGACAGATCGGTACGGGGCTGGTTGATATGAAGGTCCTGACCGTAATGATAATACATGGATGACATATAGCCGTATACAGCCCAAATAGGGAAGAGAGAGACGAGCTGAAGGGACTGGCGCAGTACGTTGGGGATGGTAATGTTGTCAGCCATATCGTCGTATACATACATTGTAAGCACACATCTTGCCATAGTGTTCATTACCTCGCGGCTGGGAGCCTTTAAGATAACGTCACGGACGAAGTTCTTGGGGAGCTTACGGTAGGATGCCAGAAGCTCAGTGAATTCTGCCAGCTCCTTGTTATCGGGAAGCTTACCGAGAAGGAGAAGGTAAGTTATCTCTTCAAATCCGAAACGGTCTTCGTTCATGAAGCCGTCAACAAGCTCGTATATGTCGTATCCGCGGTACTTAAGTATACCTTCGCAAGGAATACGCTCTCCATCCTTTTCTTCAAAGGAAATAATATCGGATATCTCGGTAAGACCGGTAAGGATACCTTGACCGTTTACATCACGAAGACCAAGGTTTACCTTATGTTTGGCATAAAGCTCTTTATCTATATGATTGTTTCTTGCACATTCCTCGGCTAACTCAAATAATTTCGGAGTTACTTCACTGTAGGGATTATTGCTCATAATTATACCTCCGTTTGATAATTTTATCTATTATACCATATTATTTCAAAATGTACAATATATTTAACGAAAAAAACAACCGCTCTTTTTGAGCGGTTGTTTGTTGATTATGCTATTGGAGCTTCGGGAGCTGCGGGAGATGTGTCGATGTTGGTATACATCATTATGATACGTGCCGCCTGCGCTCTTGTAGCGTTTCCGTTAGGCGTAAGGTTTCCGTTGATGCCTGCGATGAGTCCTTCGGCTACAGCCCATTTAACGGGTACTTCTGCCCATGACTGAACCTTTGATGCATCGGGGAATATACTCAGATCTGCTGTCTTGGAAACGTCATAGCCGCTCTTTTCTGTATATACGTAGAAGAATCTTGCAAGCTGTGAGCGTGTGATGTTTGCATTGGGTCCGAACTTAGTCTCGGAGAGACCGCTTGTGAATTCGTTTTCTACAGCCCAGCATACTACCTCGTTGAACCAATGGCTCGTCTTTACGTCCTCAAAGCCGGATTCTACGGTGTCGTATACAGTAAGGTCAACGCCGTCTATCTTTGCAAGAAGAGTAAGGAACTGAGCTCGTGTAAGGTTGTTGTTGGGAGCAAAGGTGGTCTCGGTCATACCCGAAACATATCCCTGCTTTACGCAGTACGCTACTTCGCTCATAAACCAACTGTTTTCCTTAACATCGGTAAAGTGCTTAACGATACCGTACATATCAACGGTTTCGTCGATATCATTACCGCAACCGCTGCAAGCACCCATAACTTTGCCATACCAGTCTGTTGCGCCATCTGTTGTTTCTATAACAGGATTTGCGCTTGAAGTGATATGAGCACTGGGGTCGGCAGGAATAACTATCTCATAGTCCTTTGCGCAGGATGTGCAATGTTTCTTTATAAGTCCGTCCATGGCACAGGTAGCCTCTGTGATAACGGTTATCTCGTCGCTGAAGGTATGCTCGGGCTTGGGGATAGCGTAGGAGTCAACTATACGCTTACAAAGTGTGCAGTGAGCAGCCATGGTACCGTAGTTATCGCACACAGCATCCTCAAACTTTTTCATCTCACCGGGAATATGCTCGAGCTTATTGGTGGAATTGGTAGTCATATTTTTGCCGCATACGGAGCATCTGTAATAATCGTAGCCGTTTCTTGTACAGTTAGGTGCAACGGTTTCGACAAACTTATAATCACAAGTGTGCTCGGGTACGGTTTCTCCGTTCCAGGTTGCTGCAGGGATGCCGTTGATGGTGTCAACGGTATAGTTACAGCCGTGCTCGGGAAGATTCTGGTCGTTGTTGGATACTGCACCAACCGTGACGTAACCGTCGCCTGCGCTCTTAAGACCGGAAAGGTCAATATCAGCCTTAGCGTAGGTCATTGTGCTGAGATAGAGAGGATCGCTTTCTTCTATCTTGTCATCGTTCAGATCTTTTGTTCTGTAGCCGTACCAATCCTGCTTAGCGTCAGGGAAGTAGCCGACGTCTTCGCCTCTGCAATAATCGTAGCCGTTGACATTTACGATAAAGCCAAGCTCCTCGTCAGCTCTTACGTTTATAGCAAGACCCTTGGATAGGTCAACCGATTCGAAAGGCTGAGAGAGACGGGTAGAGTCAGAGTTAAGTGTATCGGGATGGTTTCTTGCGGTAAATATCCATCTGTAACCGGGGTTACCGTCGTCGTTCATATAGTATCCGTCATAATATACTATTCTGACAGAGGTAGCGATGGGAGCGTCATCCTCCTGTGCCACGTTACAGGTGAGAGATATATAGAGTGCCTGACCGATGGGAGCTGCAGATGCGTCGGTAGCGGGAGTATGAGGTGTAGCGTTTTCAGCCATGGGAATAAGATGACGCAAACCTGTATCATATGCCTGTACCGCTGTGTATAGTCCCTTATCGTATGCAGATGAAGTTTCGTTGAACTTTGCAATCTCGTTGATCTTTTCTTCGGTCCAGAGGATGCCGATAATGTTTCCTGCCTTTAATGAATCGATCATGGAGTCGTATTTATCGGGTGTTATAACAACGCTGAGCCCGTCAAGAGGAGTTTTAGCGTTGCTTGTAACTGCTGATACACCGTAAGTACCCGCAAAGGTCTTATAGTCGGGGGAAACAACCTGAATTCCTCCGTTGTCAGCTGTTGTAAAGCTGAAGCCATCTGTTTTGATCTTGTTACCGCTCGCCTTGGGAGCTATAATCTTCCAGGTACCCTTGGAGTACTTTGCAGCCATGGGCAGCCAGTTTGAAGAGACGGTGCTGTCTGCTTCAAGAGCTACGGACTGTAAAGCCGTAGGAATGAGCATCAGGGCGACAAGTAGCAGTGCAAATAATCTTTTGATTTTCATAATATATCTCCTTTCGGATATGTTTATATTTTAATTCTATCATAAACAACAGATATTAGCAATAGTTAATGAAAAAAACAACCTCCGAAAATCGGAGGTTGTCTGTGTATGTATTGAATTAATATGCGATACCCTGAGCAAGCATTGCGTCTGCAACCTTCTCAAAGCCTGCAATGTTAGCACCTGCAACAAGGTCATCGCCGAGACCGTACTTGTTAGCAGCAGCAACGGTTGTGTTGAAGATATCGGACATGATCTGGTGAAGCTTAGCGTCAACCTCTTCCTCAGTCCAGCTGTATCTCATAGAGTTCTGGCTCATCTCGAGACCGGAAACGGCAACACCGCCTGCGTTAACAGCCTTGGAGGGAGCAACGATAACGCCGTTCTCCTTAAGGAAGCTTACAGCCTCGTTTGTAGTAGGCATATTGGAAACCTCTACGTAGTACTTGATGCCATTAGCAACGATCTTCTTAGCATCCTCGATGCCAACCTCGTTCTGAGTAGCGCAGGGCATAATGATGTCAACCTTAGTACCCCAAGGCTTCTGGCCGGGGAAGAACTCAACACCGAACTTGTCAGCGTAGTCCTGAACCTTGTTACGGCAGGAAGCACGCATCTCGAGCATATAATTGATCTTTTCTTCGGTAGCTACGCCGTCGGGATCGTAGATGTAACCGTCGGGGCCGGAGATGGTTACAACCTTACCGCCGAGCTCGTTGATCTTCTTAACTGTACCCCAAGCAACGTTACCGAAGCCTGAGATAGCAAAGGTCTTACCCTTAACCTCTTCACCGAATGTTTTGAGCATTTCTTCTACGTAGTAAACTGCGCCAAAGCCTGTAGCTTCCGGACGGATAAGTGAACCGCCGTATGAACGACCCTTACCGGTAAGAACGCCAACAAACTGGTTGCGAAGACGCTTGTACTGACCGAAGAGATAACCTACCTCACGAGCACCTACGCCGATATCACCTGCAGGAACGTCGGTGTGAGCACCGATGTGCTTAGCAAGCTCGGTCATAAAGCTCTGGCAGAATCTCATGATTTCACCGTCTGAACGGCCACGTGGGTCAAAGTCAGAACCACCCTTACCGCCGCCCATAGGAAGACCGGTAAGACTGTTTTTAAATGTCTGCTCGAAACCGAGGAACTTCATGATAGAAGCATTAACGGTTGGATGGAAACGAATACCACCCTTGTAAGAACCGATTGCAGAGTTAAACTGTACACGGAAACCGCGGTTAACCTGTACCTGACCATTATCGTCTACCCAAGATACGCGGAATGTAATCATGCGCTCTGGCTCTACCATACGCTCGATAACACCGTGCTTTTCAAATTTTGAGTCCTGTGCTACTACAGGCTCAAGTGACTCAAGTACGTCACGTACTGCCTGCAAAAATTCAGGCTCGTTGCCGTTACGCTTTACGGTATCGGCATAAACTTTGTTCAAATATTCTGATTTAAACATTTTATGTACCTCCAAAGTTATATATAAAATATCATACTATAGAATACTACTATTTTTTTTTACAGTCAATAAAAAATTTTGTATTTTTCGTATTTTTTTGCAAAAATACTGCAATTTCCTTGACAAAAGCGTTAAAAATAGTTATCATATATTATCGTAAAGCGTTGATAAGGACAGTAACCGTCTTTAATCCTTTTTAGAGAGTGCTCTCATCGGCTGCAAGGAGCATAAAGGAAATTTCGGTGAACACCACCTTTGAGCGTTATGGGGTAACAACCATAGCCGTAGCCGCTGCGTTAAAGCGTTAAAAGTGCCGCGTATCTCGCGGAATGTGGGTGGAACCACGGAGAGTATTTTACACTTCGTCCCTGTTTTTTACAGGCGGCGAAGTTTTTTTATTTTTAATACTATGTGAAAGGAAAACACATTATGAAGATTATTTACAAAGATGGTACAGTAGCAGAAGCAGAAGTTTCTCAAGAATTAGAAGTTTTGCGTCACTCTGCCGCACACATTATGGCGCAGGCTGTAAAGCGCCTTTATCCCCATGCCGATTTCGGCTATGGTCCTGCAACCGAAAAGGGCTTTTACTATGATATAGACCTTGGCGACACCAAACTCTCTGACGAGGATTTGGCTGCAATCGAAGCCGAGATGAAGAAAATCACAAAAGAGAATTTGCCAATTCGTCCATACGTTATGTCACGCGAAGAAGCAATAGCGCACATGCAAGAACTTGGCGAAAAATACAAGGTTGAACATATTGGTGACTTGCCCGAAGATGCCGAAATTAGTTTCTTTAAACAGGGCGATTACGTAGATATGTGCACAGGCCCACATCTTTGCTATACAAAGGCGCTTAAAGCGTTTAAGATTACCGGGCAGACAGGCGCTTATTGGAAAAACGATAAAAACAATAAGATGCATACCCGTATTTACGGTACTGCATTTAAAACACAAGACGAACTTGACGCTTACCTAAAAATGGTAGAAGAAGCAGAGCGCCGCGACCACAACAAGCTCGGACGCGAACTTGGTTTCTTTACTACTGTTGACGCTATTGGTCAAGGTTTACCAATCCTTTTGCCAAAGGGCTCACGCGTGATTCAACTTTTACAGCGTTGGCTTGAAGATATTGAGCAAGACCACGGCTATTTGCTTACCAAAACTCCTCTTATGGCAAAGCGCGACCTTTACAGAATTTCAGGTCACTGGGACCACTACCGTGATGGTATGTTCATTTTAGGCGATGCCGATGACGAAGAAAAAGAATGCCTTGCAATGCGCCCTATGACTTGCCCATTCCAGTATCAGGTATATCTTAATTCTGCTCGTAGCTACCGCGAATTACCAATGCGTTTAGGTGAGACCTCTACCCTATTTAGAAATGAAGATTCAGGCGAAATGCACGGTCTTATTCGTGTGCGTCAGTTCACAATTTCTGAAGGACACTTGGTGCTTCGCCCTGACCAACTCGAAGCAGAGTTTGCCGATTGCTTAAGCCTTTCTAAATACTTCCTTGAAACAGTTGGTCTTTTAGAAGACTGTACATTCCGTTTCTCACAATGGGATCCAAATAATACTGCTAAATACGAAGGTACTGCCGAGCAGTGGAACGACGCGCAAGACACCATGGCAAAAATTCTTGAAAACTTGGGCGTTAATTACGAAATTGGTATTGATGAGGCCGCTTTCTACGGACCAAAACTTGACATCCAATACAAAAACGTTTTTGGTAAAGAAGATACTATTGTTACCATACAAATCGATATGCTTCTTGCCGAAAAGTTTGGTATGTATTACACCGATGC
>JAZRQH010000204.1:0-4754 GCA_045649645.1 Eubacteriales bacterium
GTACGCAGAACAACGTCTATACTCGCAATATGCCCGACGGCGGTGTTTATACCTTCTGGATAAGACTTAATGACGGAACTACCTTCCTTCGTACGGTAGATATGACTGATATGAAGCAGAGAGTAACTGCCGACGGAGTACGTATAACCCTCCATAACCTCTATGGCGTAAAGGATTATTTTATAGCAGAAGGAGACTTCGACAGCTATTCCGAGATAAAGGAAAACGGATATATCTTCAGCGCAACTGCGGCAAAGCTTGCAGGCAAGCACAGCTACACTCATACCGTAGCCAACCCGGGCAGACATACGGTGCTTGTCCGTTATGAGGACGCGACCCGAGCAAACGAGGTGTTCAAGGTGGATCTTACTGTAGAGGAGCCTACCTTCAGCGTCAACGGCTTGCAGGTGACAATAGGTAACATTCCCGACGTCAAGGTCATCCGTACAGCCTACGGCGAGTACTACACCCCCGGTGATACAAAGAGGGCAGAGGGTGCGCGAAACTTCTCGGGCAAGTCGATTATCAAGGATGCCTCCGAATATATGATCCAGTACCGCGAGGAGGGAATGATAACAATAACCGTTGAATATAACAACGGTTACGTTAAGGTATTCCACCATAACCTGGTTCAGAAGAAGCCCACAGTAGAAAGGGAAGAAAACACTTTAACCTTCTCCGATCTTGTCGGGCTTGTAATGATCCGTTACGCCAAGGGTGAATATACCACCGTATCCCAGATCAAGAAAGCGGGCTCAAAGGTACTTAAGCCGGATGCTATAGTTGACGGCAAGATATCTGTAGCACTTGAACCCGGCACGTATACCTTCTGTGTACAATACGATGACGAGTCGTATAACTACTACGTGATAGTAATTGAATAATTTATAATCAAAGAAGTTTTTTGACCTGAACGGGCAAAAAACTTCTTTGTTATTAAACTGTTGAAAATCACCAATTCTTTTGATATAATAGATCAAAGGAATTAAGCAACGGAGGTTGATTATGATAAAACGTATAATTTCTGTAATGCTCTTGGCTGTTATGCTTACGGTGTCTCTGCCCGTGGGAATATTTGCAGAGGAGATAAGGAGTGTATCATCGGAGGAAAGTACTGTAAATGAACAGATCTATTATACTGATTTGTTCTATACGTACCCCTATTATCTTACGTCAAATACTTATCTTGCTCTGTACCGTGCCGAAACCAGCGCCTTTGACAGCAACGTGTTGAGCGAATATGTAACAACAGACCACTTCAAAGCTTCTGTTATCAGTCAGGTGCTTGATAAGGCAACAGAGCCTTCTTCTGTCGTTAAGTATGTACTGAACAATCTGAACTATCAGGATTTCGTTTATCAGAACGAGCTTGATATGGCAAACCGTCTGTTTATGTACACACTCAACGATAACGATATAACAAAGGGTATGACAGACCTGTCAAAGAATGCAAGTGAGTATACAAAGAATTTTTCCAAGCTGCCCGAGCTTGCCAAAAGTTTGAAGACAACAGGAGAGCTTATGGAAAATGCGGAGGGTATCGAAGCTTACAGTAAAACGCTTGATACTGCATTTGAGTTTCTTGCAAAAAACATGACAGCACTTGGTTCAAAGTTAGACTCTGTCAAGGAGACAGTTAATCTTAAGCTCGGAGCTGAGGTAGTAAATATGGGTACCGTCAGCGATGCTATGGAGTTTGCTGCTGCCCTTGCAGTTACGGCGATGGCACAGGAGGCGCAGCTTCAGTTAGTAAATGATATAATATCTGTTGCCGATAAGAACAGTGCACTGTATGCCGGTATGGTCCGTCTCAAGAGTCAGCTTGAGGGTGGATTTGTGACGTTCTTTTCGGAGACTTATTTTGAAGAGGCTGTATATAATAAGATAATCAACTATTGGGCGGGCGGTATACTTAATAAGCTGGAGGTCATGGTTCCCGGTGCAGCTATGGCTGCTGTCGTTACGGCGGTGGTTGATATAGTAAACGTCGTTGTGTTCAAATGGATACTGGGTGCAAACTATGAGGCGTATATTTCCGCAGTTCTTCTTGCCGACTATAAACGCAGCCTTGCAGACTGCGTTGATGCTAAGGCAGCGGGATTTGCCCAAAGCTTCAAGTCAGCCGATATCCTTGCATATGACCGTATTTTCAATGCATATATTGCGGTGAATTCAAGAACGTACGAGCTCTTCTGTGAGCTTGCAAAGCATAATACCACATATAATACAGCCTACGCAGAGACGCTAAAGGGTGTTTATGACGGCATATCATATTATGAATATATGGGTAATGTGAAGATGTACGTCGATGCTATCCCTCTCGAAGCAAGAGTAACCGCCGATAAACGCAGTATTGTTATCGATACGGATACCAGCGTTGTACCCTCTGCCGATACGGTAGACAGCGGTGTTATCTATTGCTCCGACAAGGGCCTCGATGCATCTGTTGAGATCAAGAATGGGTCAAAGCTTACCTTTTCTGAAAATTCCAACGTTGTAATCAACGACACCCTTACCGTAACAGCAGGTACTCTGACCGTTCCCGAAAACACTACTCTTACCGTTAACGGTATAAGCGTTAACACCAACAAAAGCACGCTTTATAATTACGGCACCATTCACTCCAAGGGCGGTCTCGGCTCTTGGTACGGAATAATGCATAACTACGGTGTCCTTGATATAGACGGAGATTTTTCCTGCGACTATCATTACGGTGGCGCAAGACCTACCCTGTACATGTACGAGGGCTCTGTATTTAAGATAGCAGGAAACTACGATACCTTCAGACAATGTGTCAACCATGCAAAGAATGAGGGAACTCATATCTTTGACGGTGCCGAGCAGCAGACCATAGGTAATCTTAGTGCAAATAATATTATCGTAACCAATCCGAAAGGGGTAAAATATCTTAAGGATATCAACGTATACGGCAGATATGATCTCTGCGGAAATTCCCTTGAAAGTAACGGCTATATAACCTATTGCAATCAGAATGCAAGTCTCGGTGCGGGATCAAACTACGGTGACGTCAAGGTCAACTGTGATTTTGTGCTTGAAGGTGACTATACCGCAAATATTGAAATTCTCAATGGAGCAAATGTCGCAGTGCCCGAGAACACCAATGTAAACATTAACGGTAACCTTACCGTAACAGCAGGTACTCTGACCGTTCCCGAAAACACTACTCTTACCGTTAACGGTATAAGCGTTAACACCAACAAAAGTACCCTTTACAATTACGGTACTATCCATTCCAAGGGTCACCTCGGCTCCTGGTACGGTATAATGCATAACTACGGTACCCTTGATATCGATGGAGAGGTTTCCTGTGATTATCATTACGGCGGAAGCAAGCCTACCCTGTATATGTATGAGGGATCGGTCTTTAAGATAGGCGGCAACTACGATACCTTCCGAGGCTGTCTTGCTTACGGTGCCACCGAAGGAACTATTATATTTGACGGAACACAGCAGCAGTCAATAGGTAATCTTTCTTCAAAAAATATCTACGTAACCAACCCCGCAGGTATCAGGCTCACAAAGGATATCTACGTATACGGAAGATACGACCTTTGTGGCAATCCCCTTGAAAGTAACGGCTATATAACCTATTGCAATCAGAATGCAAGTTTCGGTGCGGGATCAAACTACGGTGACGTCAAGGTCAACTGTGATTTTGTGCTTGAAGGTGACTATACCGCAAATATTGAAATTCTCAATGGAGCAAATGTCACGGTGCCCGAGAACACCAATGTAAATATTAACGGTAACATAACCGTTACCAAAGGCGCTCTGACTGTACCTTCAAGCTCCACCCTTACCGTTAAAAGCATAAACGTAAATACCAACGTAAGTACCCTTTACAATTACGGTACTATCCATTCCAAGGGTCACCTCGGCTCCTGGTACGGTATAATGCATAACTACGGTACCCTTGATATCGATGGTGATTTTCACTGTGACTACCACTACAGAGGAAGCAGGCCTACTCTGTATATGTATGAGAACTCTGTATTCAGAATAGGCGGAAATTATGATACCTTCAGGCGTTGTGTCGTTCACTATATCTACGGCGGAAGCCTGATCTTTGACGGTGATTATGCCCAGACCGTCGGCAATGCTACAGGTATTCCTACCTTTGTTATTGAGAACGATTCTGAAGATGGTGTTATATTTGACGTTGCCATCAGCCCTAAGCTTTTTGACCATAAGGGCAACAACTATATTCTTAATATGGGCGGAACCTTCGTTGATTATGACGGTGACGGAATGAAGGATAATTACGATCCTGATCCTACAGACGGTCAAAAATGCTCTGTTTCGGTTCGAAACTATGACGTTAAGATAGGCAATGCATCCGAGATAAACCATATAAGATACGCAAGCGGTATCCACGACAGTTCAAACTCTATACGTAATGCAGAGGACTGTGTCAACATCTCAGCTGCCATTGTAGCAGAGAATACCGCAAATAACGTTTACACTCGCAATATGCCCGACGGCGGTGTTTATACCTTCTGGATAAGACTTAATGACGGAACTACCTTCCTTCGTACGGTAGATATGACTGATATGAAGCAGAGAGTAACTGCCGACGGAGTACATATAACTCCCCATAACCTCTACGGCGTAAAGGATTACTTTATTGCCGAGGGTGATTATAACAGCTATTCCGAGATAAAGGAAAACGGCTATATCTTCAGCGCAACTGCGGCAAAGCTTGCAGGCAAGCACAGCTACACTCATACCGTAGC
>JAZRQH010000205.1:0-15986 GCA_045649645.1 Eubacteriales bacterium
TGCGGTTGTTATAACGGGAGTTGTGTTTTCGTGGGTGTACTCATCCCCACGTTCTCCTGCATCGCGAAGATGATCCTGAGGCGGATAGTCGTCCCAGCCGCCCGAGTTATAGGACAGATGCCAGGTCTTGGTCAGTCCCGATTTCATCTGCTCGGGGGAATTGCAAAGCTCCGTATAGAAGCGTAAATACTGCTTCATCATAGGGTAAAGAGCCTTTAATTCTTCTCTGCGCTCAGGGAAGGAGTCAACAAGCTCCTTGTATAAAAATACCTGTGTGGGAACAACACTTCCGTGGAAGATATAGGGGGAATGTCTGTCTCCGACGGGTGTAAGATAGGTGTTGAGACAGTCGTATCCTCTTCTGAAATCGGAGCAAGAAAGTCCCATACCTATAAATCCCGAATCCCAGGAATAAAGTGAGTTCCAGAAGCGTCCGGGGGCGTTATGCTTGATATACTGACGGCGGGTATAGATAGGGAACACCACGTTTAAAAGTGTGTTATACCGCATCATATCCTGTGAGAAGGCATATTTTTCGCCGTCAGAATTGTAGCTTACGTGCTCTACCTCGGTGTATATCGGCTCGATTTCTTTGTCCTTATACACTCTGAAATGTCTTACCTCTGTAGAGTTAGGGGCAAGATAAACGGGAGTAGACTGGATGACCTCGTATATACCCTCGCCAAGGCCGCGGACGGTACGGGAAACGTGGTCGTTTACCGTAAGCTGAAGCATCTTTCCGATATCGGCACAGCGGCACTGACGCTGATGACGGACACCCTCGAACCATTTAACGGTATAAGGGTCGGGTGCATCCTTGTACTTTAAGGTCATAGTATTCTCACCTATCACCTTTTCTGGAGTGAGGTTGTGAGGTATAGCCTCAAATATTACCTTGTCGGCAGAGTCACCGACACATATGCTGTCTACAGAAACTCCGTCGCCTGTGGCATAAAGGATGATCTCATTTATATCTGTGGCTTCGATATCTATGACAGAATAGGTATACGTATCTACAGAAGGGCAGAGGAAATCATATTCCTTGCCGTTGACAGATACTCTAAGTGAGCTGTCCTTATCGCAGAAATATCTTATGCCTATCTTAGAAGCTGTTTTGTCTAAAGTATATTTGAGAAAATGACCTTCCTTACAGAAGTGATAACCGTCGATGGCAGTACCGAGTCCGGAGGCACAGTTATGCTCCTCCTCGCCAAGATACTTACCGTCGGGAGCGATATCCGTACCGCACTTGATATCCGTATATTCCGTTGCATCGATACAGAGAGTATCATCGGGAAGTATGGGCTTGAAGAAGGTATAATATCCCTCGTACTCGCTTCCGGGCATATTCAGGGGAAGCTGAAGGGATGCCGCAAGAGTTATATCCAGCGACTGATTAAGATCGGTATTGTTGACAAAGGTACAGGTGATATCCACCTGTCTGTCATCGGTGATATTGTAGTCTACGTCACAGTAGATACGGTCCTTCCACTCAAGCTCGTAGCGGTATATAAATCTTGTAAGGTCAGCGTTGGCACCCCACAGCTTTACACCGTTGTCGCTCTTTACGTTACCGGCAACCACGCTTCTTCTGAAAAATCCGGGGAAAAGCTCAACGTTGAAGCTCATACCCTTGTTTCTGTTTATAACGTTACTGGCACCGTAATATTGCTTATTATAAGGACCCCAGTCACCCAGGGTCAGATCATATCTTTTATCCATTTTATTTTGTTCCCGTAGAACCAAACCCGCCTTCGCCACGTACTGTCTCGGAAAGCTCGTCGGTCTCTTCGTATTCGCAGGTAAGGAAGGGAGCGATAACCATCTGTGCTATTCTTTCGCCTGCTTCTACAGTCTGATCTTTATCCGAATGATTGTGCAGACATACCATTATCTCACCGCGGTAGTCGGCATCTATAACGCCAACCTTGTTTGCGGGAGCAAGACCTCTCTTTGCGGCAAGACCGCTTCTTGCGTATACAAGTCCTACGTAGCCCACGGGTATCTCAACGGCAATGCCTGTGTGCATAAGTCTGCTCTCGCCGGGAGCGATAGTGACGGTCCCGTCTGCCGAATAGAGATCGGCACCTGCCGAATAGGGCGAACCGTAGGTGGGTGTATGAGCGTTTTCGGTTAACTTTTTAAATAATACTTTCATCGTCTTGTCCTTCTGTTCCTGTTCTTCTGCTTAAAGGTCATATGTTTTCTGCGTCTGTGATTTTTCATTATCTGAGAGATAATGCGCTGGTCACGGCGGGTAAGGATAAGCTTGTCATCCATTCTTTCAAGGGTCTCCACCAGGTTGTCCGAACGCAGCAGCCAGGGGTAACGGTGGGTGAACTGAGTATGTATATCGGTAAACACCACGTAGTTCTTTATGGGAACGTTTGATATGCCTCTGTTTGCAAGGGCAATACGTATTGCCTTGACGTGTCCCTCGTTCTGGTTGTAGGGGTTTTCAAACTGCAATACCTTTTTACCGTAGCGCTGACGCCAGGTATCGGTGGGAGGCGAGTCTATAATACCCTTACTGCCCTTGACCTCAATAACCGCAATACCGCCTCGTGTAACACATACAACGTCCACCTCTGTGTCAAAGGTACCCTCCTTTGTCACAACGGGGAAATATAGATTGCGGAAGGTGGTATTCTTGTTGAAGGTATTTGCGAGCATTTCATATATAAAATACTCTCTGTCCCTGCCGTATTGCAGTATCTTTGCGGCATTGGATCTGCCCATGATCTGCATCAGGCTGTAGATGATGACCATAGTCATGGCAATAATGCCCAGTATAACAAATATCAGACCAAGTGCTTGTCCCATTTTTTCTCCTTATTACAAAACAGGGGATGTCAAAAGGACATCCCCGTTAAGTCTTAAATAAATTACTTATTAAGGTTATCAAGGTATGCCACAACATCAGCAACGGTGATGAACTTGTGGATATCCTCGTCATTTATCTCAATATCAAACTTCTCTTCGCAGAGGAGAATGAGGTCAGCGAGCTCAAGGGAGTTAACACCCAGATCGTTTACAAGCTCAGCTTCCATGGTAACGTTTTCAGGATCAACCTGCATCTCTTCAACAAGTATTTCTTTGATCTTCTCAAACATAATAAATTACTCCTTTGTAAATGTCTTATTTGATTAAAAATCTCTTGATTTTTTTAGATGTGTTTTTCTCGAACTCGGTGGTTCTGATCTCGACCTCTCTTACCTGCTTGAAGGAGGGGAGCTTGCGGTTTACCTCAAATATCTGAGCCTTTACAGCCTCAAGCACCTGATCCGCGGGGGTGTCCTCACCTACTACGTCGTAGTTAGGATATACGATAGCGGTGATAACTACCTCATTATTAGCGTTTTCACGGCCGATAACAACGATCTCGGAGATTGTGTTACATTCAGCCATATGCTCCTCGACCTCTTCGGGGAAGACGTTCTTACCGTTGGAGAGGATGATAACGTTCTTCTTTCTGCCGGTGATGTGTACAGCACCCTTCTTGTC
Organism: Eubacteriales bacterium; assembly: GCA_045649645.1. Lineage (GTDB taxonomy): Bacteria > Bacillota > Clostridia > Oscillospirales > CAG-272 > RGIG7300. The sequence goes on from JAZRQH010000205.1 coordinate 3,505, forward strand.
GATAAAGCCTATATCACCTGTACGGAAGAAGCCGTCCTCGGTGAATACCTCAGCGGTAGCTTCGGGATTCTTATAGTAGCCCAGCATTACGTTACCGCCGCGGGCAAGGATCTCACCTGTTTCGTCATTGGGGTCAGCCTTGTCGATCTTTACCTCACAGCCGAAAACAGGGAAGCCTACAGAGTGAAGCACTACGTTGTTGGGGTCGTTTACCGCAACAAGGGGAGAGCACTCGGTGATGCCGTAGCCCTCGATGATAGTAATACCGAAGGTCTCAAAGTCCTTTACAAGCTTGGGAGCAAGGGGAGCGCCGCCGCAGATGATGGAGCGCAGGTTTCCGCCAAAGCCGGCCTTGACCTGTGCAAAGAGCTTATCACGGAGGTCAATGCCTACCTTGAGAAGGGCATCGGAGAGCTTCATAGCAAACTTGACCTTTTTTGTCATACCCTTCTTGTCTATCTCAGCCCACAGTCTCTTGTACATCGTTTCAACGTACAGGGGAACAAGCACCAGGGTGTTGGGCTTGAAGTAAGAAATAGACTTCATGGTATTCTTAAGGCCCTCGTTTATATATACCTGAGAGCCGCAGTTAGGCAGAGCCAGCTGCTCGCAGGTGCACTCGTAGGTGTGGTGGATGGGGAGCACGGTAACCATGGTGTTACGGTGGTCAACCTGCATGGTCTGACACGCAGAGTTGGTAGCTGTGGTAAGATTCTTCTGGGACAGCATAACACCCTTACTGGTGCCCGTGGTGCCCGAGGTAAAGAGGATAGCACACATCTTTTCCATGTCTATCTCATGGTCAAGGAATGCGCGGTTGCCCGCCTTTAACTCTTCGCGACCGATCTCAAGAGCATCGCTGAACTTGAGTATCTTATCGCTCTCGCAGGTCTCAAGATCGCCGTGGATGGGGATAAAGTATCTTACACCGGGCATCTTGTCTGCAAGGGGAGGAAGCTTGCCGTTCATACCCTTGGTATAAACGATAGCCTCGACCTCGGCAACGTTACAGAAGTTTGCAACCTGCTCGAGCTCAAGCTCGCGGTCGAGGGGAACGATAACACCGCCACCGTTGACCGTTGCAAAGTATGTGGTCATATAGTTGGGATGGGTCTCACCGATAACGGCGATATGCTTGCCCATAAGGCCCAGCTTGTGGAAAGCAGTACCCAGAGCGTTCATCTGCTCCAACTGCTGATTATGTGAGAAAGTAACTACTTCCTTATTTTCTTTGTAATGATAAAGAGGCTGATCGCCGAACTTTTCGGCGTTTGTGATAACCAGATCTCTCAGGTCCTTAATGATCTTGGGGTCAACAATACGCTTGATCTTTTTAGGCATAAATTGTCTCCTTGAATGTAAATATCTACAAAATAATTATAATTAAATATCCCTCTCTTGTCAATAGAAAAAGTTGAGTTTACAAAATACTGTTTTTATGATATAATATCCAAAATAGCTGAAAGGATTATTTGTAATGTCTGCCAAAAAAAGAAAGATCGTAAAGGTATTCGTAATTATAGCTCTGTTACTGGCTCTGCTTTTTGTGCTTTCGCTTGTTCTTGAGGGAATAGTGAAGAAAAATTCCCAAAGCGAGCTTGACTATAAGTTCTATACTCCCGTAGAGGAGGAAAACTATTTTGAGGATCCCGACTATCTGAATAAGGACAGAACCCTTCATTATACCGACTCTATGGGTCAGCGCTGGTTTGTGGATGAAAAATCAAGCTGTACCGATATAGGAGCGGTGTTCTTCCGTCTTTATTTTCTTGCCCTTGAGCAGGGAGATGCCGATAGCCTCAATTCGATGTACAAAAAGGGACTGGGTGAATATAGCGACTTTACTCCTCAGCGCGTATACGCAAAGGAGCTTGTGTATCTGAGCGACGGAAAGATAGACGACGATACCTTTTATATTACATATTCTCTTGACTATAATATTATGAAAAACGACGGCAGCTTCCGTCGGGATATCGGCTCGGATATGTCGAGAACACAGTATATTACTCTTTATTATACCGAGGATGAAGCTTGGATAGAAGAGGTCAAGAGCGAATACAGAAAATGAAAAAGCACTCTTACGAGTGCTTTTTTATATTAGTCTCCCTGATATTCTGCAACGTTCTTAAGGTGCTCGTTGTAGGTTACCGCATAATGGTTGAAGCCCTCAGCGTCGGATACGAAGTACAGATAGTCGGTATCGGTGGGGTACATAGCCCAGTTAAGAGCGTTAAGGGATGAGTTACAGATAGGACCCTCGGGCAGACCCGCATAGAGGTAGGAGTTATAGCCGTTGTCATAGGTGGTGATCTGATCGTAGGTCAGCTCAAGCTCAACCTCCTCCTTGGGCATGGTGTACTGTACCGTAGCGTTACTTTCCAGCTTCATGCCGTCCTTGAGACGGTTATGGAATACTGAGGAAACAAGAGGATAGTCGGTTATATGCATAGCCTCCTTCTGAATGATGGATGCCAGGATAACGATATCGTCAACGCTCATACCCAGCTCTTCGCATCTTGCCTTGTTATCAATGTTGAACTTAGCCTCAAAGTTGGAGAGCAGCTTGTAGAGAGCGTCTGCCTCGCTTGAGTTGGTGAAGAAGTTGTATGTGTCGGGGAAGAGGTAACCGTCCAGACGGTAGATACGCTCAGAGGTATCTATCTTGTCAAGCTCCTCAAGGAACCAGAAGTCGAACTCATAGTTCTCAATAGTATCCTTGAAGCCCTCCTGTGTACCTATGCCGTTTGCAACGAACAGGTCTATGATCTCCTGGGTTGTGGAGCCCTCAACGATGGTAAGGGTGATCTCCTCGCGGCCTACGGACGGCTTGAATTTAGCGATAAGAGCATCGTAGCCCATCATACCGTTGACGGTATGATCTCCTGCTACGTAATTGTCGGTGTCCTTGTTTCGTATCATAACGTAGAGCTTGAACATAGAGGGATACTTGATCACATCGTTACGTTTAAGCTCCTTTGCAATATCACCCAGATCCGCATCCTCGGGAATGGTCACGGTGACCTCTGCGTCGCTCTTGACAAAGGCGAAGCAGTCGTTACCTACGAATATCGCAAAGAGGGCAAGACAGCCGGATATTACAAGCACGGATACGATATATATAACAGCCTTGACCGTGTTTGAGATAACGCCTCTGCCTACGGTCTCCTCAAACTCCTCAGACATAGCGGAGCGGGGCTGTTCCTTTTTCTTTTTAGGCTGGGGAGCGGGCTTTACCTTGGGCGTAGGTCTTGTAGCATAGCGGTTCTTGGAGCTCTGATTCTGCTGTACCAGACGGCGAGCCTCCTCACGCTGCTTTTCAAGCTCCAGCTCCTTGTCGGGAGTCATTTCGGTTATATTCAAGACTCTTGTCTTTTGAGCGTCCTCTCTTGCTCTTGCGGCGCTTTCTCTTGCGATACGCACCTTGTCTGCACGGGACATACTGTCAGCAGGAGTGCTGCGGTGGAAGTTGGGCACGTCGATGTCAAAATCGTTGTTCTGTACGGGTCTCTGGGGTTGAACGGGTTTCTGGGGTTGAACGGGTCTCTGTACAGGTCTTACAGGGGCGGGAGTCTGCGCAGGTCTCTGAGGCTGAGCCTGGGGTCTGGGTGCCTGCTGAGGTCTGCCGCCTGTTGCCTCTCTTGTAACGCGCTTGATCTCGTCAAGAGGAGAACGCTTGTTGTTATTGTTGTTATCCATATCTCTCTCCTTACTTAAGGGTTAGGGTGATTACTATGTAGGTGATGATACACAGTATGAACACAGGGGACAGCGCCGCTTCCTTGTCGACGGTAAGGGTGTTGTCCTTGCGCTTTTTTCTTCTTCGGGGAGGAGAATCCTCGCCGTTAATTCCTTTTATATAATAGATCTTCTCTGCACATCCGAGGAAAAGTATAAGGAAGACAAAGAATATTATTGTCAATACGAAGAGTACAAATACAAGGCTGTCTGTCTGGGATATAAGTCTCAGGAGCTGAGGCTCAAAGAGCAGACTGAATACGTTGTTGAGAAGATGCACTATCATAGCACAGAGCACCGAGTTTGATATTACCGCAACGTAACCGAGAACTATTCCGCCGAAGAAATATACGGGGAACTGATACAGGTTAAAGTGGAGCATTGCAAACATGGCGGCAGACAGCATTACTGCGGTAACCGGTCTTGTCCGTATTGCAGAATACTCGCCCAATATAATGCCTCTGAAGATGAATTCCTCGGTTATTGCGGGGATGATCGCTATTGCTATAAGTATATACAGCAGGTTAGCTATCGATGAGGCGTCGTTTGGCAGATAGCTTTCGTAGAGGGTATACTGCTGACTGTAATAACCTACGGCATACAGTCCCAGTTTTACGAGAGCGGAGCCGAATGCCAGCACAAAGAAGCCGCATACCGACAGCCACAGCTTGTTCGGTCCAAAACCAGTGAAGCGGAGCTTTGAGGTGAAGTCGTTTCCTCTGAATTTGCAATAGAGGATACCGGGTATGATAAATATGACTATCTGTAATATAATTACCGCCAGAAAAACGTTGTCTCTCTGTCCCAGCTTTTCTATATCCGCAAGGCTTGAGGCAGCCATAAGCAGATACATCGCAAGGGCAAGCAGAGGAGCGGTAACTGTGGGTTTAAGTTTAAGTCGCATTGATGGTGACAACTCCTTTTTCGGTAACCAAAAAATCAACGGCGGCATCAAATCTGCCTCTGGGCAGGGTGTCTACGACACAGGCGCTGTATTCAACGCCCATCTTTGCACCGCCAAAGGAACAGAGATACCTGTCGTAAAAGCCTTTGCCGTAGCCTACACGGTATCCCTTACGGTCAAATGCAAGGGCGGGTATAAAGCATACGGCGTTCTCTCCCCGACGCTCTGTGGGATCGTATACGGGAAGAGAAGGATCGGGCTCGCGTATACCGTAGCTTCCGATCTTCAGCTGATCAAGGTCTGTTACTATATGGTATACCATAGTGTGTTTTTCGGGATCGCAGAGGGGAAAGGCAACGGTCTTGCCTCTTTTCAGCGCATCCTCGGCTATGGGCATAATATCTATCTCGTACTTAAGAGGAGCATAGAGCAGCAGAGCATCCGCAAAGCGGTAGGATGCAAGGGACATGAACCGCTGACATATTTTGCGGTCATAGGACTCCTTGAGCTCCGGCGCCATATCTCTGCGCAAAGCCTTGAATTTTTCTCTTATTCTGTTTTTACGCTCGCGCAGTTCGTTCATGGTTGGTTTCCTCATAGATGTATGTGCAGTTGTAAAATGGTGGTTGAAAAACGCCTTGGCGGTTTTCTTCCTTTAATTACGAATTACGCATTACGAATTACGCATTCTTAATGCTGGGTCTTTGCCGCAATTCCGTTGGCGAACTCTTCGCCCTTATAGTATTTGATGATCTCGATACCGAATTCAAATGCGGCGCCCATACCCTTTGCGGTTATGACGTTGCCGTCGGTCACTACCTTGTCACTGCAGCATACGGCACCTGTCAGCTTATCTTCAAATCCGGGGAAGCAGGTGGCATGCTTGCCGTGAAGGAGTCCTGCCTGTCCGAGGACGTAAGGAGCAGCACATATAGCGGTAATAAGCTTACCTTCCTTGTCTGCCTTTGCAAGATACTCCTGCACCTTGCCGCAGTTGTTAAGATTATCCGCACCGGGCAGACCGCCGGGCAGCATAATACCCTCAAATTCCCCTTCCATTTCGGAAAGAGTAATATCGGCATGTACCTTGATACCGTGAGTTCCTGTTACAAGTGTAGTCTCGTTTATAGATACAGTCTTTGTAGGTATACCTGCACGGAGCAGAAGATCATAGGGACAAAGAGCCTCTATTTCTTCGAAACCGTCGGCAAGAAAAATGTAAAACATAGTGGTTTTCTCCTTTTTGGCTTTATTCCGTTCTCATTACCATTTCCTGATACTCCGCCTGGCTCATAAGCACCTGTCTGGGCTTATTTCCCTCGGGAGCGCCTACGATGCCCATCTTTTCCATGGTGTCGATGAGCTTGGCAGCACGGCCGTAGCCGAGAGAGAGCTTGCGCTGTATAAGAGAGGTGGATATCTTGCCCGATTCTACGGCAAGCTCTATAGCCTGACCCAGCATAGGATCGCCGTCCTCGTCGTCATCCAGTTCACCTGCGGGCATTCCGGAGCCCTTCTTGACGCCGCACTTGGCAGCCTCCTGCTCGATCTTTTCGATTACAGACTCGTCGTATTCGCTTTCGCCAACCTTAGAGCGTATAAAGTCAGTTACCTTGGCAACGTCGTCCTCGTGAACAAAGGAGCCCTGTACACGCATAGGCTTGGGTGCGCCTACGGGAGCGTAGAGCATATCACCGCGTCCGATAAGCTTCTCGGCACCTGCCATATCAAGGATGGTTCTACTGTCCACCTGGCTTGTGGTCTTGCAGGAGATTCGGGAGGGGATGTTAGCCTTGATAAGACCGGTAACAACGTCAACGGAGGGACGCTGAGTACCCAGGATAAGGTGCATACCCGCAGCTCTTGCCTTCTGTGCAAGACGGCAGATAGAGTCCTCCACCTGATCGGGAGCTGTCATCATAAGGTCAGCCAGCTCGTCGATGATAATAACTACCTGAGGGATATATTCGTAAGTGGGGTCGTCCTTGGTCTTCATATTGAAGTTGTAGATATCACGTACGCCAAGGGACTCCATAAGCTGATAACGTCTTTCCATCTCGCCTACAGCCCACTGCAGTGAGCCTGCCGCCTTCTTGGGGTCGGTGACCACAGGAACAAGAAGATGGGGAAGTCCGTTATAGGGAACAAACTCAACCTTTTTTGGGTCGATGAGGATAAGCTTTACCTCCTCGGGAGTAGCCTTGTAGAGCATACTCACGATGATAGAGTTGATACATACGGATTTACCCTGACCTGTAGCACCTGCTACAAGGAGATGGGGCATCTTGGCAATGTCCATATATATGGGCTCGCCTGCAACGTCAACGCCGAGGGATGCGGTGAGACGGCTCTTTGCTTCCTTAAAGGTGGGAGACTCCAGCTGCTCGCGGAGACCTACCACGGTTCTTGTTTTGTTGGGGACCTCGATACCTACCGCAGCCTTACCGGGGATAGGAGCCTCGATACGGATGCCGCTGGATGCAAGGTTGAGGGCGATATCGTCTACCAGATTGGCTATCTGACGTACTCTTACACCCTCCTCGGGCTGAAGCTCGTAGCGGGTGATAGCGGGACCTCTGGATATGTCTATGATCTTGGTACGGACCTTGAAGCTGGCAAGGGTCTCGACCAGCTTGTTTGCATTGGTGCGTAATTCCTCTGTTATATCCTCGTTTTCAGGCTTCTTTGCCTGAGAGAGCAGAGAAATGGGAGGGAAGATATACTTGGGCTTTTCCTTCTTGACGGGTTCCTCCTTAGGCTCTTCGACGGGCACTCGTTCTACCTCGAGCTCGGCAGACTGAGCGGCCTTTTTAATAAGCTCCTGCTCGTCCTCGTCGAGATATACCTCCTCAAGGTTTACCTGCTCGCCCACGTAGGGCTTTTCGTCCTTCTTGAACTTAGGCTCGGAGGGCTCGTTTGCCTGGTTTATCTCACTCTTGATGCGTTCAAAGATCTCGGGATCTACCTTGGGCGTGTCGTCTATAGGCTCGTCCATATCGATAACGTTTACAGGCTCTGCGAAATCGTCCTCATCGGGCAGATAAGCCTCGGGCTTGTGAGTGTGTATCTCTTTTTCTCTCGCTTTCCTGTATTCCTCCTTCTCCTTCTTTCTTACGGTGAAGTAGTTGGAGAGATAGGATGCGATCATAGCAGGGGTGCAGCCTACGAAGAATATAGCGAACACCACCGTTAGAAGCACGGAAACTATGATAAGACCGGGTCTGCCGATAGCCGCCTTGAGAGCACTGCCCACAAAGCCGCCGATGGCGCCGCCGCCGTCAAGCTTAACGCCCGCCTTCCACAGCTCGACCATATTGAACACGGAGGTCAGCTCGCCGAAGGAATGGATAAACGCCGCTACCGATATCATAACGGTGGAGGCAAACGCAATACGCTTACCTAAATAGAAGTTCTTGGCATCGGTCTTCCAGAAGAAGGCCATAACTCCAATAACAAAGGGAGTGATATATCCCGCACCGCCGAAGAGACCGAGGAAAAGGTCATGGAGCCACTTGCCCACAAAGCCCGAATACTCGGTGAAGTAAAGGCAGATAGCGGTGAATACCGCAAGAAGTCCAAGGACCCAGGGCATTATATAATGCATGGATGAAAGCTCGGTCTTCTTTGTCGCAGGCTTCTTTGCTGCGGTCTTGGAGCTTGATTTTTTATATACTTTTTTTGTTGAGGTTTTCTTTTTTGTCGGCATTTTTACATCCTTTTAGGCAAATGTTACGTTACAGAGGTCAAGCACTATTATAAGTGCACCTACGATGAGACAGTAGATGGAGAATATCCTGAAATTGGATTTCTTGGATATGTAGATAAGCAGCTTCATTGCAGCTATACCGCTTGCAAAAGCGACTAACGTACCTACGATAAAGGGGAGGATATCAGCCTTAGCTATAGCACCCTCCATAACGTCGGGAATATCGGTGATAGCCGCACCGAGGATGGCGGGGATACTCATAATAAATGAGAATTTAACAGCATACTCGCGGTTAAAGCCCTGTGTCAGACCGCCTGTGATGGTGGAGCCTGAGCGGGAAAGACCGGGCAGGGTCGCACACATCTGGAAGAGACCTGTGATAAGAGCATTACGGGGCTTTACGTTTTCGGCATTCACCTTGCCGCTGGCAAGCTTATCCGAAACAAAGAGCATGATTCCGTTGAAGATGAGTATACAGCCGATAGCCCAGCTGGTCTGACCTACCATATCTATATAATCGGTGAAGGGAACTACAAGCACCAGGGGAACGGTAGCCACAAGCACCATAAGAACAAAGCGCTCGTGTATAGTTGCCTCGCTTAACTTGAACTTGCCCTTGAACACCTTACCCAGCATTGTGAAGAATGCGGGAACAAGAGGGAATATATCCTTGTGGTATACTATAAATACGGCAGCAAGGGTTCCGAGATGAAGCATTATATCGAATGTCATGGGGATCTCATCCATACCAAAGAAGTTCTGGAAGAGAGAAAGATGACCCGAGCTTGAGATGGGAAGAAACTCAGCAAGACCCTGAATTATACCGCTGATTACAGCAAATAACCACTTTGACATATTATATCTACCTACCTTAATGAAATTATAATCTATTATATGATACCATAAAATCAAAAATAATACAATAGTTTTGCGGATAAATAATTAGATAACAGAAAAACTGTTGCCAAAAGCAACAGTTTTATCTGTAATTTCTAATTCTTAATTAATATTGCCCTTACAGGTGCACCGTCACAGCCTCCCAGATTTATGGGCTGAGCGCAGAGGAGATATCTTCCCTCGGGAACCTCTGCAAGCCGTATTCCCTCAAGGAGAACTATATCCCTTGACAGAAGTATCTTATGCACCTCCATAGGAGCATCCTTGGGACCTACCGTCTGGCTTTCGTTACCGATAAGGTCTATACCCGCCTCGGCAAAAAACCTTGCCGCCTCGGCTGTTACGGTTATTTCTCCCTTTATGAGTATACGGGTAATGCCGTCAGCCTTTTTCAGTATATCTTTTGCTTTTTCTTCGGTTACGTCTCCCTTGTGCTCGGCAACGTAGGCATCACCTACCGTTTTTGACAGCGGCATCATATCCACAGTCTTGCCCTCGCCGAAGAAATGGAAGGGAGCGTCTATGTGCGTGCCGTTATGGGCACACATAGAGAAGGCGGTCAGATTGCATACGTCACCCTTGTCTGTGGAGCAAAGAGTATCCTTTTTTGGTGCGGGATCTCCCGGATAGACCTCACAGGAGAATAATTCTTGAGAAATGTCGTATATTTTCATAGTATCTTTTGATAAAAAAGGATCTTTGCCGAGACAAAAATCCTTTTTGGTATTGTATAGAAATAACTCAAAATCGGGCATTAAACAAAAGAATCAAACTGAGTAAAATGCTCGATATTAGCCATAGACCTTGTCTGATTAGCAGGAAATGAGCTCAGCAAGAGCGTACATCTTATTGAGTTCATCCTTACGCATAGCGCAGAATGCCTTCATAGCCTCAACCTGCTCAGCTGTAAACTTGTCAAGGTCGCCGTCCTTAAGCTTGCCCTTGTTCATTCTGTCAAGGATAAGAGCGTAGGAGATGTCGGTCTCAACGATCTCACCGTTTCTCGCACATACAACAACGTCGCTCTTGCCTGCGAGGATAAGCTCAACAGCCTTTTCTGCGAACTGAGCTGCCATAAGTCTGTCGCGAAGTGTGGGAGCGCCACCGCGTACCATGTGCGCGGGACGGCAGAACTTGGTGTCGATCCAAGCGCCCTCTGCCTTGGTCTCGGTGTTGATTCTCTTGGTGAGGTATTCGCCGTAGGGAACGCCGTCCTTTTCGGGGAAGCCCTCTGCAACTGCGATGATAAAGCTGCGCTGACCGTTAGCTCTTGCAGCCTTGAGCTTAGCGATAGCTGCCTCTTCGTCAAAGTCACACTCGGGGATAGCAACGATGGTAGCACCGAGAGCTATACCGGACTGGAGTGCAAGGTAGCCTGCGCCTCTGCCCATGATCTCGATAACGTTACATCTTGCGTGAGACCAGCAGGTGTCACGGAGTCTGTCACCAAGCATAAGGTTAGTGTTCATAGCGGTATCGAAGCCGAGCGCATAGTCGGTGGATGTGATGTCGTTGTCGATAGTTGCGGGGATGCCGATAGTGGGGATGCCTCTGTGGCTGAGGTCTGTAGCGCCTCTGAAGGTACCGTCGCCGCCGATAGCGATGATAGCGTCGATGTTCTCTTCCTTACAGGTAGCGATAGCCTTTGCCATGCCCGCCTCGGTCTTGAACTCATCGCAACGGTCGGACAGGAGAGCTGTACCGCCTACGTTGATGAAGTTAAGAACGTCAGTGTTCTTGAGAGTCTGAATGTTGTTGTAGATAAGACCCTTATAACCCTCGTAGATAGCTACTACCTCGATGCCCTGCTTGAGAGCAGCCAGTGCAACGGCTCTTACTGCGGTGCTCATGCCGGGAGCGTCGCCGCCGGAAGTAAGAACACCAATCTTCTTAATTGTTGCCATAAATATATCCTCCTGAGATCATATATCAAATTGTTTAACATTACTATGATAATATATTATTTGGCAAAAATCAAGTAATATCAATAAATTTATATTTATTTTCAAAATATATATACATTTATAAAAAGTTGTGATATAATTATATAATATATGAAAGATAACCTCAAAGGAGAAATAAATGTCTAAAAAAGAAAACAAAGAATTAAACTGCCGTTTGGGAACAGTAGGCGGCGAAGCCGTTCTCGAGGGCGTTATGATGAAGGGTAAGGACGGAACCATGGGCGTGGCTGTCCGAAAAGAGGACGGCAGCGTTGTAGTCACCAAGGAAAAGCATACGTCTATCCGCAAAAAGCATAAGATACTTAATTTACCTATAATCCGAGGCGTTGTGGGAATGGTAGAATCCTTCCTTCTCAGCTTCAAGGTACTGAATATATCCGCCGAGGTATACGGCGAGGCAATAGACGAGGAGCCTTCCAAGTTCGAAAAGTGGCTTGAAAAGAAATTCGGAAAGTCTCTTATGGACTTCGTTATGGTCATAGCCTCCGTTCTCGGTGTAGCTCTGGCACTGGGACTCTTTATGTTCCTTCCCAGTCTTATTACCAAGGGTATAGAAAAGCTTGTTGCAACCGATCTCGGCGTATGGAAGAACCTTATCGAGGGTGTACTCAAGATAGGTATCTTTATTGCATATCTCTCTCTTGTATCACTGATGAAGGATATACGCCGTACCTTTGAATATCACGGCGCGGAGCACAAGTCGATCTTCTGCTACGAGACAGGAGAGGAGCTTACCCCCGAGAACGTAAAGAAGCATAGCCGCTTCCATCCCCGTTGCGGAACAAGCTTTATGTTTGTGATACTTATTATAAGCGTGCTTATTTTCTCATTGCCCTTTGTACCCTGGGACAACATATGGCTGAGACTGCTTATCAAGCTGCCTCTGTTACCCTTAGTAGTTGGTCTGGGCTTTGAGTTCATTATGTTTGCGGGCAAGCATGATAACTGGTTTATCCGTGCGCTTTCCGCTCCCGGTCTCTTCATGCAGCGCATCACCACCCGTGAGCCTGATGAAAAGCAGATCGAGGTTGCTATTATAGCATTAAAGACGGCACTTCCCGAGGATTTTCCTGATTTCGTTCCTCCTACCGAGGAGAATTTAAAGAAGGCGGCTGAGGAAGCGGCTAAGGCTGAGAAAACCGAAGAAAACAATGACTGACCGCGAGCTTTCCTTCTTAAAGGAGCATTTTGACGGCGAGGAGCTTGATAGAGCGATAGCGCGTGTAGAGTCGGGAGAGCCGCTTGCGTACGTTATAGGCGAGTGGTACTTCTGGGA
>JAZRQH010000206.1:0-3995 GCA_045649645.1 Eubacteriales bacterium
AAAGGTTGTTTCGGTCTTACCCGAGGTAATGCCGTTGGTATATGCCCACTCTACGGCAGAAGCGAACCAATGATTTGATTTAACGTCGGCAAAGGGAACGGTGCCCTTAAATGCTTCGTTATAGCCGTCAAGGTTAGCAAGCGCTTTTACAAGCATGGCTCTTGTCATCTTGACCGAAGGAGAATACTTATCTGCCGCAGTACCCGAAAAGATATCGTTTTCGTTACAGATACGAACCGCATCATAGTACCAATGGGTAGACTTTACGTCGGTGAAGGGATTAGAGTCCCACCACTTTGCGCTCGTTGTTATAGCGAGAGCTGAGAGTATAACTACAGTACATACTAAAATCGAAATCAGTTTAATGTTTTTCATTATACATCCTTTCTGTTTAGTGAATAGTGAATAATGAATAGAGAATAGTGAATAGTCTATAAATCAATTATCTTCCTCTTTCAAGGCGTTTATGCGGTCGCGGATGATGGCAGCCTGCTCAAAGTCAAGGGCGGCAGCCGCTTCACGCATTTCTGTATTAAGCTGCTCGATAAGAGCCGCCTTCTGCTTGGGAGAGAGCTTGCGGTTGCTTTCCTTACGTTTACCCTTATCCTTAACGCCGATCTGTATCAGATCACGTACCGTCTTCTGTACGCTCTTGGGCTCGATGCCGTTTTCACGGTTGTATGCCTCCTGTATGGAGCGTCGGCGGTTGGTCTCATCGATTGCGGTCTGCATCGCCTTGGTTATCTTTTCCGCATACATGATAACCTTGCCGTTGACGTTTCGTGCGGCACGGCCTATGGTCTGTATAAGGGCGGTCTCGCTTCGCAAAAGTCCTTCCTTATCCGCATCAAGAATTGCCACAAGGGACACCTCGGGAATGTCAAGACCCTCTCTTAAGAGGTTGATACCCACAAGCACGTCAAATACACCGAGTCTGAGATCTCTGATTATCTCGGTTCGCTCCATGGTCTCAACATTGTGGTGGATGTATTTTACCTTAATGAGATTAAGCTCAAGGAACTCGGTGAGATCCTCCGCCATCTTCTTTGTAAGAGTGGTTACAAGCACGCGTTCACCCTTTTCGGTACGCTCTCTTATCTCACCGATAAGATCGTCTATCTGCCCCTCGACACCTCGTACCTCTACCTCGGGGTCAAGAAGTCCCGTGGGTCGGATTATCTGCTCCACCGTTTGCTTGGTGTTTTCCTTTTCATAGGGACCGGGGGTAGCACTGACGTATATAGTCTGGTTCAGCTTGTCCTCAAACTCCTCAAATACAAGGGGTCTGTTGTCATACGCAGAAGGTAACCTGAAGCCGAAATCCACAAGATTCTTCTTTCTTGCGTGGTCTCCTCCACTCATACCTCTTACCTGAGGCAGGGTAACGTGGCTCTCATCCACGAAGAGCAGAAAGTCTTTTGGGAAATAATCAAGCAGAGTATAAGGCACAGAGCCGGGCTCTCTGCCCGAGAGAACTCTCGAATAGTTTTCAATTCCCGAGCAGTAGCCTATCTCACGCATCATTTCAAGGTCGTAGAGGGTTCTTTCCTCTATACGCTGAGCCTCGATAAGCTTGTTGTTAGCCTTAAAGTATTCTACACGCTCCTCCATTTCCGCCTCGATCTCCTCAAGAGCCTTTTCACGGCGCTCGTCGGACACCGCATAATGGGTAGCGGGGAAGATGGCGGTATAGCTTACGTCCTGAATAACCTTGCCGGTTACGATATTGAATTCACTTATCCTTGTTATCTCATCGTCAAAGAATTCAACTCTCACCCCCACGTTATCGGACGAGGCAGGGAACACCTCCACCACGTCGCCTCTGACTCTGAACTTGTTACGGGTAAAGTTGATATCGTTTCGGTCATACTTTATGGCAATAAGGCGGCGGATAAACTCGTCACGGTCCATTATTCCGCCTACACGGATGCCTATAAGGAGGTTGTTGTATTCGTTCGGGTCACCGAGAGTATATATACAGGATACAGAGGAAACAACGATAACGTCACGGCGCTCAAACAGAGCCGAGGTAGCAGAATGTCTTAATTTATCTATCTCGTCGTTGACCGAGGAATCCTTTTCTATATAGGTATCCTTGCCGGGGATATAAGCCTCGGGCTGATAGTAATCGTAATAGGAAACAAAATATTCAACTGCATTCTCGGGAAAGAACTCCTTGAACTCGGCACAGAGCTGAGCCGCAAGAGTCTTGTTATGAGCCAAAACAAGGGTAGGCTTGTTGACGTTTGCTATGATATTAGCCATAGTAAAGGTCTTACCTGAGCCTGTAACACCAAGAAGCACCTGCTTGTCAAGACCTGCCTCAACACCTGCCGAGAGCTTGTCTATTGCCTGGGGCTGGTCGCCCGTTGGAGAATATGGAGAAACTAACTTAAACTTTTTATCCTGCATATCTTTCCTCGTGAAATAATTTTCTATCATATTATTATACCACAGTATAGATAAAAAATAAAGGGGTAATAAAAAATCAGTGAGTATAACTCACTGATTTTCGTATAATCTGTTTACCATATGTGTGACTGCAACGCCTGTATCAACAGAGAAGGCGGTGTCTATATCTTCAAGCATAAACTGCTTCAAGGGATGGAACATACGAACCGTTTCTTCCACTACCACCTCGTCCTGACCTTCAAGCTTCATGGTCAGCTTATCGCAGGTAAAGAGACAGCGACCTAATTCACCGCATATCTCGATGGTCAGCGGTCCCGAGGTTACAGATGAACATTCGTTTACCGCTATCAGTCCGTCGTCGTATGCCATGACAGCAATCGAGTTGTCCTCCACCATATCCTTGTTCTTTTCAAGAGAGCCCTTGTTTGTTGTACAAACAGAAAGCATTGCCTTGTATCTTGTGGGCAGACCAAAGAGATGATATATAACCGATAGCCCATGCACACCGTGGTCTATGACCGAGCCGCCGCCGGCAGTTTCTCTATCGTAGAAGTGCGGGGGCAGTTCGTCTTCGCTTGCCGCAGTATGGGAATAACGGAATCGTACAGAGTTCACCTTGCCGAGCTTGCCTTTATCAAGTATCTCAGACTTGATGGTCTGTGTAAAGCCGTAGGCAATGTTGGGGAAGCATATGGCAAAGAGAAGTCCGCTTTTCTTTACCGCCTCTGCGATCTCCAGAGCATCCCCGTCGGTTATGGCAAGTACCTTTTCGGTGAAGATATGCTTGCCCGCTTCGATGAGCTTGAGTATAACCTCCTTGTGTCTTGAGGTCTCGGTGCAGACGATAACACCTTCTACATCCGACCCAAGCATTTCTTCAAGGGACGAATATGCATATAAATTATGCTTACGGCAGAACTCATCCTGCCATTCGCGGTTGTCCTCCCAAACACCGACAACCTCGCCGTAGCGGGTTGCCATATCAACAAAATGTCCTGCGTGTACGTGCCATACACCCCATAAAGCTACTTTTTTCATTATAAATTCTCCACTGTCCTTCTGATAGTCATTGCCTTCTCACGGTCAAGTTTAACAAGTAACTTATCTCTGTCGCACAGGGCGGTATCACCGTCAACGGGATACATATCATAGCTTTCGTCACTTGCGTTTTCTATACTGTCGCCAAATATGGTTTTATAGGTGCAAAGAGCGTTTGCGTAGCTGCCGTAGGGTCCTGCGTGAGCGCCGTCAAACCAATGAAGGCGTATATCGGGATGATTTTTAACTATATCCTCAAACACAAGACCAACAGGATTGAGAGTAACCCCGTATTTGTCGCAGAGGGTATAGTAGATATCCTTCATCTTTTCAAATTCCTCGGGAATATCGATCCTTGCCCAGGGAAGGGTCTGAATGATCTTGATACCCTGCGCTCTTGCCATCTCGATTATCTTACCCGCATCACGGATAGTCTCCTCCTTTGAAGGACAGGGCTCGTGAGCCGCCTGCTGCATAATTATATAATCATACCCGCCCTGTACTAAAGCAAAGCGCAGATCTGTATACTGGGTAAGATGCCACTC
>JAZRQH010000207.1:0-10212 GCA_045649645.1 Eubacteriales bacterium
GAGGGTCAGGAGCTTGGTAATGTTAACCCCGTATTCCATACCCTTGAAGAGAGTATAGATATAGAATCTCAGAACAACCAGGAGATACTTATAAAGAAGTTCGGTGTTGAGGAGACACTTAAGAGATTCTCTCTTGACAGCCGTGACTGCGGAAGAGTGCCTATGGCTTGGGATGACTCTGAGAACGGCGGCTTTACCACGGGTAAGCCCTGGATCAAGCTCAACGACTTCTATAAGGAAGTCAATGCCAAGAACGAGCTTGAGGCTGAGGACGGTGTATACGGTTATTTTAGCCGTCTCTTCAAGATGCGTGCAGCTAACAAGACCCTTATGAGAGGCGACTTTGAGCTTCTTACAAACGAGGGCGGTGCGGTTGTATACAGAAGATTCCTTGAGGGCGAAAAGGACGTATACGTTGTACTTAACTACTCTGATAACGCTATCAGCATCACCAACCCCGTAAAGGACGGTAAGGTACTTATTTCAAGCCATAACAGAGCAGAGCTTAAAGATATTCTTGAAATGAAGCCTTGGGAATCTATAGTTATCGAATAAATTTCAATTTATATTAAAAATTACATTTAAAGGAGTGAAAAAAGTGGACACGGGCAGTAGCCGAAGTAAAGACGGCGGGCGAGTGTCAGTATATGTCGGTGTTCATTTTGATCACCTCATCTGACATTCACCTCCTATAACCAAAACAAAAGGAGGAATTAGAGATGTACGAAAAGGCATTACAGCTTCTTCGTGAGAAGAAGTACCCTCAGCTCCGTGAGCTGCTGGCAACCATGGAGGCTCAGGATATAGCTCTCCTCTTGGAGGAGGCTGATATGGATGTGGTACCCCGCATCTACAGAATATTACCTAAGGAGCTTGCAACCGACGTCTTTGCCGAGATGGATCCGGATATGCAGGAGCTTCTTATCAAGGTATTCAGCGACAGCGAGCTTGGAGAGGTATTGGAGGATATGTTCCTTGACGATACCGTCGATATGATCGAGGAGATGCCCGCAACGCTGGTAAAGAGGATTCTGCGCGTGGCAACCCCCGAGAAGCGCAGACAGATCAACGATCTTCTCAGCTATCCTGAGGACTCTGCGGGAAGCATTATGACGGTGGAGTTTGTTGACCTGAAGCAGGATATGACGGTAAAGCAGGCGTTTTCTCATTTGAGAAAGACAGCGCCCGACAAGGAGACGGTATACACCTGCTATGTAACAGACTCAAGAAGACGCATTATCGGTATCGTATCGGTAAAGGATCTTCTTCTCAATAAGTACGAGACCACCATCGGGGAGATAATGGACCCCGACGTCATCTACGTTCATACCCACGACGATAAGGAGGACGTGGCTAAGACCATTGACAAGTACGACTTCCTTGCTATCCCCGTTGTTGACAACGAGGACCGACTTGTGGGTATCGTCACCATCGACGACGCGATCGACGTCCTCACCGAGGAGATGGAAGAGGACATCGCCATCATGGCTGCGGTTACTCCCAGCGACGAGGATTATTTTAAGACCTCTGTTTGGGGACACTCAAAGAACCGTATCCTCTGGCTTGTTATCCTGCTTCTTTCATCTACCTTTACGGGTATGATAATCACCAACTACGAGAACCTGATGAACGCCCTCTTAGTATCCTTTATTCCTATGATAATGGGTACCGGCGGTAACTCCGGCTCCCAGTCCTCGGCTATGATAGTACGCGGACTTGCCACCGATGAGATTAAACTAAAGGATTTCTTCAGAGTCTTTTTGAAGGAACTTCTTATCGGTATCCTCGTAGGTACGGCTCTTGCCGTGGTAAACGCACTTCGCACATGGATAATGTACGAGCTTATGTATAAGAACGATCCTGCATACGCCGACTATAATATATGGATGGTATCCCTCGTGGTCGGACTTACCATTATCGGTGTCGTAGTTCTTGCGAAGATCCTGGGCGCAGTTCTTCCCATGCTTGCAAAGGTGCTGAAGCTTGACCCCGCGATTATGGCTTCACCTCTTATTACAACTATCGTTGACGCCTGCGCGGTACTTCTGTACTTCAATATAGCATTAATATTTTTACCGATATAAAAACAGCCTTCGGGCTGTTTTTTTAGTTAAACAATATAGTGGTAGTTTACCACTATATTCGTCTATACCAGATTGTGGTTTTACCCCACAATCTCTTGTTGGTGCAGAGGTAGGATAGGGGAATTGTCGTTAAATTTTAGTTTGGAATAAACAATATTTGCATTATTCTGCAATATGTGATATAATAAATTTATGATTAAGAAAATTTTTATTGCCATAGCCTTGGCAGTGGCTATGCTCGTACTGAGTATTGCTCTTGGGCTGGGCGTTATCCATCTGACAAATTTCATATATTATATCGATATCGAGGTGCTTGATATTCCCGCAAATTCAGGGTATTCAAGGGACACTATCCTTGAAAATTACCACGCGGTTATGGAATATCTCTCGCCCTTTAATACCGAGGATTTTCACTTGCCATCTATGGCTTATTCAAACCCCGGAGCCATTCATTTTGAGGAGTGCAAGGTGATATTTAACGGAATATATCTGTGGGGTGCGGTGGCTTTTGTATTCGTGGCTCTTATACTTCTTTTCTATAAGGATACCATAACCTATCGCATAGCAGGGGTGTTGAGCTTAGCTCTGCCGCTGACTGTGGTGGCGGCTATTGCCATAAACTTTGAGAAGGCTTTTGTGCTTTTCCACAAGCTGTTATTCGACAATATGAACTGGGTCTTTGACCCCCGGTACGATCCGATAATCACGGTGCTTCCCGAGGAGTTCTTTATGCACTGCGGAATATTTATCGCAGTATGCGTGATCCTCGGTGCGCTGGTACTCATACTGAGGAGAAAAAATGATAAAGTATAAACGACTTCAAGGTATAAATTCGCCCTCTGATCTCAAGCAACTTAAGGAATCCGAAATGCCTCTGCTTGCACAGGAGATAAGGGAATTCCTCTGTGAAAAGGTAAATATAACAGGCGGACATTTAGCCTCCAACCTGGGTGTTGTGGAGATATCTATGGCTATCCTCCGTCATTTTGATACACCCAAGGACCACGTAATATACGACGTGGGACACCAGAGCTATGTCCATAAGCTCCTTACCGGCAGAAAGAATTTTGATGAGCTTCGCGTTCCCGGAGGGCTTTCCGGTTTCACAAAGCGAAGCGAGAGCGAGCACGACTGCTTCGGTGCTGGACATTCAAGCACCTCCTTGTCTGCCGGACTTGGCTTTGCCGAAAGTGACGCAAGACGGGGAAGCGATGCTTATACCGTTGTGGTGCTCGGTGACGGTGCATTTACCGGCGGTATGATCCACGAGGCGATCAACAACTGCCGAAGCGATCTGCGCCTTATTATCGTTATAAACGAAAACGAGATGTCCATATCCCGTAACAAGGGCGGATTTGCATCACATCTGTCTAAGATGCGAAGCTCCAAACGTTATTTTAAGGTCAAGGACGTCACCCACGGCGTCCTTGAAAAGATACCCCTAATAGGTAAGGGTACGGCTAACCTTATCCGTAATACCAAGCAGGCTCTTAAGAACGCTATATATCAGAGTAACTATTTTGAGCATCTGGGCTTATATTATATGGGTCCCGTGGACGGAAACGACTACAGAGCCGTCTCCGACGTTATATCGGTGGCAAAAAATCTCAAGCGCTCCACGGTTATCCATACTGTTACCAAGAAGGGCAAGGGTTATAAGCCTGCCGAGGATATGCCTCAGCACTATCATATGGTACCAAGGGGCGGTGTCAAGCCGGAGGCTGAGGGCTTTTCGGTCAATCTCGGAAGGATCCTTTCCGAAAAAGCAAGGAACTGTGAGGATATCTGCGGTATCACTGCGGCAATGCCCCACGGAACAGGTCTTGAGGTGCTTAAAAACAGCTGCCGTGAGCGTTTTTACGACGTTGGTATAGCCGAGGAGCACGCCGCTACCTTTGCTGCAGGCCTTGCCGCAAACGGCATGAAGCCTTATTTTGCCTGTTATTCAAGCTTCCTGCAGAGAGCATATGACAGCATAGTTCATGATATAGCTCTGCAGAAGCTTCCCGTGACACTGTGTATCGACCGTACCGGCTTGAACGAGGGTGACGGAGCAACCCATCACGGCATATTTGACGTGTCCTTTCTGTCGGCTGTTCCTAATATGGAGATATATAATCCCGTAACCTACGACGGACTAAAAAAAGCAGTGGACACCGCCTATGACAAGGGTGTTCCTGCGGCTATAAGATACCCCAAGGGAGAGGAAAATCCCCTTATAAAGGATGCCTTCTACCCCGACGGATGCAGTTCTGAGCTTTTGGTCAAGTCTGACTTTGTCGGCTCTGTAGATTGCGTCATCATAACCTACGGAGATATCGCAACAGAGGCACTTCGCGCTGAGGAGCTATTCTCGGAGAGAGGAGTAAACTGCGGTACGCTTCTGCTTGAAAAGCTCAAGCCCTACGGGGATTTAGCCGAGGCTGTTTCCCGGCTTATACCCGAATCCTGCAAGACTGTTATATTCCTTGAGGAGGGAATACGCAACGGCGGAGCCTCGGTATGTCTCTCGGACAAGCTCCGTGACGGTAACAGACGCATTATCATTCACGCCATAGACGACGATTTTGTGCTCGGTGAAAAGGGAAGTACCCTTCGCCAAAGCGCGGGTCTTACCGCTGAGGCAATAGTTGAGAGCTATTTTATTAAAAAATAGTATAAATTTTTTATAATCCATTGCAAAATTTATTAATATAATGTATAATATTTGTATCTGTAAATTGGAAATATTTAATATCGAAAGGAAACATATATCATGGCAGAAAAAGAAATTGTAATGAATGGCGCAGGTATTGAGGAAATCGGCTTCCCTATGTGGCCTCAGTTCGCTCCCGAGACCTTAACAGACATCCAGGAGCCTATCGCTAACGGTAAGGTTAACTACTGGACAGGTAAGAAGGGTCTTGAGTTTGAGGAACAGTTCAGAGACTGGGCAGGCGCTACTATGGCTATCTCATGTACCAACGGTACAGCAGCTCTCCATATCGGTATCTCCGCACTTGGCATAGGCCCTGGTGACGAGGTTATCGTTCCTTCCTACTCCTTTATCGCATCCTCCTTTGCAGTAGTTCAGGCAGGTGCTATTCCTGTGTTTGCTGACGTAACAGAGGATCATACCATTGACCCCGCTTCCATCGAGAAGCTCATCACCAAGAGAACAAAGGGTATCGTCGTAGTTCACCTCTACGGTGTAGTTGCAGATATGGGCCCCATCCTTGAGATCGCTAAGAAGAACAACCTCTACGTAATCGAGGACGTTGCTCAGTGTATCGGCGGTGAGTACAACGGTAAGAAGACCGGTACAATCGGTGACGTTGGTTGCTTCTCCTTCTGTCAGTCCAAGCATTTTACCACAGGCGGTGAGGGCGGTATGGTTCTTACCATGAATGAGGATATCGGCTGGGAATGCCGTTCCTTCCGTGACCACGGTTACGACGTTCGTCAGAGAATGAACATGCTCGCTCTTGAAGAGAAGCTCCCCTACATCCACAGACGTGTTGGCTTCAACTACCGTATGACCGAGATTCAGTCTATCATCGGTATCAACGAGATGAAGCGTTTTGACAACTGGAACCTTGCAAGAAGATTTGAGTACGCTGCAATGTATGACAAGGCATTTGAAGGCCTCAAGGGTGTTAAGAAGCTTCCCGTAAACACCGCTGAGCGTAAGAACTCCTACTGGTGGTATCCTATGGTTCTTGACCTTGACGCTCTTGACTGTGATGCTCCCGCTATCATCAAGGAGCTTGGTGCTATGAAGATCCCCTGCTACGGTATCCAGTGGCCCGAGGCTTACCTTGAAAAGGCTTACAGCGAGAACATAGGCTTTGGTTCCGTAAACTTCCCCTTCAACTCTACAGAGTACACCGATCCCGCAAGCGTAAACTACAAGGAATCCAACTGTCCTATGGCTCACGAGCTCCGTTCCAAGACAGTATGTCTCTTCCTGCATCCCTCTTGGGAGCCCGTACATATCGAGAAGTGTATCGAAGGCTTCAAGGCAGCGCTCGCAAAGCATTATAAATAATGCTTTGCAATGCGTAATGCGTAATTCGTAATACGTAATTAAAGGTAATTTTTCCTTAAGGAAAAATAATTTTATATAGTAATTTAAGGCTGTAGTAATTTAATATTTCTACAGCCTTATCTTAATAATGAGGTATATCATGAGAAAAATCAAATGGGGTGTTATCGGAGCAGGCGGTATTGCTGACAGACGTACTCTTCCCGGTATGATGCTGGCAGATAATGCTGAGCTTGTTGCGGTAATGGAAATAAATATGGAGCTGGCTGAAAAGCTCCGCGAAAAGTATAATGCAAAGGTTGCATACGATAACTACGAGGATCTTCTTGCAAACGAGGAGATCGAGGCTGTATATATCGCTTCTCCCGTTGTATGCCACAAGGAACAGGCTATTGCTGCGGCTAAAGCAGGCAAGCATATTCTCCTTGAGAAGCCTGCTGCAATGACCATCGAGGACGGCGAGGATATACTTGCTGCCGCTAAGGAAGCAGGCGTTCTTATCGCTTCCGGCTTTATGATGAGATTCCACGGTTATCATCAGAAGGTAAAGGAAATGATCGCCAACGGTGATATCGGTAATATCGTTTCTGCCCGCGGTCAGCTTACCTGCTGGTATCCCGAGATCGAGGGAGCTTGGAGACAGGACAAGTCTAAGTCCGGCGGCGGTGCCCTTATGGATATGGGCGTTCACTGTATCGACCTTATCGAGTATATTACAGGTGCTAAGACCGTTGAGACCTGCGGTTTCAACTCCACACGTACCTTCTCCTATAACGTAGACGACTCCTCCAACATCCTTATCAGACTTGATAACGGTGCGGTTGCTTACGTTGACAGCCATTTCAATATTCCCGACGAAGCGGCATTCTGCCGTCTTGAGTTCTATGGAACCAAGGGCTCTATCCTCTGCGAGGGTACTGTTAGCCAGATCGAGGCAGGCGAGGTTAAGGCTGTTATTTCCGGTGCTGACGAGGGCTACAATGCGGCTCAGAACAGAACCACCGACGGTGCCTTCAAGGTTGAGGCAGAGTTAGGTAATATGTACACAAAGGAAATCGAATCCTTTGGTGATTCTATTGTCAACGGTACCGCTCTTACAGTTCCGCTTGAGGATGCTATCCACGTTCAGAAGGTAGCTATGGCGGCTTATACTTCAACAGAAACAAAGGCGTTTGTCTCTGTTGAGTAATCAGTAGTTAAAAGGATGGAAATAGTGTCATAATGACACTATTTTCGTCTGTAATTATATATATGGTGAAATTATGAGATTAGTTAAAGATTATTTGATGCCCTGTCCGAAGTCCGTAGATCAGAAGGACGGGGAAGTAAAGATTAACGGAATCAAGGTTACAGGCTTTAGCTGTGACTGCGATATTTATAAGACTTCAATGGAATACCTCTCCGTGTTCGGTGAGGGAGACTATACCGTTGAGATCGAAAAGACTGAGGTTTGCGAGGGCAAGAAGGAAAGCTATATTCTTGATATATCAGCTGACAAGGCTACTATCAAGGCAAATGACGGTGCGGGTATATTCTATGCCGTTGTTACCCTGAAGGCTATATGTGAAGATAATACTCTGCCACTTGTACATATCGAGGACTGGCCCGATTTCTATGACAGAGGTCTCTTGCTTGAGAACCGCTACGGCTCCGATTTTATGACCTTAGAGGACTACAAGAAGGCTATCGACTATCTGGCTGAGATGAAGTATAATCAGCTCACTATCGGTGTTTACGGCTGTTGGTGCGTTCAGTACGATATGAGACTCTCCGAGTTCCTGTATCTGCCTCTTGAATGTCATCCCGAACTTAAGACTCCCCGTGATATAAGATATTATTCTCCTAAGAAGGGTGAGCTTATCGAGCGTGAGGATCTTCTTCCCACCATGTACGTAGAGGACTATTTCAACGACCTTATCAAGTACGCAAAGTCAAGAAATATCACTATCAAGCCTCTCTTCAACAGCTTCGGACATAATACTCTTATCCCCAGACTCCACCCCGAGCTTTCTGCAAAGGATGAAAACGGCAACCCCACAAAGCACGGCTTCTGTGTTTCTGATGAGGCTGTATTTGAGTATATGTTTGCTATCTATGATGAGATCATCGAGAAGTATATGAAGCCCAACGGTCTTGACGCAATTGAGATCGGTCTTGACGAGGTTTACGCTTGGTACGGTGAGGACCTTGACGATATTTACGGAAAGTTCGAGCCCTACTGCAAGTGCGAAAAGTGCCGCGGTATGCACAGAACAGAGCTTATGATGAAGTTCATTATCCGTGTTACAAAGTACCTGAAGTCAAAGGGCATGAAGCACGTATACATCTATCACGATATGCTCTTTGAAATATTTGATATAGTAAACGAGGACCTTGTAAAGCGGCTTAAGGAAGAGGATATCTACGACGTAGTTGTCCTTGACTGGTGGAGCTACACCAAGGAAGAGGATCTCTTCCAGAAGCGTGAGATCAACGGACTTTTCCGTTCTATCGCAAAGCCCTTTACAGGCTACTACCACTGGGTTGTTCCCATGGAGTACAACAATAATATCTACGCTCATGCCAAGCTTGCCAAGAAGTACGGCTATGAGGGTATCGAGTCCTATTCATCCTTTGAATACTGCTTCGACAGACCCTTCTTCTATCAGGCTGAGCTGTGCTGGAACGTAGATACTGTAGATGATTATGATGCTTTCCTTAGCCGTTATGCGGCAACCCGTTTCCCCGAGAACCCCGAGGAAGCAAAGAAGGCTCTTGATACAATGGCAGCTCTTACTGTAAACGATACTGAGGTTAATCTGATGAACAGCCTTGAGTATTACTGGTTTACATACGTTACTCCCGACGAGGAGTATCCCCGTAACTTCCCCGGCGGAACATATAAGAAGATCTTCGCTGAGAGGGATAAGTATATGGCATATTTCGATGCAACCATCGAAAAGGCAAAGAGCGCTATGGAATTCTTCGGTGCGGCTGATAACTATTTCGGCCGTGTATGGTATGCTATAGCGAAGCACTATTATACCTATGCAACCGAATACAAGACCATGGTTGAGCTCTCTGACGGTTATACCAGCGGTAATATTAGCCGTGATGCTGTTGCAGTGAAGCTCGCGGAGATTATCAAGCTCCACGAGTGCTTTATGGCAACAGTCGAGGATACACGTATCGAGGCAAACTCCTACGTATATCTTCGTAACCACTCTATCATGCGTCAGGCGTTCATTGATATTCTTGAGCATTTTAAGACTGCAGATGAGCCCAAACTTGACCTCTGTGACCTTCGCTACTGTGCAAGCGAGGCCTTCAAGAATTTGAGATAAGGAGAATATAAATATGCTTTGCGGTGCTTATGAATTACAGATAACTCCCCCTATCGGCACAACGCTCCCCGGTTATTTTATGTTCAGATATGCTGACGACGTACTGGACGAGCTCTATGCCAAGGCGGTTATATTTGATAACGGTGAGACTGTCACAGGATTTGTAGCCCTTGATATTCTTCACGTAAACGCTCTTATGGTCAAGCTGGTGCGTGACCGCTTTGAGGAGCTTACAGGGGTGAAGGGAACTAATCTTATGGTTACAGCTACCCACACCCATACAGGTCAGCCTATGGAGCATAACGACGAGTTCAGTATTGTTGACGACGAGCAGATACGTATCACCTGTCACAAGGCTGCTGACTGTGCTTATATCGCATACAAGCACAGAAAGGAATGTCACATCGGTTACGGCAGAGGTGAGGAGCATGAGCTTTCTTTCAACCGCCGTTTCTGGCAGACAGACGGTCAGGCTCATACTTGGCCGGGCATATGCAACCCTGCTAACGTAAAGGAAGCAGGTCCTGTTGACCCCGAGTTCAACGTTATGCGAATAGATGACGTTGACTGCAATACTATTGCTGTCATTACCTGCTTTGCAAACCATCTTGATATGATCGGCGGAACAGCATTCTCGGCCGACTATCCCGGTGAGCTTTCCCGCTGCATCAAGCGCGAGCTTGGACAGGAGGTTATCTCTCTGTTTTTAAACGGCTTCTGCGGTGATATCACTCATATCGACTACCGCGGAGGACATAACTTCGGCAAGAATGGCCATATC
>JAZRQH010000208.1:0-13004 GCA_045649645.1 Eubacteriales bacterium
CAAAGCCTTAGGCGGCAGGATAGAAAATCTGCAAAAGCTTTATACAATGGGAGTTCGTTTTCTTACCCTTGTATGGGCAGGGGAGTGCTCGCTTGGAGGAGCTCACGATACCGATATCGGACTTACCGACTTCGGCTATGAGGTTCTTAAAAGCTGCTTTGAGTTTGGTATAATTCCCGACGTTTCCCACGCAAGCGACAAGATGTTTTGGCAGGTGTACGAGGAAGCAAAAAATCAGGGAAAACCCTTTGTTGCCACTCATTCCAACTCTCGTGCCATACATAATCACAGAAGAAACTTGACAGACGAGATGTTCTGTGCTATAAAAGAATCTCAAGGGGTTGTGGGTATCAGTCTTGAGCCTACACACACCTGTGAGGGTGAGCCTACGGTCAAGGATATATGTAAGCATATCCTTCACTATGTATCCCTTGGCGGTGAGGATACGGTCTGTCTTGGGTGCGACCTTGACGGCGTTACCCGTAATATAAAGGATATTCCCGACATTTCACATCTTCCTAAGCTCTATGAGGCCATAAAGGCTGAGGGTGTGGATGCGGATAAGATATTTTATAACAATGCAAATAATTTTTATATAAGGAACATAAAACAATGAAGTATTTCAGTACCAGAAACTTAAATCAGGAGGGCGTATCTGCCGCACAGGCCATCAAGCAGGGTCTTTGCAATGACGGCGGTCTCTTTATGCCCGAGACTATTCCCGCACTTACTCTTGATGATATCACAGCTCTCTCGAAGAAGAGCTATGCAGAGAGAGCGGCATACGTTCTTTCACTTTTCCTTACAGATTATACATATGAGGAGCTTTTAGCAGATTGCTCCGAGGCATACGGTGAAGCACGCTTTAAGGGCGGTGCAGCACCCCTTGCTACCCTTAACGATAATACATCCGTACTTGAGCTTTGGCACGGTCCTACAAGCGCATTCAAGGATATGGCGCTTCAGATAATGCCCAGACTTCTTTCCCGTGCTCTTGATAAGACAGGCGAGGAGAGAACCGCATTCATCCTTGTTGCTACCTCAGGTGACACCGGTAAGGCAGCTCTCGAGGGCTACCGTGACGTAAATAAGGTTAGAATTACAGTATTCTATCCCGTTGACGGTGTAAGCCGTGTACAGAAGCTTCAGATGGCTACCCAGGAGGGTTCTAACGTTGAGGTATGCGCTGTTATCGGTAACTTTGACGATGCACAGAACGGCGTTAAGAAGATCTTCTCCGATAAGTCAATGGCAGAAAAGCTTAACGAAAACGGCTACTTCCTCTCCAGCGCCAACTCCATCAACTGGGGTCGTCTTGCTCCCCAGATCGCATACTACGTTTCCGCTTACTGCGACCTTGTGGCTGAAGGCAAGATCAAGCTCGGCGACAAGATGAACGTATGCGTTCCCACAGGTAACTTCGGTAACATCTTTGCCGCTTATATCGCTAAGCGTATGGGTCTTCCCGTAAACAAGTTTATCTGTGCCTCCAACAAGAACTCTATCCTTACAGATTTCTTAAACGAGGGTACTTACGACCGTAACCGTGATTTCTATACCACTATGTCCCCCTCTATGGATATCCTTATCTCCTCCAACCTTGAGAGACTTCTTTATCTCATCGGCGGAAGCGAGCGTACCGCACAGTACATGAAGGACCTTAACGAGAAGGGCGTATATACAGTAGATGCAGATATCAAGGCAGCTCTTGACGCTGAGTTTGCAGGCTATTTTGCAGACGAGGCTGAGTGTGCCGCTACCATCAAGAATACCTTTGCAGAGGGTTATCTCTGTGATACCCATACGGCAGTTGCTATCTGTGCAGCTAAGAAGTATCAGGCAGAGTCGGGTGATAACACCTATACTGTTGTAGCTTCTACCGCCAGCCCCTATAAGTTTGCGGCAGACGTTTATAAGTCCATCAAGGCTGACGCTGATTTTGCCGATGACTATGACGCACTCCCTGCACTTAACGAGCTCTCCGGTGTTGAGATACCCGAGGGTCTAGCAACTCTTATGTCAAAGACAGTTCGCTTTGAAAAGGTCATCGAGGCAGCAAAGATGCCCGACGAGGTTCTTTTTGAGCTTGGAATCAACTAAGGTAGAAAATGCATCCTTGGATGCATTTTCTTATTAAACAAAGAAAGGAGCAGTTTCCCATGGCACTTTTTGTCCTTGCCGATACACATCTGTCTATCACCACCCATAAGCCCATGGACATTTTCGGCACACGTTGGAAGGACCATACCAACCGCATAAAAGAAGAATGGGAAGCTCTCGTTACCCCCGACGATACCGTCGTTATTCCCGGAGATATCTCCTGGGGTATGAACTTTGAGGAGGCAAAGCAGGACTTTTTATTCCTTGATTCGCTTCCCGGTCATAAGCTGATAAGTAAGGGTAACCACGACTACTGGTGGGCAACCAAGTCTAAGCAGGATGCCTTTTTTGCTGAGGAGGGTATAACCACCATAAGCCAGCTTTACAACAATGCTTATAAGGTGGGTGAGTTTATGGTCTGCGGCTCCCGTGGCTGGTATAACGATGACCACAATGCTCCCAAGGACTCGGATTATCAGAAAATAGTCAACCGAGAGGTTGGACGTATGGAGCTGAGCATCAAGGCGGCAGATGCTATTGACCCCGAAGCCGAGAAGCTGATGTTTCTCCATTTTCCTCCCGTATTCGGAGACTACGTCTGCGAGGAGATAGTGGACTGTCTCAAGCGGCATAATATCCGCCGTTGCTATTACGGCCATATCCACGGCAAGTACGGCGCACCTCCCGTGATAAATTACGACGGAATAGATTTTTATATAATTTCGGCTGATTATCTTAATTTCAAACCACTGTTAATTGATTAACAAATTGAAAATTTTACAAATATAACTTGACTTTACATAATAAATATGTAAAATGGATGTGTTACAAAGTTTTAAGAGATGAAAGGACATTGAAAACAATGGTTAAAGTAAACAACATTGAGACCAACAAGGTAGAATTAGAGTTTACTATTGATAAGGAGAGCTTCGACAAGGCTTGCAACGCTGCATACAAGAAGCAGGTTGGCAAGATCCAGATCCCCGGCTTCCGTAAGGGTAAGGCACCCAAGTCTATGATCGAAAAGATGTACGGCGCAGGCGTATTCTATGAAGATGCACTTAACGATCTTCTTCCCGATGCAGTAGAGGCAGCAGTTAAGGAGGCAGACATCAAGGTTGTCAGCGCTCCCGAGTATGATATTGATACAATCGACGAAAACGGCGTTGTAGTTAAGGCTAAGTTCTTTGTATATCCTACCGTTGAGGTTAAGGAGTACAAGGGTCTCAAGGCTGAGGTTTCCGTTAAGAACATTGTTGCAGCAGACGTAAACGAGGAGCTCAAGAGAGTTCAGCAGAGAAATGCTAGAACTATCGAGGTAACCGACAGAGCAGCTAAGAAGAACGATACAGTTAACATCGACTATGCAGGTTCCGTTGACGGCGTTCTCTTTGAGGGCGGCTCCGCTCAGGGTCACGACCTTAAGCTCGGCTCCGGTGCATTCATTCCCGGCTTTGAGGATCAGATCATCGGTCACAAGATCGGCGAGGAGTTCAACGTAGAGGTTACATTCCCCACCGAGTACCACGCAGCTGACCTTGCAGGCAAGGCAGCAGTATTTGCTACCAAGCTCAACTCCATCAAGGTTGAGGAGCTTCCTAAGCTTGACGACGAGTTCGCTAAGGACGTTTCTGAATTTGATACACTTGCTGAATATAAGGCTGACGTTAAGGCTAAACTCACAGAGAGAAATGAAAAGGCAGCTGACGCTGAGGCAAGCGAGCTTATCATGAACGCTCTCCGCGAGAACCTCGTATGCGAGGTACCCGCTCCCATGGTAGAGCGCGAGGCAGAGAACATGGTTCGTGACTACGACACCAGACTCCGCATGCAGGGTCTTGACCTTGGTACTTACTTCAAGTATACAGGTATGAACCTCGACTCCCTCCGTGCACAGTTCATGCCCGAGGCTGAGAAGCAGGTTAAGACAAGACTTGCTCTTGAGAAGATCGCTGAGGTTGAAAACCTTACCGCTACCGAGGAAGAGATAGGCGAAGAGTTTGATAAGCTTTCCAAGGCATACGGTGTAGAGGTAGAGAAGGTTCGTGAGCTTGTTGAGGATGCTGCAGTTGCAGACGACATCAAGGTAAACAAGGCATTTGAGCTTGTTCGTGCTGAGGCTAAGATCACCAAGAAGAAGGTTGCAGCTACCAAGAAGGCTGATGCAGCTGAGAAGAACACCGAAGATAAATAATCATTTCAATCACTTGCATCTTTGGTGCAAGTGATTGTTGTTATTGGACATCACAAAAAACACACTCGAAGGGCGAACGACGGATATTTTTGCGCCATACTGCTCTACGAAAACTTGAAATAGGCTCCGGCTATTCCTGCGTTTTCTCCGTTTGTCTGGCACAAAACTACCTCGCCGTCGCCTCTCCAATTGGTTTTTAGTGATTGTCCTATTAGATATCACCCCATAAAGTTAGATTTTAAATCAGGAGGATTTTATTATGGCATTAGTACCAACCGTCATTGAACAGACCAACAGAGGCGAGCGAGCATATGACATATACTCCAGACTCTTAAACGACCGTATCATATTTCTTGCAGACGAAGTTAACGACGTAACAGCATCCCTCGTGGTTGCACAGCTTCTTTTCCTTGAGGCACAGGATCCCGACAAGGATATCTGTATGTACATCAACAGCCCCGGCGGTAGCGTTTCTGCAGGTATGGCTATCTATGACACAATGAACTACATCAAGTGCGACGTATCCACCGTATGTATCGGTATGGCGGCAAGCATGGGCGCGTTCCTGCTTTCCTCCGGCGCTAAGGGCAAGCGTATCGCACTTCCCAACAGCGAAATCATGATCCACCAGCCTCTTGGCGGTATGCAGGGTCAGGCATCTGATATCAAGATCCACGCAGACCACATTCTCCGCACCAAGGCTAAGCTCAACGAGATTCTTGCAGCAAACACAGGCAAGCCCCTCGCTGACATCGAGCGTGATACCGACCGTGACAACTTCCTGACTGCACAGCAGGCACTTGAATACGGTCTTATAGACAAAGTTTTTGATAAGAGAGCGTAAATAATTAATGTCAAACGAAAACAACACAAACAACCAGGGTTACCGCTGCTCCTTCTGCGGCAGAGCGGAAAGGGACGTAATGTTCCTCATTCCTTCTCCCGTAGCCAAGGGCACCTTTATATGCTGTGACTGTGTAGATGCTTGCATGGAGCTCCTCGGCGACTATGCACCCGAGGCTGTTAAGACCTCAGGCGGTGGCAAGCTCACATACGAGACCCTTCCCAAGCCTACAGCCATCAAGGAGACCCTTGACGAATACGTTATCGGTCAGGACGCGGCAAAGAAGGCTCTGTCTGTAGCGGTGTACAATCACTATAAGCGTATCCTCTCAAAGGACAAAAAGTCGGATGACGGCGTAGAGATACAGAAGAGCAACGTTCTTCTTCTCGGTCCTACAGGTGTAGGTAAGACCTTCCTTGCACAGAGTCTTGCCAAGACCCTTCAGGTCCCTTTCGCTATTGCGGACGCAACTACCCTTACCGAGGCAGGCTACGTAGGCGAGGACGTAGAGAATATTCTTCTCCGTCTTATACAGGCGGCTGACTTTGACATCGAGCTTGCCGAGAAGGGAATTATCTATATCGACGAGATAGATAAGATATCAAGAAGAAGCGAAAACCGTTCCATTACCCGTGACGTGTCCGGCGAGGGCGTTCAGCAGGCGCTTCTCAAGATCCTTGAGGGAACGGTATCTAACGTTCCTCCCCAGGGCGGACGTAAGCATCCCAATCAGGACTTTATACAGATCAACACCGAGAACATTCTCTTTATCTGCGGCGGCGCCTTTGACGGTATCTCCGAGATAATAGAGAAGCGTAACGGAAGCGGCTCTATGGGCTTTGGCGGCGAGGTAAAGACCAAGCAGGATAAGCAGCAGACCGCTATATATAAGGACGTTCAGCCCCACGATATTATGAAGTACGGACTCATCCCCGAGCTTGTGGGACGTCTGCCCCTTATCGTAGGCTTAGAGGGACTTGACAGAGATGCCCTTGTGCGTATCTTAAGAGAGCCCAAGAACTCGCTTATCAAGCAGTACAAGAAGCTCTTTGGTATGGACAATATGGACATCGAGTTTACCGACGAGGCTCTCTACAAGGTGGCTGACCTTGCCATAGAGCGTAACATCGGCGCAAGAGGTCTTCGTTCCATAATGGAAGAGATGATGCTTGATCTTATGTACGAGCTGCCTTCAAAGACCGACGTAAACAAGGTCATCGTTAACGAAAAGGTAGTTACAGGCGAGGGAAAAGCCGAGCTTATAACAGAATAAAAGAAAAAATGTCCTGTTTTTTACAGGACATTTTTGTATTTCATAATTGATGCGCAGCATACGGCATTGACTGTAGGTGAACAGCTTTCCTCCTGCCATATTCCGATATCATTTCTTTGGGAGATAAGCTTTTTATAGACCTCATGCCTTTCGTCAAGCCCGTATATACACATGGCATAGAGTAAAAGTGCGGTCATCTCGGTATCAAGGCTCTTTTCCGACAGGCTTTTCAGCAGATCGGGTATATCATCAAACAGAGGAATGTCAATACCCAGGTATATCATCAGAAGCAGCGGAAGATCGGATAGATATTCTGTATTATCGGGAATGTTGGCGGGCAGGTCCGCATTTTCATAGCAATCCACACAGGCATAGGTGGAATGCCTGGTCTTTTCAAGCCAGGAGGTGTTCTTCATACAGTAGGGGCATAGCCCGTATTTGAATCTGGGCAAACGCATAGCCGATCTTCTTGTATGAGAGTTGAGAGCTGTCTTGTTACCGCGGACAAAGTTTTCGCGGAAAAGTCCCTTGCAACGCTTAGACTGAGCGCCCTTGGCGCATATGTAGTAAAGAGTTTCTACAGATGAGCCGTCCTCCGATTGATTTGCGGGCAATGCTCCGTGAACTATACTTGCCTCATTACATTCATAGGCAGGTAGGGAAGAACATAATCCCAGTAACTTTAAGGAATAGAGATACAGAAAGTCGGACTCATATCCCCTTGCGGTATATACCGTGTCAAGCGAAGAGGAAAGCTCTCCCTTTTCACGGGCAATCCTCTCGGCAGTAGCGTTCAATATCTTATTTATGCCGCGAAGCATTACAGCAGGGTCATCACCCTCGCAGATATATATTTCGTGTTGGCCTGCGGGCAGGGTCATATGACCGCTATAACTATCGTACCTTATCTCACCTGAAAACAGTATAAAGGCATTTCTTTTTCCCCCGGTCACACGGATGAGCGGCATATACTGACCTGTCAGGGGATATTTATTACGGAAGATACTGTGCTTACCCGTGCTTACGTAGAAGGTCAGATCTGTAGCGGTAGATATTTTTCTTATAAGTATACCCTTATCGGTGACAAAATGATCCTCTGCATAAAACAGACTGACAAGCTTTTCATCCCTATAGTCAAGACATCTTGTGAGCCAGCAGCCCTCATATCCGAGATACTGTATCTTTGTAAAGGAGTCCTTGGGTATATCAAGGAGCTTAAAGGATATAAGCTCTCCTTTGATATCAAAGCCGTCGCATACAAAGGCTGCGCTGCGGCGCATATTACCACTCATACTGTGTAAGCTGCCCCTCGCCGCAAAGACCTTCAAAGTCTCTTTGACGGAAGGCTTCGTATACGGCTATTGCCACGGTATTTGAAAGATTGAGACTGCGGAGATTTTCCCTCATGGGCATACGTACACATCTCTCGCGGTTATTGTAGAGAAGATCCTCAGGCAGGCCCTTTGTCTCCTTGCCGAAAACAAGGAACACTCTTTCGGGATATTTCACGTCGCTATAACGGTTAGGCGCCTTGGTGGTGAAATAGTAAAATTCCTCGCCCTTGTTTCTTTCAAAGAAGTCATCTATATCCTTATAATACGTAATATCCAGCTCGTGCCAGTAGTCAAGCCCTGCGCGCTTGAGCTTTCTGTCATCCACCTTGAATCCCATAGGCTCAACCAAGTGAAGAGAAGCACCCGTTGCAGCACAGGTACGAGCAATATTTCCCGTATTCTGTGGGATCTCAGGTTCTATCAGTACTATATTAATGTTGCTCATATTATCACCTCCCGTATATGATAGCACTATACTGAACATTTTTCAATAGCCGAATCTTGAAAATTCTTCGGTCTTTTGTTATAATAAAATCTGAGAAGAATTACCAACGGAGGTTGATTATGATAAAACGTATAATTTCTGTATTGCTCTTGGCAGTTATGCTTACGGTATCTCTGCCGGTGGGCATTTTTGCACAGGAGATAAGAAGCATCTCTACGGAGCAACGAACAGAGAGCGAATATCTCTATTATTCGGATATATTCTACAGCTATCCCTATTACCTTAAGAACAACGATTATCTGAACAGATATCAGGCAACCACCTCGGGTCTTATATCAAACGTACTCAGCGAGTACGTGACCACCGATCACTTTAAGCTTTCTGTTACGTCACAGGTACTGGGTCAGGCTACCGATGCATCTGCGGTCATCAAGTATTTCATGAACAATATGAACTATCAGAATTTCGTTTATGAAAACGAGCTTGATACGGCAAACCGCCTTATGCTTCAGGCGTTGAATGAAAACGATACTCAAAAGGGAATGGTGGACTTCACCAAGAACTCAAGCGAGCAGATAAAGAACTTTTCGTCTCTTACCAAGCTTGCCACTACCATTGAGGAGACGACGGACGCTCTCGAGGATGCAGGTCATATGGCGGATGATATCGACGTGTACGAGGGACTTTTAGAGGTAACCTTTGACTTCTTAGGCAATAATGCACCCCGTCTTTCCTCCAAGCTTCCCGAGATCAACGACGGTCTTGAGGCAAAGCTGGGCAAGAGCTTTGAGGCGGTAAGCGTTTTAGCTGACGCTTCCGAGTTTGCCGCTGCCTTTGCAGTTACGGTTATGGCGCAGGAGGCACAGCTGGAGCTTGTATACGATATTCTCAACAACGCTCCCAGGGACTCTATGCTCTATGCAGGTATGACAAGGCTTAAGAACCAGCTTGAGGGCGGTGCGGTTACCTTCTTTACAGAGACCTATTTAGATGAAGCAATATATAAGAAGGTCATCGACAAGTTTACCGACGGTATCATCAATGCTATATCCGGAGGTTTTCCTCCTATACTGATGGCGTCTATACTTACCTCCTTGTTGGATGTTTTCAACGCCGTGCTGTTCAAGTGGGTGCTGGGAGCTGACTATGACACCTACATAAGTGCTGTGCTTCTCACCAACTATAAACAGAGTCTTGCAGACACCCTTGACTCTATGTCGGAGGATGTTTCAAATTACTTTATCTCCGACAAAATTATGGCGTATTCTGATATTTTTAACGCTTATATCACGGTGAACAAGGCTGCATACGACCTCTACTGCAAGCTCTCAACACATAACGATACCTATAACTCAACCTACACCGCAAGCTTCTCCTCTATCTACGAGGATATGAGCTATGAAAAGTATATAGGTGAGGTAAAGTCATATATCCTTTCTATCCCTTACGAGGTGAGAGAAAAAGCGGATCATAGCGAATGGCGTGTCAGCGGTAACGTGGTTGTAAGAGGTTCCTCGGATATAATCGAGAAAGGGGTATACTATCTGCCCCCTGAGTTCAACGGTAATATTATAATATCTTCACGCGGCGGACTTACTATAACCGATGGGCATAACGTTAAGGTTAACGGAAGTGTAACCGTAGGCGACAGAGCTACCCTTAACGTGTACGGCGGGCTTGATATAACGGGTACACTTACCGGAACACCTCCCAGATCTACCATCAACAACTACGGCAGAATAAGCTGTGATAACCTTACAGTTACAGGCCACAGTAATTCCTCCTTTGAAGGTAAAATATCGTATTTTGTAAATAACGGTGCTCTCACCGTTAACAAGGATGTTTTAATCAACAACTATTCACGGTTTAATATGAATGAACCGGGCGCTTCACTTTCCTTCGGAGGTAATTTCACCGTAGCTGCTACGAACGCCTCTATGGACGTAACTGCAGGTACTATTACCCTTAACGGTACAGAGGTGCAGCAGATTACAAGATTCAATGCATGCGATCTTATAATAGACAATCCCGCAGGCGTTGAACATATGACCGATATTACCGTACGGGGAAGATACGACCATATGGGTAATCCTATTGATACAAACGGGTTTACTACTAACTTCACCGGCGGCGGTTATCCCGTTGCAGGCGCGGATTACGGCAATGTAGCTATCTCCTCTAATGTTACCCTTGAAGGTGAATATGGCGGAGATATCAATTTAAGCGGTGCTGTTCTGACAGTAGAGGAGAACACACACCTCTATATCAAAGGTAATCTTAATCTCAAAAATTCAACCATCAATAACTACGGCGATTTTACCGTAACAGGCAATCTCCACGCAGGTGAAGCAAGCAACAACGTATATAACTATGGCAGCCTGAAGTGTACAGATCTTGTGGTCAGTGCGAATAAAGCACCGCACAAAACCTACTACTATAACTACGGTACCACAGAGGTGCTTGGTAACCTTGACATTGCACCCTACACAAACACGTCATATTTCTATATGTCAGGTGAAGACTCGGTACTGATGCTGGCAGGTAACTTTAACAACAACCATCAGTGCTCGATTACAGACGGTACGGTTATTCTTAACGGAACACAGCAGCAGGAGCTTAAAAATTTCGGCTGTCACAATCTTATTGTTACTAACCCTCAGGGTATCAAGTATCTCAACAACGTAACTGTTACAGGTGTATACGATCTTGGCGGTAATCCTCTTGACAATAACGGATTTACTACCTACTTCAGTAACGGTGGCACTATGTCTGACGGTAACGATTATAAACAATACGTATTGAACGGCGATCATACTCTCAGCGGAACCTACGGCGGTAACGTAAGTGCCAGCGGAACCATTACCGTAGAAGAAGGTAAGTTGCTTATTATTAACGGCAATCTTACTCTTACAGGCAATCTTGTCAACCACGGTACTGTGATCATAAGCGGTGATCTTGTGATGTGTTCAAGGATAGATAACTACGGTACTATGACCTGCAACAGGGTGAACGTATGCGAGCGGAGCATGAATACAGGATATGTATACCTGTACAATTATGGCAGCTTTACTGTTTCCAATGAGCTTGATATGTTCAGCCGAACTCCCAAGTATAACGGATTGACCATTGGTTATCTGTATATGGAAGAAGATGATGCTGTCCTGAACGTTGGCGGATATATTGAGTTTGACACTGTTTACTATAGGTATACCTGCAATATCACTGCAGGTGAGGTAGTGCTTTGCGGTACAGAGCAACAGAGTATTAGTGGCTTATCCTGTCACGACCTTACCGTTACCAATCCCTCAGGTATCAAGGGCACTGCGATTGTAACAGGTACATTTGACCCCTGTGGCAATCCCTTTGACGGCAAAACCGTGCTCAAGGAAGGTGGAAAGCTTTGTCCGGGTAACGACTACAAGAACGTAAGTATAGAGGGTCCTGTAGTTCTTGACGGAGGAGAATATACCGGCAATTTTGTGATTTATTCCGCTGTAACCGTTCCCGAGGGTGCGAGCGTAGTTATCAACGGTAACGTTGATTTTAGGGATGCATCCTTGACTAACTACGGTAATCTCAGGATTAACGGGTACTTTAATATATCAGGATATCATACCTATGTGTACAACTACGGTTCTGTTACAGCAGATGATTTTGTGTTGGGAAGTACCGGATATGTTGACTGTGTGATCGACTATTACAACTACGGAAGGACTACCGTCAAGGGCGACTTTACCGTTAAGTCCTTCTCGTCGGGCGCAGGTCCAAGGGGAACACTGTATATGGACAGTGTTGATGCCGTACTGACGGTAGGCGGTGACATGGATATGTATAACTCTGACCGTTGTAAGATTACCAAGGGAAGTGTTATATTCAATGGCACGTCACTCCAGACAGTAAAGACGTACGGTACTCTTGATACCGTTATCATAGAGAATGAAAGCTACGAGGGTGTTAACTTTGCAACAGGTCTCAGATACAAGACCCTCTTTGACCACAAGGGCAACCGCTTTACCGTAACCTCTATGTCAAACGTAGACTACGACGGCGATGGAATGTATGACCGCTATGACCCAAAGCCCACGGTTAACGAAAAATGTTCTGTCATCACCCGTGACTATGACGTTATGATAGGTCACGCTGATGAAATAGACCATATCAGATACGCAAGCGGTATACACGAAAGCAGCAGCTCTATAAGAAATGCCGAGGACTGTGTCAATATATCAGCCGATCTTGTGGCAGAGAATACACAGAACAACGTCTATACCCGCAATATGCCTGACGGCGGTGTTTATACCTTCTGGATAAGACTTAAGGACGGAACTACCTTCCTTCGTACTGTAGATATGTCCTATATGAATCAGAGAGTATCTGCCGACGGAGTGCGTATAACCCTCCATAACCTCTATGGCGTAAAGGACTACTTTATCGCCGAGGGAGACTTTAACAGTTATTCCGAGATAAAGGAAAACGGCTATATCTTCAGCGCAACAGCGGCAAAGCTTGCATGCAAGCACAGCTACACTCATACCGTAGCCAACCCGGGCAGACATACGTTGCTTGTCCGTTATGAGGACGCGACCCGAGCAAACGAGGTGTTCAAGGTGGATCTTACTGTAGAGGAGCCTACCTTCAGCGTCAACGGCTTGCAGGTGACTATAGGTAACATTCCCGACGTCAAGGTGATAAGAACCGCCTACGGAGAGTATTATACCCCCGGTGATACAAAGAGAGCAGAGGGTGCGCGAAACTTCTCGGGCAAGTCGGTTATCAAGGATGCAGAAGAATATATGATCCAGTACCGCGAGGAG
>JAZRQH010000209.1:0-23198 GCA_045649645.1 Eubacteriales bacterium
AGCTGTGGAAAGGATCTGACCTTCGGCATTTATCCAGCCGAGGAAGCTGCTGCCGTTAGGAGTTGCCACAAGAGCTGCACCGTCTGTACCGCTGACAGCCTTTACGTCTCCGCTGTTTACAGCTTCGCCTGCTACGGTAACTGTACCCAGAGTACTGTCAAATTCAAAGGTAACGTTC
The DNA here is from genome assembly GCA_045649645.1 of Eubacteriales bacterium. Lineage (GTDB taxonomy): Bacteria > Bacillota > Clostridia > Oscillospirales > CAG-272 > RGIG7300. The sequence goes on from JAZRQH010000209.1 coordinate 179, forward strand.
GATTCAGTTGCAAATGCTGTATACTCGAAATTACTGAACGTGATAGTAACGGTACCCTTACCCCAGGAGGTTACGCTGGCAGTAACGGATGCTCCGGGCTCAAGAACACCGGAGTATGTATAAGTACCGTTAGCAACGCTTGATCCGTTGAACTTTGCGCTGTCACCGGTACCGATACCGCTTACAACGTAAGTAAAGGATATAGTTGCTTTTTCTGTTGTTTCGTTATAAATATTGATATTGTTGGTAGTTGAACCAAAATAGCTGTTATTAACAGCCTTAGCGGTAACAGTACCATCACTCAGACTGCCGTTTCCGGAAGAGTCTACAACCGAGATCTTACCGTCAAGCACAGATGTCGTAGTTGCAAAAAACGAAATTTCACCGTATCCGAGAACTTCATACAGTGTATCTGTAAGATATCCCAGTGTTACAGTTCCCTCGTACTGTTCGAGGAAATAAATCTCTGCGTCCGTAAGCTCTTCTACAGACAGATTAAAATCATCGATGGCAAAGAAAGCTTCTTCTTGTGTCTCGAGATCCATGTTTGATACCGCAGTCTTAACATCATCTTCGCTCATTGATGTTGTGCCAAGATATTTGTTAAGTATCCCTGCAATATCCGTCCTAAGCTGTTTCAGGGTAACTGTTTCTTCGAAAGGCTTGTATTCGACAGCATCCAAAGCTTCGTTTTCTGAAACCGCTTCGTTCTCGGAAACTGTTTCGTCTGTTTGTGACGCAAATGCATTAAACGGAACCATTGTGATCAGCATCATCACAACGAGCATAAACGAAATCAGTCTCTTTAAACTGAATGTTTTCATTGTTTTTCTCCTTCTTTTTTATTTCACCGAATATGCACCTATGCCGTTACCGACACAGGGATAATGGCAAATGACATCCGGCAATTCATTCACCAATGTTTAACTGTATTTTGTAATGATTTGTGCGACTATGCCTTTCGCACCCGGGACTTTTGGGTGTTTTTTGCAGCCACATTTAATATATATAACTCCCCTCTTTCATTATTTTATTTAAAACATCGCTTAAAGCGATTATTTTACATATTTATAAAATAGTATCAAAGGCAAAAATACCTAATACGTAATTTGTTACGTAAAACCAGTTATACTACCGTAAATCCGGGAAGCTGTGAAAGTGACTGATATACATCGTTGACCGTATCCATCAGCTTTTCGTACGTGTTTTTTTCTTCATCCGTCCAACTTTCGTCATATTCCAACATCTCAATCTCTATATACACCGGAACCGTATCACCATCGTTGTTTATATGACCCATAAGATCGCCGTCCGCTCCTTCGCCGAAATGAACCTTATACAGATCTACCGAGTGAGCATTGATCTCTGCAGAAAAGACCTTACTGTATATCTCTTTACCGTCTACACTCTCAATACTTATGCCGTCGTATAAGGATGACGGAACTTGCAGCTTGCCGTATGGAGTATCAATACTTAGAATTGATCCATCCAATTGTGATTGGCCCGGCTGCTCGATATTTTCCTGAACACCGCCCGAGCACTTAATCACTAGCAGAATTATAACGATAAGAGCAATCGCCAAAGCTACCGAAAGAACGGCAATTATAATTTTTTGTCTATCACCTTTCATTATGTATTCCTCCAATATGCCTTAAACTCGTGGTGTGTTACCCTTTTATGTTCAGGAGGTAACTGCATATAATCACCGTAAAGAGCATTAAGAAACTCATGATAATTCTCTATAATATCAAAGTTTCTTCCCTCAAATTCGCCATCTATGATATTCTCAAATACTCGTTTAGGCATAATTTCCTTTGAACCAAAATCTCCAACCAGTCTGCCTGCATAAGCACTGTCATCAAATCCTTTTTTCCTAACAAACCTATCAAGCCATCTGTCGATACACTTTCTGCCAATCAGTCTGCTAAAAACATAACAGATATATCTAAAAGGCTCGTAATACCATTTTCTTAATTTTGATTTATGATAGGACGTCCAGTTTGACGTTATCTTCAGTCCGTGTAGAAACTGAAAGACCATTGTCCTAATCTTGGCTCTTTTACGTCCGTTTGCTACACCGTCAATCGGAAATATGTCTACGTAAACACCCAGCTCTGTCTCACCGTTACGCATTTCCTTCTCAATAAGAAGCGTATCCGAATGACACGCCTTGGCGAACGCATATCCGTATGATTCGCCGCACAACTCCTCCGACAGCAATCTGAAGGGCAACTCGCTTTCCTTAGCCAACGCTATAAGCCTGTCGTAGTCAGGACGGGGTATCATAACGTCTATATCGTCATCCCAAGGGATAAAACCCTTGTGTCTCACCGCGCCGATAAGGGTTCCACCGGTAAGACTGTATCTTATTCGGTTTTCTTTACATATCTCGTGTAGTTGACACAAAACCTCGAAGCTGGTTTTTTTTATTTCGCTTATTTCAAGCTCTTTCATCTATTCTGCCTTTCCTGATCTCGCAAAATGCTTGAACACAAAACCTCTCAGCGAATTCGGCATAAGCACTTGTACAATAAGTCTCTTGACAATATTCGATAGATAAGTTCCCAAGCCTATTACTTTATTATCAAGCATATATTTCTGAAGCTTTGCCTCGCTCTTGAAATACTTTAAACCGCCTCTTCTTTTGTACATATCTTCGCCTACACGAACATTCACCAATACATCCGAAACGTTAGCAAACTTCATACCGGCAAGATACATGCGAATCCACAGATAATAATCCTCGTTACAGTACCAATCGACATATCCGCCGACAGACTGAACGTCCGATTTTTTAAACATAACGGTTACCTGATTAAAAGGACAGCGCTTCTTGATATATTTAACAAGCTCGGGGTGACTCTGAGGAACATTACGGTATCCAACGATATTATCCTCTTCTCCGATAAACTCGGAAATGTTGCCGCCTACTATAGATAGCTCAGGATCTCTCGCAAAAACCTCAAGCTGTTTTTTAAATCTTCCCGGCATACACACGTCGTCTGCATCCATAAGAGCTACCAGCTCATGGCTGCAATTTTCAAGACCACATCTTCTGGCATCTCCGTGGCCTTTGTTTTCCTTGAGACGAACAATTTTAAACACAGGGATTGCCTCAAGTTCCAATATATATCCGTCAAGTTCTTTCGGAACAGGTCCGTCTACGACAATAACCACTTCATCAGGCGCCTGTGCTACTACACTATCAACTGCTGTTTTGAAGGCCATGGGATCATCGCCACCGTATACGCACATTGACACGGAAAAATAATCCGTCAGCATATTTAAGCCTGCCTTTCCTGTTTTCGAATGATCTCTTCCATTTTCATAACTCCGTTGATCTTATGAACAACACCCACAGAATCAAACTTTTTAAGTATTTTACGAAAAGAATACAAAATCTTTATAAAAGCCTTATAGGAAGGGTTGTAAGAAACATTTAACTTACAATACGCTTTTCTAAAACTGAAAATATCCTCGACAAAATCCTGAAATGCGGTTTCGTGCACAACGTTTCTTGAACCCACACAGATATATGACCCGTTGCTTAAATCCATTGCATGATCATCAAGTACAGCTGCCAATAAGGCATAATTAACCTGGAATTTTTCATATTTCGGAATTGCTTTCTGTGCAATTGATTCTATGCACTTTCCTTTTGTCAGCAACTGTATATATCCCGCCATATCTCCGCTCTCACGGTGGAACGCAGCAAAAACTTTAACGTTAGAAATAGCCCAATCATTTTCTATGACCGAAAAAACACGTTCCTTATTTACCGTAGGTCTGTATTTTTCGGGATAATCGCTGTACGCCTCCACTTGAACCTGATAGATGGCATCTTTATACTTCGACGGGTCTATCTGATATACGTCAAAATATTTCTTTCCGCGGTTTATCTTATATCTCTTTTTTGAGTTAAGAGCTGTTATATCAAAAGGTTCGTCCTTGATAACATACCACCATTCAGTTTCATATCCACAATCATACTCACTGGTCCATCTCGCAAAATATGCAGACTTGTTCGCGTTATTCCAGAATTCTCCAGATTCTATTGCAGACACATCTACATCTTCATGAGGTGCATTTGTAGACAAGTATGCGTGTTTATAATAGTCCCAACCATAAATCTCAGCCATTGTCAACGACCTTCCTTATTTAACTTGTAGTATTTCAAAAGTTTGGTCTTTGTAACCATACCTACTTTTGTAAATCTCGCTTTTTCAATACCCTTAATTGATGCTTCATTGGTAGCATTGACTATCATATAAAAATCACAATCTGCATAATCCCGTAAAGTCGTTATGTATTCAAGTATGTAACTGTAACAACCATTTCGTCTGTACATATTGGATGTTACACACGGACCTATTTCATAATCGCCTCGGTTAAGAAAAGAAAATTTAGCGCATTTGGGTACAACATATGATGTGTGTGCCACATTGACATCATCAAGTAAATAGAAAATCTCGTAACGACCACCTGTAATAAACCAAAAATACATCCGGCCAAGTATAAGCTTTATATCCTTCTTCTCCTGACTTATTCCAAGCTTAAAAAATGTAGGCTTAAACCGACACACCTTAAAATTGGTTTCTTTATTCGTTCCGTCCGAACTTCTCTTTTTATACAAATAATACACAACTATTACCCATACTCATGCTTTCAACAATTCAACAGCTTCCTTCTGCTTGTCTGCATATTCCCCTTCATTGACTCTGCCAGTCCTCTTAAGATAATCACCCAAGTCTTCAGCGGTAGCCATGCCTTCTTCGGTAATACCCTCTTTTTTGAACACGCTGACGATAGTCTTAAAAATTATCTTCACATCACCAATAAAGGTAATGCTATCTATGTATTCAAGGTCATATCTGAACTTTTCTTCCCAGGACATATTGTTACGTCCGCTGCATTGAGCAAGACCTGTCAGACCCTGACGCACACTGTGTCGTTTTCTCTGCTCGGGGGTCATGAACACCATGTCGCGTACAAGCTGAGGTCTGGGACCTACAATAGACATATCTCCGATAAAAATATTGATTATCTCAGGAAGCTCATCGAGTGATGTGCTGCGAAGCCACTCACCGTATCTAGTAAGTCTCTGTTCATCCGGAAGCAGATTGCCGTCCTTATCCTTCTCGCAGGTCATAGTCCTAAACTTGATAAGCCTGAATATTTTCTCATCCTTGCCGGGTCTTAGCTGTGTAAAAAAGGGATTTCCCTTCATGGCGATGGCACCCACTAATATCAAAATCAGGTATACAGGTGACAGCAACAGCAATGCGAAGAATGAACATACTATATCAATGAGTCTCTTAAAAAATTTTCTGTACATACACACCTCAGAAACAGGATCTTATAACATCGATAACATACTGCTGCTGCTCCTCGGTCATCTTGATATCCGAGGGCAGGCAAAGTCCGCGTTCAAATATATCCTTGCCCACATCTTCGCCGTCGGCGGTGATGAAATCATAACCGTCAAAGACAGGCTGCATATGCATGGGCTTCCATATAGGACGTGCCTCTATATTTTCTTTAGCAAGCTTATCCATAATATCCATAGGATCGACGCTGCATCCTTCATCTATAAGCATACAAGACAGCCAGAAATTAGGCTTGGTGCGCTCGAGGTATGGGTTCATAGTCACGGGCAGATCCTTGAATGCCTCCTGATATCTGAGATATATCTTCTCTTTGAGATCTCTGTGCTCTTCAAGATGCAGAAGCTGTCCTCTGCCGATGCCTGCCACAACGTTGGACATACGGTAGTTATATCCTATCTCCTCGTGCTGGTACCAAGGGAAGTTCTCTCTTGCCTGGGTTGCCCAGAAGAGAGCCTTCTTGCGGTCTGCTTCGTTATCGCAGACAAGCATACCGCCGCCTGAGGTGGTTATTATCTTATTGCCGTTAAAGGAAAGTACTCCGTATTTACCGAAGGTACCGCATTTCTGTCCCTTATAGTCTGCCGACAGAGCCTCCGCCGCATCCTCGATAATAACTGCACCGTGACGATTGCATATCTCTTTTATCTCATCCATCTTTGCGGGTGTACCGTAAAGATGAGCAAGCATGACAGCCTTGGCGTTGGGATACTTTTCAAATGCTTTTTCAAGAGCAACGGGATCCATATTCCAGGTTTCTCTTTCACTGTCTATGAATACCTGAGTTGCCTTTTCGTAAGAAACAGGATTAACAGTAGCCGCAAAGGTCATATCGCTACAGAAAACTATATCTCCCTGCTGTACATCTGCCAGCTTTACAGCAAGATGCAGTGCCGCCGTACCTGCGTTAAGACACAGGCAATTGGCATCTTCTCCGAGATAATCCTTCATCTCGGCTTCAAATCCGTCGCAGTTAAACCCCAAGGGAGCTATCCAGTTCTTATCAAATGCTTCCTGTATGTATTCTATTTCCTCACCATGCATGGTGGGGGTAGAGAGAAAAATGCGTTCACGTGCCATATATCATAACTCACTTTCATATCTATGAATATCAACAAGGGAAATGAGGTTGTTTTATCGGTAATTGTTTTTTAAACACAACCATTCATCAAAAGGAAACACTACCCCTATTTTCATATCCTGTTATATTGTAACATATATGTGTGAAAATTGCAATATTATTTTTGAAAGGCCCAATTTCTGGCAGTCCTGTGCGTCACACATCTGCTTTTCGACGGTACCTTTCTTTTTAATATACAGTTCACTTGAAGCGTTCTGCAGAGCATTGATTATTGCCCCCCTTTTTTCTTAAATTTATAACAAAAAGACCCTCTTTTCAAAGAGAGCCCTCTGGCATTGAACCTATTCTTTTATTTTGTGATTAATTCGATATAAGGTATCTTCAACTACATCCTTTAAATGAACGGGACTTAATTGCTCCTGATTGCACAACAAAGCCAATTTGGTGACATCCAATTCATCAATACCCTCAAGCGCGGCAGATTCTATCACCTTGTCGTCCACAGATGCTTCTATCCCGTAATGATCATTGTTATAAGTTATAACACGATATACAACCACCACTATTCTCCCTTACTGTTATTTGGTTACGTAAACAGCGTAAATATATTATATATTCAATTTATCATTTTTGCTATCGGTTATAACCGATATACATAAGATTTATGATAAAACTATTGGTTCATTTTAGTATCAAGAAGTTGTGAAACGGTCATATTGGTATATGCGGCTATCTTTTGCATAGTGCTCAATTTCGGATCCGCTTTTTCGCATTCTATCAAACTAAGAGTTTCAACAGAAACACCGCAATTCCCCGCAAAATCTATTTGGTTCTCGTGGGTATCCCTCCTAATCCTCTTAAGTCTTTTGGACAACGCTTCATTTTCAGGCATATCAACATCTCCTTTTTCGACATCATATGACACAACGAGGGATTTGTCTAAGTATTATATTCCGTTGACAAATCTTTTGATGCCGTTCTCCTAAGTGTTATCTTTAATGCCAACACATAATTTGTCACTTAAAATATCAAAACGGACGCATAAAAACGTCCGTTTCGTTTGTTGGCCGACAACAAATCAGTGTTTAGCCTTGGTTTTAGAGGGGTAATAGAATTGTTTATCGGTCAATCGCAACAAAAGGTGTACCAGGTCTTCAGCAGTGTTGCAGACGAATGGCCGCAGTGGATACATCTTTCGATACTATACTCAAATTTCTGGCATCGGGGCTGCTCGGTACGTGCTCTGTGAGTTGTCGCTTCAACGAGCTGATATTCATATTCGTGTGCACAATAGGTAGTTGGTCCATCAGATTCAATACCATTCTCCAAACAGTAATGGAGGCAGGCTATTTCGTACGCCTCATCTGCCGACGAAACACCGGATATGGTTATCTCCTCACCGCCGATAATAAAGGTGTATTCGTCTGTATGAGCAAAGCTGCCTACAGACATAGGAACGAGCATAAGGGTAGTCAATAATATACAAATAATTTTTTTCATTTTTATTTCTCCTTTACTTTTTATGATCATTTTTACCCCTCTGTCTATATAAATGACAGATTTTAGAATATCCCAACGAATAATTTTTGTGTTTACATTTTATTTACATTTACCGGTGTAAAAAATCTCTCATAAAGGAAGATCCTTTATGAGAGACATATTAATTTATTCGCATCGCATCTATATATTCTTCCAGCAACTCTGTACTGTTTGCCAATATAACATATTCACTACCTTCTATCCACCCTATAGCCTGCCAATTCGCACCGACTTGTACAAGCCCAAATGGATATCCGTCATGAGAATAGTATTCGTATTCATATAAATTAAACTTTTCTTCATTAAAATAGGACGGCTCGGTTTTGATAATACAGTTAACAATCTCCGTTTGATATTTCCATGTTGCATCTATTGTTAAGCAATCGTATTGTTTAACACTTAATATCGTCAACTCATACTCATCAGATAACTCGGTCGGCAAATATATAGGTTTATCTAAATATTCAGTCAACTCCTCAAGAGTATCAAAATATATAACTTTTTCAGCAGCTTTCACTTCGTTTTGTCCTTCTGTTATTATTTCGCCGGGCTGTATGCCGGCAACCTTCTTAGCGCCGAAGATATCAAAAAGATGTCCGGAGAAAGCATAAACGATAGTACCCAACAGTATCATAGCGGTAATAACCGCAACAAGAATACGCACTTTCAGTTTTTTGCGCTTGCGTCGCAATTCGGCACGTAAAAATATATTTCTCGTCAGCTCGGCAGAGCGTTCGTCGCTTAGAACCGACTTACCCGCAAGAACGTCGCCAAATTCTATACAAGTATCAACAAGTTCCGTGTTTATACTGTTAGTCGGCTTGGATATTTCATTATTAACGGTCATATACAGAAGCGTTATAAGCTCTGCGCGTTCTCTTTTGGTATACATATATTTTTTACCCATTATAAAACAATTCTATGATAAGTCTGAGTACCGTTACCGCACCATAGGTGCCGAAGCTCTTATAAACCTCAGACTCCAGTTTTCGCCTCAGCTTAACCATTCGTGCAGATACGGCATTATATTTTATTCCAAGCTTCTCAGCAATCTCATCATAAGACATTTTGTTTACAAAATAATCCTCATATAACATCCGTTCTTCAACTGACAAATTTGCCAGAAGCTTTGCTTTTTTCACCGCTATATCCTCGTCGGAAACAATACGGTCGGTCATATCCATGTCATCGCAGAGAAACCAGTCCAACCCTTCTAAGGATACAGTTCGATTATATTTCTTTATAAAACGGTAGTGTTCCTTCAGTTTATTGTTGACGGTACTGAGCAACCAATTATATAATCTGCCCTCTTCGATCCGATTCCATGACATTATCATAGCACAAAACACGTCCTCGGTATAATCCTCAGCCGTGTTTTCGTCGCAACCTACAGAATAGTAGATCATGGTATATATCTTTTTCTTATAGTTTTCAACAGCCTGTTCAATAGTCATAGTCTACCTCTGAAATGATATAGGTTATAAACTGTCATTTAAGCTCTTGCTCAAGATCATCAAACAAATCACTGTCAAAAAACTCTCTTGCTGTAATTTCTAATCCATCGCACAATTTTTTGATAGAGCAAATCCCAGGGTTTTTGCTTTTTTCATTCAGAATACTGTAAACAGTAGAGGGAGACACTCCTGAAATGTTCGCCAATGAATTTATTGCAATACCTCTCTGTGCACAAAGCTGCATGATTCTTTTCTCAACCGCTTCTTTAATCAACATAATGCCAACCTCATCAAAAACATATTTTCGGCATTATTATACAAAATATTGCGATTTATCGTATGCGATATATCGCAATTGGATTCCATAAAATAACAATCCCTCCGATTTAATACCGGAGGGATTGCTGTTTCTTTCGTTTGCGACCATATGATCAGTGCAAGGTCTCTTTCATCCTTCGCTCATGTTCATAGGTCCTGTGTTTGATTTTTCGTACCATTTTGTTATGATTGTTCTCGCAGATAAGCCCAACCTCAAGGGCACAGTCGTTGAGATACAAAAGATACGATTCTTCGACCCAAAGCTTTTCTCTGAAATCCTCGGGCGATATTTTGATTGGCTCTTTTTTCATAGCCCCTCCTCCTTAGGATAAGGAGGATAGTAAATAAAGTTGTTTTCCGAACGCCTTGTTATATACATAATACCCTAAACCTCACCAAATGTCAATGCCAAAAGGAACCTATCCTTTTCGTTGAAAGTATTGCCAAAAAGTATTATGTTAAATCAGTTATACTACTATATCTGAGTAATTTACAAGCGTCACATTGCCCATTTTCGTTGGTTCGTCAATACAGCCTTTGGCGAAGCCGGATTTTGAAAAAAGATATAGGCGTATTTTTTATACGGGAACAGTTTGCTTCTCTTTACAAGAGTTTCCAAAATACCAAGATCCGCTTTTTGTTCATTCACGCCGTTATGCTGACCTTATATGTATACTCGGTCATATGCCCGTGAGCGGTGCGATCTTTACGTTTGAATTTCATATTTCGTACGGGAGTCATATTTAAGAAGATGATCGAGAAGTACGAAAGAGACCTCGCTTCCAAGTAACCAGGGTCAGAGACCCTGGACCCATTAATCGGGTGAAACGCAGCTATAGTTGCACATTTCCACACGAGGGTATGGACGGTCAGAACTTCATTTCAGTAGTCGTCCCCGTACCCATTAATCGAGTGAAGCTAAGCTAAAGCTGAATACTGTCACACGATGGTATAGATATCGGAAATCATTATATGTGTTTCCGTAAATTAAAAAGGACGGATTTTGCTTTCCGTCCTTTTTACATTATTAATATTGCTTATTTATCCTTCTTTACAGGCTTAACGAGGACAAGGCTTAAGAGCATTGCCACAACGTAGAGACCGAGTGCTACGTAAAGCACGGTCTGATAGCCTACGGGGTTCACCATATTGCCGCCTACCTCGATCTCTTCGCCGAAGTTCTTAACTATCCAGGAAGCAAGCTGGTTACCTGTAAGACCTGCAAACGCCCATGCAGAGAGGGTTATACCGTGGATAGCACTGATATTGGACATACCGTAATGGTCGGAGAGGAGTGTAGGAACGTTGGAGAAGCCTCCGCCGTAGCCTGCGTTTACAAACATAATGAGAATAAGCACAAGAGCTGTAAGAACAATGTTGCCCGCACCGTTTGAAATACCGCCTGTGAAAACAACTACTGCTGTTAATACGATAGAGAGTGCGAAGATGATCTTGTATACTGTGTTACGGTCCTTCATCTTGTCACCAAGAGTAGAGAAGCCGAGACGGCCGCCTGCGTTGAATATTGCGGATACTGTGGAAACAGTACCAACTGCCGCTGCAAGACCGATACACTTAACGATATACTTTTCCTGAGAGATAAGCATAAGGCCGCAGGTGATGTTGATGTAGAACATAAGCCAGATGCCGATGTAGTTTGTAATGGGACGCATCTTGATAACTGAGAGGATGCTCTTCTTCTCCTTTGCATCCTGGGGCTCGTGCCAGTCATCGGGCTTCTTGAGAAGCAGGTGACCAACGAACATCATTACAAAGTATACGCAAGCAAGGATAAGGAACATCTTGTAGATGCCGCCTTCACCCAGACCCTTAAGCATAGACTCCATAATGGGGCTGGCGATAGCCTTTGCCGCACCGAAGCCTGCAACCGCAAGACCTGTAGCAAGACCCTTGTTATCCTTGAACCAGAGCATAAGAGTCTTAACGGGAGAAAGGTAACCTGTACCTAATCCTACACCCATGATGAAGCCGTAGCAAAGGTAAATACCTATAAGTGCAACAACGCTGCCGGGATTCTTACCGCCGTACCAGATGAAAGCACCTGTACCTGCCATACCTACGGCAAAGCAGATAGCTGCGATAAGAGAGGATTTGTGAATATCCTTTTCTACGATATTTCCGAGGAATGCCGCAGACATACCGAGGAAAAAGATAGCAAAGCTGAACGCCCACTCGGTAGCTCCCTTGGAGAAGCCGATGTAGTCAGCGATGTTCTGGCTGAAGATAGACCAGCAATATACGGTACCGATACTGCAGTGCAGTAACAGAGCGGGGATAGCCGCGCGGAACCACTTGTTGGACTTCCAACCGCTTTTCTTAGTTGTGTTTTCCATGTTTGTCACTCTTTTCTTAAAATAATATCTACCTTATCTTACTATAATTACGGAAAAAATCAAGTACAATTTTTTAACGTTTGCAAAATAACGGATATTTCTTCACAAATCAACAAAAACCTCCCCTAATGGGGAGGTTTTTAAGTTATATTACTTTGCGTCGTTGTGCCACTTCTTGGGGTCAAGACCGCTGTCCCAGTTACCGGGAGCTCTGTAGTTATCATCCTCAAGGGTTCCAAGGTAAGCAAAGTATGCCTCTGCAACGGTGTTGTAGTTCTCAAGATCAGCCGCATCGCCGGAAGCTCTGTAATCCTCGTACGCCAGACAAACCTCGATATACTTCATCTGAGCAGCGCTTCTGCGAACTCTGAGGAGCTCCTCGTCGGTGGAAGCAAGCTCTGCTGCCTTATCAAAGAGACTCATAAGGTAATCAAAGTTCTCTCTGTACTGCTCTTCTGTAATGATGACATCCCAGCCAGCGTTGGTCCAGATGTGCCACTCGTTCTCGCTCTGGAGCTCGTAGGTCTTTTCGATATACTCGCGGATATAGGTCCAGCCGTCACCGTAGAAGGACTTAAGGAAGCTGTCAACGTAGTTCCAGTATTCAGTCTCGGTCATGTCGGTCTCCCATACCAGCTTGCTTACAAGATAAGCCTTGAGCTCGGAGAAGGGGGCGCAGTTGATGTTGTCACCGAGAACGATGATACCGGATACTCCTCTGTCGTGGAAGCCCCTGTAGTTTTCATACATCTGATGGATCACGGGGAAGGGAGCGTCAGCATAGGTGGTATCGCTGGTGTAGTCCCAAACCCATACGTTGGGAGAGTACTCGCACCAAGCGTCAAAGATCTCAGCAAACTTAACGCTGCTGTTAGACTTGTTCTTACAGCTCATATCGGTGTGAGGATGGTTACCGCAAGCGTTGTCGGTACATACGCAAACGATAACGTTGTCGCTGATATCAGCTCTGTTGAAGTTCTTGGGAAGGTTCCAGGTATACTTGTATGCAAGACCTGTTACGTAATAATCGGGATATTCCTCAGCGATAGCCTCGCCTACAACGTCAAGGATGTTGAAATAGGTGGAGGTTCTGCCGTGCTCACGGTAGAATGTGGCACATCTTTCACAACGGCAGTAATAAACCTGGTCGGACATTGCAACCCAAACAAATCTGTTATGAGGCTGCTTTGCGATCTGAGTCTTTACGTTTGTAATAATATTCTGCTGGATGTCAGGATCTGTCAGACAGGGGTCCTTTTCCATATGCAGGCTTGCATAATAACCCCACTCAGGCTTAAAGTTTGCGGGATCCTGACCGAGAGCAGGAATGGAATGGTAAAAGTTAGCCTGTGAGAAATAACCGCCGTTGCTTCTGAGCTTACTTTCCACCTGAGGAAGATCGCCCTTACCGAAAATATAATCACGGTAACAAATACCTGTAGTCTCTGTGTGGTAGAGGTCGGCGGGAACATTGTAGCAGTTCTTGGGTGTAAAGGTTTCGATAACACCCATAAAGGTCACACCTGCATACTCTTCAAGGAACTCATATACTGCAAACTGGGTTGCCGCATAGTTTTCATCGGAAGCGAGGATAAGATATCCGTTCTGCACCTCTACAAGAAGGGTGTCGGGATCAAAGCCGGTACGGTCTATGTTTACAACAACGCCCTCACGGTTGGTCTTACCGATAAGGATCTCCTTTTCACCGATCTCACGGTCGGTATCCTTATAGATAGGAAGGGAGAAGCCTGTTGTCTTGGTAATATAGGACTGAAGCTCGTTTGCACAAATCTCAGCACTCTTGCCGGACTTAGCTGCGGTTGTGCCGTAAACGATGGTGTACTCGGAGATAGAGGTGTCACCGATCATGATATCACCTACAGCGGTCTCGGCACCGTAGCGAAGCTCACTGTAGCTCATAAGGATCTGAGCTGCCTGAGCACGGGTAGCGTTTCCGTTGGGGTTAAGGATGGGTGCGCCGTCCTCTGTGCCCATACCGTTGATAAGACCTGTGGTAGACATCCAGGTGATGCCTTCCTTAGCCCAAGCCTGTACCTTGGAAGCATCTGCAAACTTATTGAATGCAGTAGCTCTTACGTCGGTAAGGTCATAGCTGTCCTCACCTGCTGCATAAAGGGAGAGGATACGTGCCATCTGGGAACGGGTGATGCTGCCGTTGGGATTGAAGGTAGTTGCGGTCATACCTGCAACGTAGTTCTTTTCGTTAGCCCACTGTACAGCCTTTGCGTACCACTGGCTTACAGGTACGTCGGTGAACACGGTCTCACCTGTATATGTGGTCTGGTCAACACCGGAGAGTCTGAACAGAACTGTTACGAACATAGCTCTGGTCATGGTGGTGTTGGGTGCAAAAAGATCGCCTGCAGAGTTGTTAGCCGCAAAAATACCTGCATCATAGGTATACTTTACTGCATTATAAAACCAATGGCTCTGCTTTACGTCCTTAAAGGGCATGCCTGTCTCGGGATTGATGGGAGCTTCAGCAGCGAAAGTCGCTGTGGGAATCAACGCAACAAGTGTTAATACCGCAAGAAGCAAGGAAATTAATCTTTTCATAGGTTTTCTCCTTATAATACTATGCTGTTTCAATTTTATCATCTCACGGTTGTTTTGTCAACATAAATCATATACAGAACACAAAGCCGTATTTTCGTTTAAATACTGATTTTACTTCGATTTTACACCGGTTTGCTTACGGATTTTACTGTCAAAACTTACAATATAGGCGTACTCAAGAGAAAAGTGCAAAGAATAAATGTAAAAGGAGATACAAAAATGAAAAAGATTATTAGTTTACTCACATTAGCAATTCTTATCGTGTCTGCGCTTACCGGTTGTGGCGCAAGCAAGGAAGCGGTAGCAACAGACGGCTCTACCTCGATGAACAAGGTCATCGGTGCTTTGGGCGAAGCCTTTGAAGCCGACACCGGTGTTGCCGTAACCTACAACGCTACCGGCTCCGGCGCAGGTATTCAGGCTGTCGAAGAAGGCAGATGCGACATCGGACTTTCCAGCCGTGAACTCAAGGACGAGGAAAAGGCAAAGGGACTTGAAGGAAAGGTTCTCGCCTATGACGGTATTGCAATTATCGTAAATCCTAACAATCCCGTCTCTGACCTTGACGTAGAAACCATCGCAAAGATCTATACCGGTGAAATCAAGAACTGGAAAGAAGTCGGTGGCGACGATAGCGAGATCGTTCTTATCGGTCGTGAAGCAGGTAGCGGCACAAGAGATGGCTTTGAGTCTATCACAGATACAGAAGACAACTGCAAGTACCGCCAGGAGCTGACCTCTACCGGTGACGTTATTACCACAGTAGCAAGCAACCCCGGTGCCATCGGTTATGCTTCTCTCGCTTCTGTAAAGGATACCGTAAAGGCTCTCACCGTTGACGGTGTTGTACCCAGCGAGGAAACCATTAAGGACGGCAGCTATGTGGTACAGCGTCCCTTCGTTCTCGTAACCAAGAAGGATACCGCACTTTCCGAAAGCGCTCAGAAGTTCTTTGATTATATTACTTCCGAAGCAGCAAACGAGATCATCAGCAGCGCAGGTGTAGTTCCTGCTAACTAAGGAGTTTATGCGACGGTACAAATGTGCCGCCGCTAATTCCCATTGAGGTTGATTATGAAGAAAAACAGATTATTTGAGACTATCGTACACGGCATATTCCTCATACTCGGTCTGATAACTGTGGGCTGTGTTCTGCTCATAACGGTATATCTTATCATTTCGGGTATTCCTGCCATTAAGGAAATCGGTCTTTTCAAATTCCTTTTCGGAAAAGAATGGGCATCCACCGCAGCAGATGCGAAATACGGAATACTGCCCTTTATACTGACAAGCGTGTACGGTACGGCAGGCGCGATACTGATCGGTGTGCCGATCGGATTCTTTACTGCGGTATATCTTTCAAAGGTTGCAAATAAAAAGGTCAGAGCCGTTATTGAAGCCGCCGTCAATCTGCTTGCAGGTATCCCATCGGTTGTATACGGTCTTGTAGGTATGCTTGTACTCGTTCCTGCTATCCGTGAGATCTTTAATGTGCCTGACGGAGCAAGCCTGCTTGCCGCCATTATCGTACTTGCCATAATGATATTGCCGAACATCATAAAGGTGTCTATTACTGCATTGGATGCCGTTCCAAAGGAATATGAGGATGCATCTCTTGCGCTCGGTGCAACGCCTACAGAGACCTTTTTCAAGGTATCGGTGCCTGCGGCTAAAAGCGGTATTGCCGCTGCCGTAGTGCTGGGTGTCGGTCGTGCCATCGGTGAAGCAATGGCGGTTATGATGGTTGCGGGTAACGTGGCAAATATGCCCTCACTCTTTGAGAGTGTCCGTTTCCTTACCACAGCCGTAGCAAGTGAAATGGCATATTCAAGCCCCGGAAGCTTACAGAGAAACGCTTTGTTTTCTATTGCCCTTGTACTGTTCCTGTTTATTATGCTGACGGGCGCTACGCTAAACTTTTTCTTGAAGCGGGATAAGGAGAAATAAGATGAATAAAAAGAGAAAATTGTATATCGTCTTTATGCGTGGCGCAATGATTGTTTGTACCGCACTTACAGCGGCACTTGTACTGTTCCTTATGGGATATATTTTGGCCAACGGCATTCCGAATATCACCTGGGAGCTACTCTCCACCAAGCCGAGCTACTTAACCGAGAGGATCGGTATTCTGCCCGACATTCTGAACACGGTTTACATCGTGTTTGCAACACTCGTTATTGTTTTGCCTCTTGGCGTCGGTGCAGCAATTTACCTTACAGAATACGCCAAGAACAAAAGGCTGGTGGCTATGATCGAATATGCCGCAGAAACACTGTCGGGTATTCCGTCAATCATCTACGGTCTTGTTGGTATGCTGCTTTTTTCCAACAATTTCGGTACAAGTCTGCTTGCAGGTGCGCTGACACTTGTTATTATGAATCTTCCTACCGTAATGCGAACTACACAGGAGAGCCTTAAGACCGTTCCGCAGAGCTACCGAGAGGGAGCTTTCGGCTTAGGTGCAGGAAAATGGCGAGTTATCCGCACCGTAGTTCTTCCCGGATGTGTGGACGGTGTTATTACCGGTTGTATTCTGTCGGTGGGTCGAATCCTCGGCGAATCGGCAGCACTGCTCTTTACCGCAGGCTTTGCCCACGCTCTCAACGGCATCTTTACAGGACTTACAAGTCCCGGTGCAACCTTGACCGTAGCACTTTATGTGTATGCCAAAGAGGAAGGCGAGTTTGGAGTTGCCTTTGCTATTGCCGCAATTTTGATGATACTGACATTGCTTATAAATATATCTGCCACATTGGTGGGTAAATACTTTGCCAAAAGGAGAAACGTATGAGTGAAATAATGACAGCTAAGGACCTGTGCCTTTGGTACGGTGATAATCAAGCCTTAAAGAATATCAATATATCCATTCCCGAAAAAAGCATCACAGCTCTGATCGGTCCTTCCGGATGCGGTAAATCTACTTTCCTTAAAACCCTTAACCGTATGAATGACCTGATCCCGATCGTTAAAATCACAGGCGAGGTCCGCTATAACGGCCGTAACATTTTTGATAAAGATGTAGATGTCAACGAGCTTCGCCGTGATGTCGGTATGGTATTTCAGAAGCCTAACCCCTTCCCGATGAGTATTTATGACAATATTGCCTACGGTCCCCGTACTCACGGCATCACAAGCAAGGTAAAGCTGGATGAAATCGTAGAGCAAGCACTTCGCGGCGCAGCTATATGGGATGAGGTAAAGGACAGACTTAAAAGGAATGCACTGGGTCTTTCGGGAGGACAGCAGCAGCGTCTTTGCATTGCCCGTGCCCTTGCGGTCGAGCCAAAGGTTTTGCTGATGGATGAGCCAACCTCGGCACTTGATCCGATTTCCACATCACGAATTGAGGAACTTGCATTGCAATTAAAGGAAAAATATACTATAATAATGGTAACGCATAATATGCAGCAGGCAGTTCGTATTTCTGACAATACTGCATTCTTCCTTCTTGGAGAGTTAGTGGAATTCGGCGAGACCGAGAAATTGTTCTCGCAGCCCGTTGATAAACGCACCGAAGATTACATTACAGGAAGGTTTGGATAATTATGAGAAGCAGATTTGACAAGCAGCTTAGCCTGCTGAATAAAAAAATGATCGAAATGGGCGCTGAATGCGAACGCATTATTGCCCTTTCCGCAAAAGCATTGCTTGAAGGTAATACCGCAAGCGCATTAAAGGCAAGAGAGCAAGGTCATAAGATCGACCAGATGGAGCGTGAGATCGAATCTATTTGTTTAAAGCTTCTGCTTCAGCAGCAGCCTGTTGCCAAAGATCTTCGCGTTATTTCCGCCGCCCTTAAAATGATTACCGATATGGAAAGAATCGGTGATCAGGCAGAGGATATTGCCGAGATCATTACCTTTCTTAACGGAAGAACCGGCGAGGAGTGTCACGACATTCGTCTTATGGCCCAAGCCACCATTAAAATGGTTACAGACAGCATTGATGCTTATGTAAAAGGAGATCTCAAGCTTGCCAAGTCGGTATCCGACTATGATGATGTTGTAGACGACGCCTTTGACCGTGTAAAACAGTCCCTGATAAGGATGATTGCCGAAAATCCCGCCGATGGCGAGTATTTGGTAGACCTTCTTATGATAGCTAAATATTTTGAACGTATAGGAGACCACGCCACAAACATTGCGGAGTGGGTGGAGTTCTCTCTGACAGGAGTTCATAAAGGAGAATAATATGATCTGGTGTGTTGATGACGACAATACCATACGTGACATTGAGGTTTATACGCTGACACAGACAGGCTTTGAAGCAAAAGGATTTGTTGACGGAATTTCTATGCTTGAAGCGCTGAAAACCGAAAAACCGGAGCTTATAGTGCTTGACATTATGCTACCCGGTAAAGACGGCGTTGAAGTATTAAAAGAAATCAGACAGAATCCCGAAACCCGAAATATTCCGGTAATTATGGCTACCGCTAAGGGTACTGAGATGGATAAGATCCAGGGTCTTGATACAGGTGCTGACGATTATCTTGTAAAGCCTTTCGGTGTGATGGAAATGGTATCACGTATAAAAGCGGTATTACGTCGCTGTCAGTCTGATGAAAAAGATAAAATCCTTACCGTAGGTGAAATCACACTCAGCGACAAGGAGCATCTTGTGACCGTCAACGGCGAAAAGGTAGTGCTTACATTCAAGGAATTTGAAATTCTGAAGCTCTTTATGACAAATCCCGGCATCGTGTTTTCCCGTGACAAGCTTTTGTCGCAGGTATGGGGTATAGATTATCTCGGCGAGTCGAGAACTGTGGATATGCACATTAAAACTCTTCGTCATAAGCTGGGCGAAGCGGGCTCCCGTATCGAAACGGTGATCGGCGTAGGTTATAAAATGGAGGGCAAGAAATGAGCAAAAAGATCTTTCGCTCCATAATTTCGGTTGCCATGGTCGTGCTTTTAGCAAGCCTTCTCATCGCAAGCAGCTTTTTATACGATTATTTCAATAAAGCGCAGGTAGCACAGCTTAAAGAAGAGCTTTTACTTGTTGCCGCTAACGTGGACGAAGCAGGGGCTGAATATTTTGACAATTTCGATTCCTCTATGTTCCGTTTTACCTTAGTGTCCGCTGACGGCTCGATAGTCTATGACTCGCAGGCAGATGTATCAGAAATGCAAAATCACCTTGACCGCGAGGAGATAACCGAAGCCCTTGAAAACGGAAACGGCAGCAGTGCAAGATATTCCTCAACTATGACCGAGCGTACTTTTTATGAGGCCACACGCCTTGAAAACGGCAATGTACTTCGTATCTCAGTAAGTCAGGTAACGGTTGGCACGCTGATCCTCGGTATGCTGCCTGCCATTTGCGCTATTGTTTTAATTTCTATTGTGGTAGCACTTGTACTTTCGCATAAAATGACAAAAAGCATTGTAAAACCGCTTAATGAACTTGACCTTGAGAATCCTGCCGAAAACGATGCTTATGAGGAACTAACACCTATCCTTACTAAAATCAACAAACAGCATAAGCAGATCGCACGGCAGATGCGTGAGCTGAAGCAGAAATCCGATGAGTTCGAGCAGATCACCGCTTCTATGAATGAGGGACTTGTTCTACTCGATAAAAAAGGTACGATACTCAGCATCAACGCCGCAGCCAAAAGGTTATTTTCGGCAGACGAAACAGCGGTCGGTCGTGATTTTCTCACCCTTGACCGTAGCGCCGATATGAGCCAAGCCATCAAAAAGGCTCTTGACGGCAAGCACAGCGAGTTCCGTGAGAAACGGGGCGACAACGAGTATCAGTTTGTTATTAACCGTACTGAGTCGGACAGCAAAACGGTTGGTATTGTAATCCTCTGCTTTGATGTTACCGAAATGGCATTTGCAGAGCGAAACCGCAAGGAATTTACCGCAAACGTTTCTCACGAGCTGAAAACCCCGCTTCAATCTATTATCGGTAGCGCCGAACTGCTTGAAAACGGGCTTGTTAAGCCGGAGGATACAAAGCGGTTTGTGGGTAATATCAAAAATGAAGCTACACGACTTGTTTCGCTTATCAACGATATTATCCGTCTTTCTCAGCTTGACGAAAACAGCGAGCCTGCCACCGAGTCGGTTGACCTTTTTGATGTAGCAAGCGAAGTTGTTGAAGTGCTGACCGTTTCAGCAACAAAGAAGCAAGTGGAGCTTCAGCTGAACGGCGAGTCCTGCATAATGAACGGTATACGCAGATACCTCTATGAGATCATCTACAACCTTTGCGATAATGCTATTCGCTACAACAAGGACCAAGGCAAAGTTACAATCGACCTCAAAAACAAGAACGGTAATATCCTTCTCTCTGTCAGCGATACCGGCATCGGTATTCCTGCTGAGCATCAAAGCCGTATATTCGAACGCTTCTACCGTGTGGATAAGAGCCATTCAAAAGAAACCGGCGGTACCGGCTTAGGCCTCTCTATCGTAAAGCACGCCGTAGCCTATCACGGCGGTAATATCAAGCTTGACAGCACGGTAGACAAAGGGACAACGATCACAGTGAGCTTCTGATAAAGATCGGCAAGTCGCCACAGAACTGAAAAATTCCTATATATCAAAAAGGAATTTGACCAAACGGTCAAAAGCCTTTCTTAATTTTGCATTTTGAATTTTGAACTCAGTCAAGCTGCCACTCACGGGTGATGAGTCTTCTGTCAGCCGCTTCGGTGAATACCCAGTCGAACTCTACGCCTGTGCCATAGAAATGATGGTGTGCCCACTCGATAGGAGGACGGCGGAAGTTAAGCTTGGGAGGCCAAGCGTAGCCCTCCTTCCAGCAGCTGTCGTACTTAACGGTATCGTTGTAGAAGTTCTGGTTCTCAACAACGTACCACAGCTGAGTCTTCTGATCGCCCTTAACGAAACGGTCGTTGTACTCAAGACAGAGCTTAACGAATCTCCACTGGATAGAGGAACGGTGAACACGGTCGATAAGAGCCTTATCGCCTGTTTCCTTAGCCGCATTTTCTGCGTCTTCCCACCATTTCTTGCAGTCCTCGTATCTTGCCTCGTAGTCCTCGCGCTTGATAACCTCAAAGGGATCGGAGAAGAGGTCGCAGTGATTCTTAGAAGCCGCCTCGCTTGTGAAGTCGATCCAGTTAAGGATGTTCTTCCAGCCGGGACCGTAGTATGCTTCCATGAACTCGTGCATGTGAGCATAGTACTCTTCCTCGGACATATAGGGATTCCACATAAGCTTTGCGTGGAGGTAGGAACGAAGCTCCGCGAACTCGCAGTGGTTGGATATGTAGTTAGCCTCAGGATAGTAGCCCTTAACGTTGTTCTCGGCAAACCATCTCATGTTCTTGTACATGATCTTAAGGTTGGGGAAGGGACAGTGGAACCAGGAATAGTTTACTGAGTAGTCCCAAACGTAGATCTTCTGAGCCTTTTCGTTCCAGCCCTCAAGGTCGCGCTTGAAGTCGGAGTTCTGCCAGCAGGAGTCATCGTTAAATGCGTGGTTAGGACACATCTCCATAGGACAGAGCTTGATAACGATGTTATCACGGCACTTGGTCTTGGGGGGCTTACGTGTATACTGATATGCAAATGTCTGAAGCTTGAGATTGGGGAACTTCTCACGAAGACCGTCGGAAAGAGCGTTCATAAAGTGGATAGTTGTACCCGCTCTGGAGCCTTCTTCCTCGTTGATCTTCTTACATCTCTCACACTGACAGTCGTTCTGGTTGTCGTTCTGGGAGATCTCAAAGAGCTCGATCCAGGGCTTCTTTTCCAGTTCTTCTTCGATCTTCTTAATAACAAGCGCAATATTTTCGGGATCGGACAGGCAGGGCTGCTTGTCGCGGGTATCCTCAAAATAATTGCTCATAGAGTGGATAGCGCCGCCCCAACGAAGCTCGCCGCCGTACTCTTCGCCGAAATCACGGTAGTTACCGTTGATATGAGCCTTAACAGCCCATTCCTTGGGTCTTGCACATACCCAGTCAAGCTCACGGTACTCAAATACGGGAGTGTAGCTTTCGTTGATCTCGCCTACTTCAATAGCCTCGGGAGCCTTGCACATCTCAAGATCCTTGGTGAAGAATCTCCAGCCCATATATCTCTCGATGAACTCGTATACACCGTACATACCGCCTCTGCGGCTGCCGCCTGCGATAAGAAGCTTTGTACCCTCGGTGCGGATAACGTATCCATCCTCCTCAAGGGGTGCACGGTCAAACGCAAGAGCACCAACTTCGCGGTCGCTCTTACCTACGATGATCTCACGGTCAGCCTTAGCTGTGCCGTCAACGATATCAAGCTTAACACCTGTGGTGAGCTCAATATATTTTGCAAGCTCCTTTGCTCCTGTCTT
>JAZRQH010000210.1:0-4644 GCA_045649645.1 Eubacteriales bacterium
TTCCTTCATTTCCTTCTGCATATCCTCCCAGGGTGTGTAGCATCTCTCACACCATATGTCGGGATAGGAGTTAAGCGAGCCGTAGAGTATACGCATACCAAGGTTACTCATACCTATCTCATAGGTATCCGGGAAGCAGAATGCCCATCTTGCTTTTATATCGTCTTTGTTTTTTAATATCTGTCCGTATTCCCCGCCGATGTAACGACCGGGCTTGGAGACCTTTTTTAGTATCTTATCTGAAATCATAATAGTCCTTTACTAATGCAGAGTGCAGATCCATGACACCCCGTATCTTTGATACGGTTGGTGGAATTATCCAGCGAAATGGCGTAGCCATGGAGTCGGAATGTAGAATTATGGAGGATTTCCGTACCTTTTGGTACGGAAATCTTCATTTAATTACGCATTACGCATTACGAATTACGCATTAAATAAGGGGCTTAATGCCCCTTATTTCTTAATATTAATAAGCGAGATGCCGAGTATCGGTATCATCCAGAAGAGCTGGTAGAGTGCGGCATACGCACCTGCAAAGTCAAAGGAGGAAACTCCCTTGAACATAATGAATACCGTGATACCGAAGGCAAGGAGTATGGAGAGGAGCTTGATTACAAGAGAGCCTCTCATTACCGAGTTTACTCTGTCGCAGAGGGCAAGAGTCTTGAGAAGAGACTTGGGATTCTTCTTTGATACGATACCGCTGTCTCCTCTTTCCTCGGTGGCTGTCTTTTCTGCAAGGAAACGGCACTTGAGTACCTTTACTGCATACTTTGACATATTGATGTGCTTGCCCAGAAGCGCGTCGTCAATGTTGGGGTCAAAGGACTTGATGCCGATGCACATGCCTGCACGGTAGAGCTGCTTTGATATGGTGATGAAGTCGGGGTCGATGCCGTAGCTGATATAGAGCTTAGCCGCGACCTCGTCGTTGCATACCAGATATGCGATACAAGCTTCACCTGAGAACTCGATACGCTCGTCGTCAAGCTCAAACACAGGCTCAAAGTTGTTCTTGTGAAGGTAAGATGCCTTACCGTAGAAGATATGCTTGCCGCTGATAACAGCCTCGATACCGTCCTCGGCGATATCAACTATCTCAACGTCGTCAGAGCAGTCAAAATCCTTGGTGGCGATATTGAATACGTCGCAGAGGGGGCCGCCCAGCACCTTGAAGAGGCTGGCAACGTTGTAGATAACCTTGTCGATACGGTTGTTGCCGTAGATCTTGATAGATTTGACCTTGGTCTTCTGAGAGGGGAAAACGTCCTTGTCGTCAAAGGAAACCGCTCCTGCGTTGGAGTATTCCTCAAGGCTTTCCTCACCTACGATGGCGGAGCCCATCTCAAAGGCTACCTTGGATGCGCGGTAGAGAGGGTAGGAATAGGTGATGAATGCGGTAGCGGGTGCTGCCAGCATCATAAGGAGGTAACCGCAGCGGATACCCGTGAACCAATCACCTCTGAAAAGTCCTACAAATACTACGAAGAATGCTACAAGACACAGACATATGGGCAGAAGTGCGGAAAGCACTGCCTTGTTCTTGGAGTAAGTGCGGGTACGCTTAAAGAAGTTGTCTACAAATCCGGTCTTTGTTACTCTGAATACAGAGCTGTCCTCGTCGATATATTCGTCAAATGCGTCGTGTTCCATCACGGTATCAGCGTCAGCCATACGCGCAACGGTGTACTTTACACGCTTGGAGGAAACGATATTGAAGGAGAAGATATCTCTCTTGAGGGTATACATTCTCGCAATGAGAGAAAGAAGTATACAAAGAACGGTAGGCGTGTTGCAGAGCAGCATGGAGCTTCCGTCGTATACGAAGCATGCACCCACGTGGTAAGCGATAGCTACTATCACGGTAACGCTAAGCACGCTGTCAGCGGTGGGCTTGCCTGTGAACAGACCCTTGAAGCCGTCGAGAATGGGACGGATAACGAGGGCGCAGGACAGTGTGAGAAGCTGAAGTGACGCCATTATATGTATAACGGGGAATACCTGAGGGTCAAGGAACATGGGATATGCTCCGCCGAGAGAAGCCAGGTTCTCAAAGAGGAACACCACAGCCAGTGCGCCTATAGCCGCAAATATCTTGATAAGCAGGTTTCTGTGCTGCTTTTTGTAAATGTTGAAAACGTCCTTGATCTGGGAAGCGTGAGTATATTCCATATCCGCGCCGATCTCGTCGGGGATATTGTCCTCGCGCTTGATCTGAGCAAACGCCTCGGCATCCTTCTGGACGGCCTCCTCGATGACCTGTGCGGTCTCGTCGCCCAGCTTTTCCTCAAGCTCCTCCTGCATACCGAAGGCGATCATCAGGTTGATGTCGGTCTCGTCAAGGACCTCGTCGTCATCGGTCATATGGGGGATCTCCATCTCCTGCAGTACCTTCTGCGTCTCGGTCACGGGCTCAGCAGGGCCGGATTTTTCGATCTCGTTTTCGATGGAGCTTACGTATTCCTCTGCCTCGCTTATATGGAGCGCAAGGTCGGGATTTTCGGTTTCACGGCGGGTACGCAGTACCTCCTGATACTCGGCGTCGCTGAGATATTTTTTCATCAGAGCGTCTATGTCTACCTCGGTATTCTCCTCGGTTACGGCATCAAACTCTGAGGTTACCTCAACCTCGTCCTCTGTCTTGTTTTCTACTCTGTTGAACTCCTGTGTGGTCTCGGGAGCGTTTGCCGCTGCGCCCTCAACTGCAGGAATCTCGCGGGTGTCGGAGGGATTGGGCTCCTCGGTAACGCTTTCCTCTGTTACAGGCTCCTCGGCTACAGGCTCCTCGGGTGTGATCTCCTCTGCCGCCTCTGCCTCTATAGCTGCGTTTCTGCGAGCCATGAAGCGCTCCTGCGCCGACATCTCCTTCACCTCGGGGATAACGGGGATATCTATCTCCTGTGTCATACCTGTATCCTGAAGCTCAATACTGGACTTTAACTGTTCCAAAAGCTCCTCGGTGGATATGTCGTTGTTATGATTGTTTTTACTCATAATACCGTCCTTACATAATTCGTAATGCGTAATGCGTAATTCGTAATTGAAGGTCGATTTCCGCATAGCGGAAATCTGCATTATAATTGATTTTTTGAAAAATTTCATCCTCGTGTGAGAACGGCGGTTTAAACCGAGCCTCACCCGATTTCAGGTGCAGGGGTTACCCCTGCCGTTGTTTTGCTGCCTCGCAGAGCAATACCGCGCAGGCTGTGGATACGTTGAAGGAGTTTACACGGCCGTACATGGGGATGGAAATTACGGCATCGCATTTTTCCTTGACCAGACGGGATATTCCCTGTCCCTCGCTGCCCATAACGATAGCGGCAGCGCAGTTAAGGTCTGTGTCGTAATAAGCCTCGCCGCCCATATCGGCTGCAAAGACCCATACGCCCTCGTCCTTTAAATCGTCTATGGTACGTGCTATGTTTGTCACCTTAGCCACCGGCATATGCTCTATAGCACCTGCACTGGATTTGGCAACAACACCGGTGAGACCCACGCTTCTTCTTTTGGGAATGATAACTCCGTGAGCTCCGGATCCTTCTGCACATCTGATGATAGCGCCCAGATTGTGGGGGTCGTTTATCTCGTCGGCGATGATGATAAGAGGCTTTTCGCCCTTACTTCTTGCGTTTTCAAGAATGTCCTCAACGCTTGAGTAGCTGTGCGCGCTGGCATAGGCACATATTCCCTGGTGAGGAAGTCCGTCGGCGAGCTGGTCAAGCTTTTCCTTTGACGCCTCTGTTACAACTATTCCGTTTTTCTTTGCAAGAGCTATTATCTCTCCGATAGAGCCTGTACGCTGTCCCTTCATAACAAGGAGCTTGTCCACGTCTCTGCCCGAGCGAAGCAGCTCTCTTACGGCATTTCTGCCCACGATGATGTTGTTTTCCATAGCATTTTCCTTCATATATAAACACTTAAATTAATTATATCACACTTTTTGAATTTTGTATACATTATTTTGCAAAAAATATGTATACTAAATTTTATCCGAACCTTCAGCCATTCTTCACACAGACAACACATTGGGAAGGTAGAATAATATCACACAAGGGGATAACCCCCGAGTGTACCTTCTCCTTTTATAGATTTTTTGGGAAAGCCGCATTTACGTACGTAGGGTAGAACGTACGCAGATGCGGTTTTTTCTGGCGGCACGGTGCCGCTGCCATACTGCGCCCATTTGTACGGTGACTCAAATCACACGGAGGATAGCAAAACTAAACTTGAAGTATAAAAGTGTTTGCATCCAAAATCGGATAAAGTATAACTATAATCGTTTATTTCACGCGGGGCGGGGTGTCAGTGAATAACAAAAAGAGTTGCAAAAGCAACTCTTTTAAAGATCAACTACTGTATAATCATGCTTTACAGCGGGAAGGAATTTTTCGGTGACGTCAGAGAACTTTACCTTCAAGCTTGAGGTATTGATGCAGGGATGAGCCGCAAACATAGGCTCGTTTACGATATCACGGTCGATAATGAGCCTTACGCGGTTTTCAAGGTCGTTCATAAGACCGAAAACCGAAAGCGAGCCGGGAGTGATATTTAAAAACTCCTCCATAAACTCTCCGTCGGCAAAGGAAAGCCTTGCTGTACCTAACTGTGCCGAGAGATCCTTTGTGACAAACTTCTTGTCCCCCG
>JAZRQH010000211.1:0-9902 GCA_045649645.1 Eubacteriales bacterium
AGCCCCTACCGCAGGTCTGCACTTTACTCCCGAGCTTCTTGAAAAGATAAAGGCAAAGGGCGTGCAGATCGCTCCCGTAATGCTCCACGTAGGACTTGGTACCTTCCGTCCGGTAAAGGAGGATGCTTTAGCCGACCACATTATGCACAGTGAGTATATAAGCGTATCTCAGGAGAGTGCGGATATCATCAATAACCGTAAGGGAAGACTTATATGCGTGGGTACTACCTCCTGCCGCACTATCGAGAGTGTTGCAACCGATGACGGCAAGATACAGGCTATCTCGGGAGATACGGGAATATTCATCTACCCCGGATATAAGTTCAAGGCGGTGGATGCTCTTATAACAAATTTCCATCTCCCCGAAAGCACGCTTCTTATGCTTGTTTCCGCTTTTTCATCAAGAGAGATAATGCTAAATGCATACGAAGAGGCGATCAAAAATGAGTACAGATTCTTCTCTTTCGGTGATGCGATGCTAATTTACTAAAGGACTATAATATGTCAGATAAGATAAAAATAGCCGCTGTTGTGGGCCCCACAGCAGGCGGTAAGACTTCACTTGCCGTAGAGCTTGCAAAGCGGGCAAACGGCGAGATAATCTGCTGTGATTCCATGCAGATATATAAACAAATGAAGATAGGCTCAGCCGCTCCCACCGAGGAAGAAAAGCAGGGAATCCCCCATCACCTCTTTGACTTTGTTCCCGTGGATGTAAACTTCTCCGCTGCCGAGTACGTTCCTCTTGCAAGAAAGGCTATAGAGGAGATATCCGGCAGAGGCAAGCTTCCCATACTCTGCGGAGGCACGGGGCTTTACCTTGAGAGCCTTATGTATCAGAGTGATTATTCTCCTTCGGTTGACCCTTCAATAAGAGAGGAGCTGCAGGAAAAGGACGACGACACTCTCTATGCTATGCTGAGTGAATACGACCCGGCTTCAGCCGAGACTATACACAAAAACAACCGCAAGCGTGTTATCCGCGCTCTTGAAATATATCTGGGTACAGGTAAGACCAAGACCGAATGGGACGCTCTTTCGAGAACTAAGGAGAGCATCTACGACGCCCGCGTCTTCGTTCTCGGATACCGTGACCGTGAGACCCTGTACGAGCGTATCAACCGCCGTGTGGATATTATGTTCGATATGGGTCTTATCGATGAGGTCAAGTCCATCGACTTTCCCGAGGGCTCAACTGCGGGGGACGCCATCGGCTATAAGGAATTGAGAGAATATTTCAACGGAAATATTACCTTAGAGCAGGCAAAAGAGGACATCAAGCAGGCGACCCGCCGCTATGCCAAGCGTCAGATAACCTGGTTCAAGCGCGAAAAAAGCGCAGTTACGCTCTATGCCGACGACTATGCGGGCATAGACGATATTGTAAACATTGTATTAAACTACTTAACAAAATAAGGATTTTGTGATATAATTATTTAATTAACAGAAGGGAGAGAGCCTATGGATAAAAAATATCTTAAAAACGTAGCAGTATACGTGCTTTCTGCCATTCTGTCTCTGCTCTTTGTGGCATATATCATCTACCACCTGGTCAACAGCTTTTCTCAGGAGGTAGAGACTATGGCAGCCGAGATAGTCACCGTCAGCGAGACCTACAGCGCAGATGCGTATATCTTCCGTGACGAAACGGTGCTGTATTCCGATACTATGGGCAGCGTTAACTTTATGTTCGACGACGGCACCATGGTGCGCAAGGGAGCAACCGTAGCCAGCATATATTCGGGGGGCAACACCGACGAGATAAAGGCACAGGTATTGGATCTGGATAGACAGATATCCATACTTGAAAATTCCAGCATTGCAAAGGACGTTACCCTGTCCGACTCCACCACCATAGACGCTCAGATAGCCTCGCTTTACCGTACTATCGAGGCCAAGCTCAACGAAGGCGACCTTGACTACGTTTTCAGACGTAGGGACGAGCTCCTTACTCTGCTTAACAAGAGACAGCTTCTGCTTAAATCTGTAGACAGCTTTAATTCTCAGCTTGCGGAGCTTCAAAGTCAGAAGAGTGCTCTCACCACCTCTCTGGGCGGAGCATCCGAGACGGTAACCACCGATGTGTCCGGTTATATCTACTCCGACGTTGACGGCTACGAGAGCATATTTACCCTTGATGCGGGTGACAGCTTTACTCTGGGCGATTTCAGAGAAATGACCGAAAAGGAGCCTGTATCCTCCAAGAGAAACGCAGTAGGCAAGATAGTCACCGATTACAGATGGTATATAGCCTGCGAGGTGCCCTCGGTGCATCAGCAGTACTATACGGTAGGCAACAGCTATACCGTACGCTTCCCCTACAGCGGAGACGAGGAGGTTCCTATGCAGCTGGGCCGCATCGTTACCTCAGGCGAGGAGGACAGCATAGTTCTCGTGTTCTCTACGGGTAACGTCCCCGAGGAGTTCAACTTCTTACGCAAGCAGACGGTGGAGATAGTACAGCAGTCCTATACAGGCTACCGCGTTCCCGTATCCTCGGTGCGTATCGTTGATGACAAGCAGGGTGTGTTTGTAAAGAAGGGCAATCTTGCACTGTTCAAGCAGATAACCCCTCTTGTAGAGATAGACGGCTACTTTATCGTTGCCGAGCAGGACAAACTCAGTGACGAGAGCTACGCCGATAAGCTGGGCATGTACGATCTTATAATCACGAAGGGAAAGAATCTCTATGAAAACAAAATTATCCAGTGAGTATAAGGCGGCAATAGCCGAAAACTTAAACGATATCAAAAAACGTATGCGTGAGGCAAACGGTATGGGACAGGAGGTAACTCTTCTCTGTGCCACCAAGACCGTTCCCGCTGAGGTTATAAACTACGCTACACAGGAGCTTGGCGTGACCGATATCGGTGAGAACCGTGTTCAGGAGCTTCTCGAAAAGTATGACGGGCTCGAAAAGGACAACGTCAATATTCACTTTATCGGATCATTACAGACCAACAAGGTAAAGTATATTATCGACAAGGTCTGTATGATACACTCGGTAGACTCACTCAAGCTTGCCGCCGAGATAGACCGTCAGGCAAAAAAGCATAATAAGATAATGGATATTCTCGTTGAGATAAACATCGGCGAGGAGGAAAACAAGGGCGGGATCTCACCCGACGAGGTGGAGAGCTTCCTTTGTGAGCTGAGTGCTTTTGACAACATCAGAGTACGGGGATTGATGACGATTGCCCCTTTTTGGTGTGAAAAAGCCGATTATCAAAAATATTTTACAAAAACATATCAATTTTTTATTGACATTTTGCCTAAAAAAATACATAATATATATAAGCCTGTCCTTTCGATGGGCATGAGCGACAGCTTTGAGACTGCCATAGAATGCGGCTCAACGCTCGTACGTCTCGGAACTGTGGTCTTTGGCCGCAGAGAATATAAGTAAGCAATTTTCCAAAAATAAAGATTTTTAATGTACATGGAGGTATATTACAATGGGATTCATGGATAAGTTCAAGGATATGGTAAATCCTGAAAGAGAGTATGAAGAAAACTACGACGATTACGGCTACGAGGGCGAAGAGCTCGCAGCAGACGCTCCTGCAGCAAACCAGACCTTTGGCTCTGCTTCCACCGGCACAGCTCTTGAGCTCAAGGTTATCCGTCCCGAGCGCTTCGAGACAGTAACCCAGATCGCTGACCACCTTATCAACAATCGCACAGTTGTTCTCAATCTTGAGGCTACCAACAAGGAGACCGCAAGAAGAATGATCGATTTCCTTTCCGGTGTTGCATACTCTATCGAGGGCAACCTTAAGAAGGTAGCTAACAATACCTTCGTTATCACTCCCGGCAACGTTGCTGTTTCCGGCGAGCAGCAGGCTCAGGCTTTTGCTCAGGCAACTCAGCCCGATGTATTTTAATCGAGTCTAAGTGTACTTATATTTGGGAGACTAATTTTATTAGTCTCCCATAAAGTGTTTTTTAGAGAATATAACAAGGTAGGGGAAAAGATGTATATTGTGGGTTATGTTGTCGCCTCCGTGCTTGCGACAGTCATAGATATTGCACTTGTGATAATGCTTGTTTCAGCGGTAATGTCATGGATACCCAACGATATCGATCACCCCGTTATGACCTTTATAAACGGTACCACCGATATGCTTGTGCGCCCTATGCGCAAGCTTCTTTGGCGCTTTGAGTTCGTGCGTAGCTTCCCCCTGGACCTGTCCTTTTATCTGACAAGCGTGGTGCTGGTGCTTCTGCGCTCACTTTTCAGATCAGTATGATCGACAGGCTTTTTTCCTCGCGTATCGACGACATGCTGGATCGGGCAGAGCGCGGCGAGGCGGTATACTCTTCCTTTCTCAACGAGACCGAGCGCGCCGAGGCGCAGATCTTTCTCAGAGGTAAGACCCACGATCTTACCGTAAGCTTTTTCGGCGGATACAAGGACGCCGAGAGAACCAGACTTTTTATATATCCCGACTACTACGAGTTCACGGATATATGCGACTGCATCAAAGCGGTCGAGATCAGAGGAAGCGGCTACGAGACCCTTCGTCATTCCTCGTTTTTAGGAGCCCTGACCTCCCTCGGCATCGACAGATCAAAGATGGGAGACATTGTATTAAGGGATCACTCGGCAATACTTTTTGCCGATGAAAAAATTGCAGAGTTTCTGTTATCCGACCCTCCGCCTCTTACAAGAGTAGGCAGGGATACGGTAAGGATAACGGGATTTACGGTATCCGAAGATTTTTCAAACCGGAGAGAATACAAGGATATCTTTGATACGGTAGCCTCACCCCGACTTGACTGTGTGGTATCATCCCTTGCGGGTCTGAGCCGCGAAAAGGCAAAGGGGCTTATCGTCTCGGGACAGGTTATGATAAACCATATCACCGAGGAAAGGACCGATACGGCTGTTTCGGACGGCGACGTGGTCACGGTGCGCTCATACGGAAAGTTCCGTATAGAGTCACTTTGTGACAAAACCAAGAAAGACAGATACAAGCTTATAGCGAAGAAATATATTTAGCGATAATTGAAAGGAGAATAACATGGTACCTCCCCACGAGTTAAAGACCGTAGAGTTTACCCGCGGCATCCGCGGTTATAATACGCAGGAAGTTGACGAGCAGATAGAGTACCTTTTGCAGAGCTACACCGAGCTGTACAGACATACGGCTGAAATGGAAAAGGCGTATACCGATCTTTACCGCAAGTACAAGGAAGCAACCGCCGACCGTGAAGCGGTAAAGAGCGACCTTATAGACGCCCGTATTGCAGGGGACAGGATAGTAGAGGCTGCCGAGGAAAAGGCAGATATGATAATACGCGCTACCAAGACCAACTGCGATTACATAATCAACGATTACAGACGTACCGTATCCGAGGAGCGAGAGAAGCTTCTTAAGATACAGTCCGAGATACAGGCATTCCGTGAAAAGATGCTTGAGGAATGTCACGACTATATAGACCGTATAGAGGAGATGACAGAGATCTCCGACACCACCCTCTATTATTCTACCGACGACGAGCTGACCGCAAGGGCTCTTGATGAGATCAAGACCGACGTCAGATACGCCATGGTGGAAAAGGAGCAGCTTGACACTATAAGCGACGAGGATGCAAAGGTAGACCTTGACTGCTTTACCGAGGAGACTCCCGACGCCCCCACACCCGAGGCGACCCGCACCGACGTGTTCCGCGGCTCCAAGGTAGATCTCTCCGAGACGATACAGATGCCGGATAACTATTCGGAGCTTTTAAATAAACTTGAGGGGTGAGTCACCCCTGCCTACTGCACTCTGTGATGTAACTTCATTTTGTTGTTTATCACATGACACAGTGCAACTTTACACATTGAAAATAATTAAGGAGTAATATAAAAATGGCAATGGATTACACCGAAACATTAAATCTGCCCAAGACCGAGTTTTCGATGAGGGCAAACCTTCCTACCCGTGAGCCTGATATGCTTGCGGCTATGTACACAAAGGATCTTTATCACGAAATGCTCAAGAGAAACGAGGGCAAGGAGTCCTTTATCCTTCACGATGGCCCTCCCTTCTCCAACGGCAATATTCATATGGGTACCGCGCTCAACAAGGTGCTCAAGGACTTTATCGTAAAGTATAAGTCAATGCAGGGCTACTACGCTCCCTACATCCCCGGCTGGGACAACCACGGTATGCCTATTGAGAGCGCTATCATCAAGCAGAACAAGCTTGACCGTAAGAAGATGTCTATTTCCGACTTCCGCCGTGCCTGCCACGAGTTCGCTATGAAGTTCGTAGGCATCCAGATGGATTCCTTCAAGCGCCTCGGCGTTCTCGGCGATTGGGACAACCCCTACCTCACCATGGACCCCGCATTTGAGGCAAGAGAGGTAAGAGTATTCGGCGAGATGTTTAAGAAGGGCTACATCTACAAGGGTCTTAAGCCCGTTTACTGGTGTCCCAACGACGAGACAGCTCTTGCTGAGGCTGAGATCGAGTATAAGGATGCTCCCTGTACCTCTATTTTCGTTAAGTTCAACGTAACCGACGACAACGGCAAGCTCGCAGGCATCTGCGACCTCAACAACACATATTTCATCATCTGGACCACCACCACCTGGACTCTTCCCGGTAACCTTGCTATCGCAGTTCACCCCAGAGATACCTATGCCGTAGTTAAGGCAGATAACGGCGAGTGCTACATCGTGGCAGACATGCTCGCAGAGCGCACCATGAAGCAGGGCGGTGTTGAGAACTACGAGATCATCGCTACCTTCAAGGGCTCCGAGCTTGAGTACATGCAGACAAAGCACCCCTTCCTCGACAGAAACAGCGTTGTAGTTAACGCTGACTACGTTACCATGGATTCCGGTACGGGTTGTGTACACACCGCTCCCGGCTTTGGTGCAGAGGACTACCTTACAGGTATGAAGTACAAGATGGATATCATCGTTCCCGTAGACGACCGCGGTTATCAGACCAAGGATGCAGGCAAGTTTGCAGGCATGCACTATGAGGAGTCTAACGTAGCTATCCTTGCTGACCTTAAGGAAAGCGGTGCACTCTTTGCTTCCGAGGACGTTGTTCACTCCTATCCTCACTGCTGGAGATGTAAGAAGCCTATCATCTTCCGTGCTACTCCTCAGTGGTTCTGCTCTGTAGACGCATTCAAGGATGCGGCAATCGAGGCAGCAGACAAGGTAGAGTGGATGCCTAAGTGGGGCGAGGACCGTATGAAGTCCATGATCCGTGAGCGTGCAGACTGGTGTATCTCCCGTCAGCGTCACTGGGGTCTTCCTATTCCCGTAGTTTACTGTGAGAAGTGCGGTAAGCCCGTATGCACAGATGAAACAAT
The DNA here is from genome assembly GCA_045649645.1 of Eubacteriales bacterium. Lineage (GTDB taxonomy): Bacteria > Bacillota > Clostridia > Oscillospirales > CAG-272 > RGIG7300. The sequence goes on from JAZRQH010000211.1 coordinate 7,321, forward strand.
CAATAAGATCGCAGACACCTTCGCAGCAGAGGGCTCCAACGCTTGGTTTGACAAGGAAGCATCCGAGCTTGTTCCCGAAGGCTTCGTATGTCCCTTCTGCGGTGACAACCATTTCACCAAGGAAACCGATACCCTTGACGGCTGGTTTGACTCCGGTTCCACTCATTTCAGTGTGCTTGAGAACGCAGAGGATCACAGCTGGCCCTCCGATCTCTATCTTGAGGGTGCTGACCAGTACAGAGGTTGGTTCCAGTCCTCCCTTCTTACCGCAGTAGGCGCTAAGGGTGAAGGCGCTCCTTACAAGGCTGTTCTTACCCACGGTTGGGTAGTTGACGGCGAGGGTAAGGCAATGCACAAGTCCCTGGGTAACGGTGTTGACCCTGCAGACGTTATCAAGAAGTACGGCGCAGACCTTCTCAGACTTTGGGCAGCTTCCGCTGACTATACCGTTGACGTAAGATGCTCCGACAACATCTTCAAGCAGCTCTCCGAGATCTACCGTAAGATCAGAAATACCGCAAGAATGTTCATGGCTAACATCGGCACACCCGATACCGACTTTGATCCCAACAAGGATATGGTTGACGTAAATGAACTTCTTGATATAGATAAGTGGGCACTTGCCCGCATGAATAAGCTTGTTGCTAACGTAAACAAGGCTTATAATAACTATGAGTTCCATATTCTTTCCCACGACGTTGCAAATTTCTGCACCATCGATATGTCTAAGCTTTACATCGATATCGTTAAGGACAGACTTTACGTAGAGAAGAAGGACTCTAAGGAAAGACGCAGCGCTCAGACCGCTATGTATCTTATCCTTAACGCTCTTACCCGTATGATCGCTCCTATCCTCTCCTTCACAGCAGATGAGATCTGGGGCTCTATGGCACACGCAGAGGGCGACGACGTAAGATCTGCACTTCTCAACGATATGCCCGTATACGAGGAGAAGTACGCATTTGCTGACATCGAGGCTCATTGGAACAACCTCTTTGATATGCGTGACGACGTAATGAAGGCACTTGAGGAGGCAAGAGCGGCTAAGCTCATCGGTAAGTCTCTCGAGGCTAAGATCACCATTAGCGCTAACGCTGACAAGCTTGCAGTTCTCAAGAGCTTCGGCGACGAGCTTAAGACCGTATTCATCGTTTCTCAGGTTGAACTCACTGAGGGCGATAGCGACGAGCTCAAGGTTGAGGTAGCAGTAGCTGACGGCGAGAAGTGTGACCGCTGCTGGATGCACTCCACCGACGGTGTTAAGACCGAGGACGGTTATCTGTGCAAGAGATGCGCGGCAATTCTTGGTTAAAGGTAGTCTGGCTGGCAGTAATATCGGTTGTATGCGTAGTACTTGACCAGCTTACAAAGCTTCTTTGTGTAAACAATATTGCACTTGGGGATAGCATTACCGTTATCCCCGGAGTGCTTGACTTCACCTATATTCAGAACCGCGGTGCTGCTTTTGGCAGTCTTACTAATGCCAGATGGGTTTTTATGATAGCTTCGGTGGTCATGATAGTAGTTATCACCTGTTATGTTATCTCTAACAGAAAGACTATGAGCTATCCCACGGTCATAACTCTTTCGCTTATAATAGGCGGCGGCATCGGTAATATGATAGACCGTATAGCTCTGGGTTACGTTATCGATTTTGTTGACGTAAAATTCCTTCCTTTCTGGAAGTGGATATTCAACGTAGCTGACAGCTTTGTATGTATAGGTGCATTTCTTCTCGTGATAATATTTATTGCAGAGGAAATTAAGAATAAGAAGGATAAGAACGATGTCACAACTGACCTTTAAGGCTGAACAAGCTGATATCGGTAAGAGAATCGACGTATTTGTGGCGGAACGGGCAGAACTTACCCGTTCCGCTTCTCAAAAGGTCCTGGCTGACGGCGGTATCACCGTTAACCGAAAGGCCATAAAGAAAAACTATAAAATATCAGAAAATGATATTGTAGAGGTAGACCTGCCCGAGCCTACAGAGCTTGACTGTGTGCCCGAGGATATACCCGTCGACATAGTTTATGAGGACGAGCATCTGGCGATAGTCAATAAGCCCAAGGGAATGGTAGTTCACCCCGCACCGGGTAACTATACCGGAACTTTGGTAAACGCCCTGCTTTATCATATGAAGGGCAGACTCTCGTCTATAAACGGAGTGATACGACCCGGTATAGTCCACCGTATCGACAAGAACACCAGCGGACTTCTGATGATAGCAAAGACCGACGAAGCCCACCTGGGTCTTGCCGAGCAGATAAAAGAGCATAGCTTCGAGAGAGTTTATGAGGCTATTCTTGTAGGAAATCTCAAGGATGACTGCGGAACTATAGACGCTCCCATCGGACGTCACCCCGAGGACCGCAAAAAAATGGCTATAGTGAGAGACGGCAGAGAGGCCGTTACCCATTACAAGGTGCTTGAACGCTTTCAGGGCTTCTGCCACGTGCAGTTTACACTTGAAACAGGCAGAACTCATCAGATAAGAGTTCACTCTAAGAGTGTGGGACATCCTGTTTTGGGCGATACTCTCTACGGAGCAGGCAAGACAAAATTTGAAACACAAAACAAGA
>JAZRQH010000212.1:0-2807 GCA_045649645.1 Eubacteriales bacterium
CGTAATGCGTAATTAAATGAAGATTTCCGTACCTTCGGGTACGGAAATCCACCTTCATTATTCACTATTCATTATTCACTATTCACTGATAAAGGACATATATAATTATGCAACTTTTATATTGGTTTGAATCTATACGTACCCCTATACTTGACTCCTTTTTTTCGGCTGTGACCTTCTTGGGTCACGAGCTTATACCTATAGCGCTTATATGTATTCTGTACTGGTGCGCGGATAAAAGGTTGGCTTATAAGATAGGCTTTTCCTTCTTTTTAAGCGGGCTTATGACCCAGTGTCTTAAGGTTACCTTCCGTGTGGACCGACCCTGGATAAAGGATCCGAATTTTAAGCCCGTAGGCAACGCCATTGACGAAGCCACAAGCTATTCCTTCCCCTCAGGTCACACTCAGGCTGCTACCTCGGTATACGGCTCTCTCGCCCTTTGCTTTAAGAAGAATTGGCTTCGTGTGCTGTGTGTTCTTGCCTTTGTCCTTGTAGGTATATCAAGAATGTATCTCGGTGTGCATACCTTAGCGGACGTTGGTGTTTCGATGCTGCTGACCTTTGGTATTACTCTGCTTGTTTTTAGGTTTACCGATAAGTTTTATGATAACAGAAGAGCTGATATATGGGTATGTATCATTATGTTAGCCGTTTCCCTGTTTACGTTGATATATGCGGTTATTCTTGAAGGTAAGGGTATCATCTCCCTTGATGCAGCCTCCGACTGTGTAAAGTCAGGCGGTGCCGGACTTGCCTTTGCCATAGGATATTTTATTGAGAGAAGATATATCAACTTTGATACCAAGGCTCCTTTATGGTTGCAGGTTATCAAGGTCGCTGCAGGCTTGGGTATAGCCCTCGGCCTTAAGAGCGGACTTAAGCTCATAATCGGCGAGACACTTGCTGCCGACGGGGTAAGATATTTTGTACTTGTGGCGGTTATAATTATTATTTACCCCTTTATAATAAAAAAACTTTCTCGGCATAGCTGAGAAAGTTTTCTTTTACTATTGCAAAACTAAATCATTTGTGATATAATAACTCGGTAACAACGAGATATGAAATAAGGCCATACCGGCCGGGGAGCCAGCGGTGCCCTGTACCTGCAATCCGCTATAGCAGGGGTGGTTTCCCTTTTTGAGGGCCGAAGTTGTATGGTTAGCCCCGTATCAAAGACGTTGAGGAATGGGTCTCGTGCAATCGTTCGCTGTGAACCATGTCAGGCGGGGAACCGAGCAGCATTAAGCAGTTCGTTTCGATGTGCCGCGAGGATGCCTGTTCTGAGTCTGAGATGCGGTAAGCACATATACCTTCTGTTCGATCTAAGGGTGTATGGTCTTATTTTGTATCTCGTTACCTTTTTATAAAAACAAACGGAGGAATTACTATGCATCAGGCTTTATACCGTAAATACAGACCCCAGACCTTTGACGACGTATACGGTCAGGATCATATCACCTCTGTGCTTAAATATGAGGTTGCAAACAACAAGGTCTCCCACGCTTACCTTTTCTGCGGAAGCCGTGGTACCGGTAAGACCACCTGCGCAAAGATACTTGCCAAGGCTGCTAACTGTCTTAACCCAAAGGACGGAGATCCTTGCGGTGAGTGCGAAGCCTGCCGTGCAATAGCAGATGAAGCTACTGTTGATATCCTTGAGATGGATGCGGCAAGTAATACCGGTGTAGACTATATCCGTGATATCCGTGATGCGGTGGTATACTCCCCTGCTATGCTCAAGACAAGAGTATACATCATCGACGAGGTTCATATGCTCTCTACCTCAGCCTTCAATGCTCTCTTAAAGACCCTTGAAGAGCCTCCGGAAAAGGTTATATTTATCCTTGCTACCACTGAGGTACACAAGATACCTATAACCGTAACAAGCCGCTGTCAGCGATTTGATTTCCGCCGTATAAGAACCGACGTTATCGCAGACAGACTTAAATATATCGCAAACAACGAATCCATCACCTTAAAGGATGATGCGGCTACCCTTATCGGCAAGCTCTCAAACGGCGGTATGCGTGATGCTATATCTCTACTTGAGGTTTCTGCCGGTCAGAACCACGAGGTAAATATTCCCCGTGTACGTGAGTGTGCGGGTATATCAGGCCGTGAGAATATAATCAATACAGTCAAGGCTATAGCAACAAAGGATTGGGACACACTTTTCTCGGTGATATCCGACCTTGTGGCTTCGTCTATGAACATCTCGGTGTTCTGGCAGGATCTCATTGCCTTCTACCGCGATATGATGTTGGCTAAGGCCACCAAAAATGCTCTCAGCAACTACGAGCTTACAGAGGATGAGATTGCAGAAACAAAGGAATGCGCTTCCCTTCTCACCCTTGAGACTATAATGTATCACTCAAGACTCCTTGACCGTGCGCTTGGCGAGATGCAGTCTAAGACCTGCGATCAGCGTATATGCGCTGAGCTGACCTTGGTACGTATGAGTGAAGGTAAGCTTGCCACCGATACAGAGGCTCTGCTCTCCCGTATTTCCGAGCTTGAGGGCAAGGTTAATATGCTGAGCGCTCAGCTCAAGGGCGGTAACGTAACGGTAACCGAAGCAAAAGAGCCGACGTCTGCCCCTGTTGAAGCAAAGCCTGAGCCTGTAAAGGAAGAAAGGGTGGTAATACCCGAGAGAACATCTCCCGCAGTCGGTCCCCGTGAGGTGGAGGACTGGGCAGAGATACTTCGCAAGATCGAAGATAAGGATCCTGCCTGCACGGCGTTCTTATCCCAGACACAGAGCTGTATCATAGGAAACGAGTTTATAATAAAGGTTGCGGATGCCT
>JAZRQH010000213.1:0-5786 GCA_045649645.1 Eubacteriales bacterium
TCTCCAATAAGACCGATATCAAGGATGCAGAAGAGTATATGGTCCAGTACCGCGACGAGGGTGAGGTTACCGTTATCGTTGAGTACAACAACGGCTATAAGCATTACTTCTACTACAACGTAGAGAAGAAGGTTCCTACCATGGTACAGGACGGCAATACAGTTACCTTCGGTAACCTCGATGATATGTACATCATCAGATATGCTCCCGGCAAGTACACCACAGCGGGCAACATCAAGAGGGCTCCCGGCATGCAGTATAAAAAACTTGATGCAGTAAACGAAAACGGCGAGATCCTGCTTTCGGGTCTTACCCCCGGCCGTTGGAGCTTTATGGTACAGTATAACGACGAAAGCTATAACTTCTATCTCATAGAAGTAAAGTAAGGAAACTCAAATGAAGCGTATAACAAAGATCACCGCAATTTTTTTAACCGTAATAATGCTCACCTCCGTAATACCCTTTACGGTATTTGCAGACACCGACCATAGAACCATATATAAAGAGACTCTTGAGTATATAAGCACTCTCGGTACACCTACCGTCGGTTCTGTAGGCGGTGAGTGGATGGTCATAGACCTCACTCGCTCCGGCTATTGTTGTCCCGAAGGGTATTATGAAAACGTTGTTGAATATGTTAACTCAAAAATCAACGAAAAAGGTCAGCTCCATAAGTCCAAGTCCACCGATAACTCCCGTGTTATCCTTGCTCTTACCTCAGCAGGTCATGACGTAACCGATGTTGGAGGACATAACCTCCTTTTAGGTCTTACCGATATGACCTACGTAAAAAAGCAGGGAATTAACGGTCCTATCTGGGCGCTTATTGCCTTTGACTGTAACGGCTATGATATACCCGAGAACCCTGATGCAACCGAACAGGTAAGCCGAGAGGGTCTTATAAGCTTTATACTCTCAAAGCAGCTTGAGGACGGCGGCTGGGCTCTGTCAGGCAAAAACGCAGATACGGATATGACGGGTATGGCTATCCAGTCACTTGCGCCTTATTACCAAAGAAACGAGGCTGTCAAAGAGGCAGTTGACCGCGGTGTTGTACGCCTCTCCGAGCTTCAGAAGGATGACGGTGGCTACGGTTCTATAGACGGTATCTGCAGCGAGTCCTGTGCCCAGGTCATCGTTGCCCTTACCACCCTCGGAATTAATCCTCACACCGATCCCCGTTTTGTAAAGAACGGTGTATCAGTGGTGGATGCTATGTGTAGCTTTGCTATAGAGGGCGGTGGCTTTGCCCATAATCCGGGTGCGGCACTTAACGGTATGGCAACAGAGCAGGCGACGTATGCTCTTGCGGCATATTTCAGATTCCTTGAAGGCAAGACCTCCCTCTATGATATGAGCGACGTGGTGATAGGCGATGGGGAGATTCTTCCTCCCGAGGACGATACCACCTCTCGTGATACAACCGCGACAGAGGACACTACCGAAGCTAAGGATACAACACCACCAGAAGATACAACCACAGAGGAAGAAACTACGGGCTCTTACGATACAACGATGACAGATGCTGCCGATACAAAGGATGCTACTGTTGAAACAGAAGGAAGCGTTACCGGCGATAAGGCTAAGGTAACTACCGCTAAGACCGTAAACAAGGCTACCGTAACCACAAAAAAGGCTGTAACCAAGCCATCTGAAGCAGGCCAAAGCGCACCTCAGACCTCGGATAACGCAAGCATTATATTTTATGCGGTTATGTTAGCTATGTCGGTTATCCTTATGATAGCCTTTAACAAGAGAAAGAATTATAACAGATAATATACGTCGGTTGCTGTATACGGCAACCGACTATATCAGCTTATACAGGAAAAGTAATGAAGAAGAAAAAGATAGCAAATATCGTAATGGTGGTTATTATCATAGCCATTATTTCTGCAGGTATTGTAGGTACCGGATTTTATAAGGGTTGGTTTGATAAACCCGGCGAAGATACAGCCATGCTCTGCGATATCAGAGGAATAACAGAGCTTGAACGTGACGGCATAGCCTTTGCCGTAACCGAAAATACCGTGTTAAGAGAAGGAGACCGTGTATCGGTAGATGCCGGAGCAACGGTACGTATAACCATAGGAGACGGATATATAACCCTGGGGCAGAGCGCGGTGACAGAGATACTTAACCCTGCAAGTACGGCTCTTTGCCTTTCGGTGGAGAAGGGTGAAGTGTTTGTTGATACAGCTAAGTCCGTAACTCTCTGCTTTGACGAAAAAGAGGTCGTTGCAGAAAAAGCAGTTGCGACCCTCAGCGTACGTAAAGGAGCCCAGAGCATCTCGGTATATTACGGTAAGATTGAAGATGCCGAGGCGGGAGATATGGTTGAATGGCTGGGTGACGAAAGGTCTGTGCGAAAAATTTCCATTAACAGCTTGAACGACTTTAATATTGCACAGCTTCGCCGTGTTGATTCTTCAAAGGACTTAATCTTTACTCTTGAGGAGCTTGATGCGCTCGAAGCTGACAGATGGGCTCAGCTTCAGGCACCTGAGAAAAGCGAAACTGACGATACAACTGTATCCGATACAACTGCCGTAGATACCGAACTTAAAGAAACCGAAGCACTTGACGGTACAGAAGAGGTGATCGATAGCGAAGAATATATCCCCGACGATACCGAGGTGCCCGATGATACCGAGGTACCCGATGATACCGAGGCAGTGCAAACCGTAACTGAAGAGACGACAAAGCCTAAAGAGACAAAGCCAACGGATACTAAACCAAAGGAAACCAAGCCTAAGGAAACCTTACCTTCTGAAACAACTCCTCCCGAGCCCCAAAAGCTAAGGTGTTCTATAACCATAAACTGTGACACCATACTTGATAACTATGAGGAGCTCGACCCCGCAAAGGTACCCTACGTGCCTGAGGGCGGATGTATACTTCCGGTCACAACGGTAGAGTTCACTAAGGGCGAGACGGTCTTTGACGTACTCAACCGTATCTGTAAGCAGTACGGAATACAGATAGAATACAGCTGGACACCTATGTATGACAGTTATTATATAGAAGGCATCAATAACCTTTACGAATTTGACTGCGGATTTGAGTCGGGGTGGATGTACAAGGTCAACGGATGGTTCCCGAACTACGGATGTTCAAGCTATGAGCTTACGGGTGGCGAAAGCATAGTATGGTGCTACACCTGTAAGGGTCTTGGCGAGGACGTGGGCGCAGAGCGCTGGGAATAAGGAGAAATAATGGAAGATTTTAAGATAGACAATTTAAGCTTTTGCTATCCCGCCGCCAATGGCAAGAAGTCCCTTGACTCGGTGTCCTTCTCTGTAAAAAAGGGAGAGTATACAGTTCTCTGCGGCAGGTCGGGAAGCGGTAAAACGACCTTGCTCCGCCACCTTAAAAGCGTTCTTACCCCCAACGGTAAGAGAAGCGGAGAGGTGTATTTTTGCGGTACTCCTCTTGACCGTGTCAGTACAAGAGATCAGTCTTCGGGCATAGGCTACGTTATGCAGAACCCCGATGACCAGATAGTGACCGACAAGGTTTGGCATGAGCTTGCTTTCGGACTGGAAAGCCTTGGTTGTGATCAGAGAACTATGCGTGCCCGTGTTGCCGAGATGGCGAGTTATTTCGGAATACAGGATTGGTTTCACCGTAACGTAGCAGAGCTTTCGGGCGGACAAAAGCAGTTGCTCAACTTAGCTTCTGTTATGGCTATGCAGCCTCGCGTGCTTATTTTGGATGAGCCTACAAGTCAGCTTGATCCTATTGCAGCCTCCGATTTTCTCAACACGGTGCGAAAGATAAATACAGAGCTGGGAACTACAGTCATTATCACCGAGCACAGGCTTGAGGATATTTTTCCTTACGTAGACCGTGCTATAGTAATGGAGGAGGGTAGGGTGATCGCCGACGGCACTCCAAAGCATATCGGTAAGCTCCTCTATGAATCTCATAGCCCGATGTTCAGGGCCATGCCTACCCCCGTGAGAGTATTTTTCGGTACAGGCGCACAGGGACAGGCTCCTCTTACCGTCCGTGAAGGACGAACCTGGCTCAGCTCTGAGTTTACCGATAAACCAAGGGTAGATTCTCTGCCCGTATCCACCTTTGAGGATGAGGTTGATGACCCCGCGCTTTCTCTTAAGGAGGTTTGGTTCCGTTACGAAAAAAACAGCACCGACGTTATGCGCGGTGTAAGTCTTGACGTTCCTAAAGGAAGTTTATCTGCTATCGTCGGCGGCAACGGCACGGGAAAATCCACCACATTTAAGGCAATATGCGGGGTATGTAGACCCTACAGAGGCAGTATAAAAATATTTGGAAAGCCTCAGGAAAAATATAAGCAGACCGAGCTTTTTTCACGCTGTCTTGCTATGCTGCCACAGGATCCCAAGAGTCTGTTTGTTAAAAAGACGGTTTACGAGGACCTTTTTGAAATGACAAAGGAGGAAACTAAGATAAAGGAGACTGCGCAGCTCTGTGATATAACACACCTTTTAAGCAGTCATCCCTACGATCTTTCAGGTGGCGAACAACAGAGAGCGGCGCTGTGTAAAGTGCTGCTGGGTGAACCTAAGCTTCTTTTGCTTGACGAGCCCACCAAGGGTATGGATAGCTTTTTCAAGGACAGCTTTGCTTCTATACTGGGCAGATTAACGGCGCAGGGGATAACCGTAGTTATGGTTTCCCACGATATCGAGTTCTGTGCGGAACACGCTGATATGATAAGTATGTTTTTTGATGGAGGTATACTTACCACCGACACCCCCGTAAGATTCTTTTCCGCCAACAGTTTTTATACAACTGCCGCCAACCGTATGAGTAAGCATATATTTACAAACGCAGTTACCGCCGAGGACGTAGTACAGCTCTACAGACAGAACAAGGAGGATATATGAAAAGTTCAAATATAGCCTTGCTTACAGTCTTTTTGGTTTTTATTCCCCTTACGCTGTTTTTTGGAGCCAAGCTGCCAGGCAGAGGATATTTTATAACTTGTGCGCTTATCTTTGCAGAACTGCTTGTTCCGTTCTTTATGACCTTTGGCAGAAACAAGCCTAGGCTTTGTGAGATAATGACGCTTTTGGTTATGTGTGTCCTTGCAATCTTAGGACGTATCGTCATACCCATCCCCCATTTCAAGGCGGCATATGCTCTTATAATGCTTGCAGGTATAGCCCTTGGTCCCGAATATGGCTTTATCGTAGGTGCAGTTACGGCGTTTGTAGGAGACTTTTTTTACGGTATAGGAGCGTATATGCCATTTCAGATGACGGCATACGGAGCAGGCGGTATGCTTGCGGGATTTGTATTTATGAATAACAAAAGCGGACGTAAACCGTGGATAATGGCAGTTATAGGCTTTTTAACGGTCATAGTCTGGATAGGTCCGTTGCTTGATACGGCGCATTTGTTTGTTATGATGCCTGATCTGAGCGTAAAGTCTCTTATCTCATCCCTTGCTTCCGGCTTTCCCGTCAATGTAATGCAGGGTATTTGCACCGCTTTAATTATGCTTTTTCTCGGTAAGCCTTTACTTGAAAAGCTAGAGCGGGTCAGAGTAAAATACGGTATGACGGAGGATGAGTATGGGCTTTGAAAATTGTCACCCTGCGGTAAATCTGATATATTTTACCGCCGTTCTTTTTGGAACACTTAGCTTTGATCATCCCGTGTTTCTTCTGATATCCTATATCTGCGCCTTTGCCTACAGTATAAAGCGAAACGGCGTAAAGGCAGTTATATTTAACCTTATACTTATACCTCTTATAGCGGCATTTGCCCTTTATTACAGCTCGTATACCCATTTCGGC
>JAZRQH010000214.1:0-9873 GCA_045649645.1 Eubacteriales bacterium
CACACCGCATGGTGTGCTTTTGTTTTGGTGACCCGTGGGGGAAGAAGCTTTGCTTCGCAAATCTTCACTGCTTGTTTTGCTACTCGCAAAACTACGCACCGCTTGGCTGTAAAACCTGCCACCGGCAGCTTTTACTACGCCGATCGCCCTCTCAGGGTTCGATTCCCCCAACGTAGTTATGTATACAAAAAGAAAAAGTCACACTACTGTGTGACTTTTCTTTTTGGTGACCCGTGGGGGAATCGAACCCCCGTTACCGCCGTGAAAGGGCGGTGTCTTGACCGCTTGACCAACGGGCCGTTGGTAGCGGGAATTGGATTTGAACCCATGACCTACCGGGTATGAACCGGTTGCTCTAGCCAGCTGAGCTATCCCGCCACATTTGGTGCCATCCATCGGACAGCCTGTGTATTATAGCATAACACAACTTGCTTGTCAACACTTTTTTTGAAAAAAGTTGAATTATTTTTTGGAAAAAGGCGAAAATACGACCAACTCTTACAAATAAATAAATTATGCTCAGCATCTTGCAAAAGGTAAGTGAAAAATGGTATAATGTATCGTAAAACATTTTCAGCGAGGTGAAAGCATTGGCATTGACCTTCAGTGGCGGAGTTTACCTCCCCCGTGAGAAAAATACGTCGGGTAAAGTGACACGTATTTTCTCTTCACCCAAAACAGTTTCGATACCCTTGGGTAACTGTGTCCCCACCGTAAAAAAGGGCGACAAGGTCGATATGGGACAGATCATCGCTTCGGCGGATAACTTTTGTCCCGTACACGCAAGCGTTTCGGGTACTGTCAGCGGAACAGACGAAAAGAATATTGTTATAGAGAACGACGGCGAGGATCGTGTGGCGGCTGATATCAAGCCCTATGACGGTTCCTTTGAGGAGCTGAGTTTCGATACCGTTGCACAAACCGTCCGTAAGGCAGGTATTCCTGCATACAAGACCCTTGAGGAGGCAAAGGACAGGGTCGATACCCTTATCCTTAACTGTGTCGAGGATGAGCCCTATCTCAGCGCTACCCACCGTCTGCTTGTAGAAGAAACAGATGCGGTCATCGGCGGTATGAAGATACTTCTCAAGGCTCTGAGTCTGCGTACATGCGATATTGCCATCGAGGATGACAAGTCGGATGTAATAAAGCTTATCCGTCAAGCCATCGGCTCGGGAGAATATGCCGAGATAAAGGTTTTAAAGACCAAGTACCCTCAGGGTGATGAGCGTCAGCTTGTATATGCCATAACGGATCAGGAGATACCTATAGGTCAAACCGCCATAGACGTGGGCTGTGCTATTTTTGATGCCCGTACTTGTGTTGATATATACAACGCCTTTGTATACGGTATGCCCCTTGTAAAGAGAAGCATCACCGTAGACGGCGATTCTATTGCAGAGCCCGCTTGTGTACGCTGTCCTATAGGAACTTCCTTTGGCGAGCTTATAGAGTTCTGCGGCGGCACCAACGGCGAGGTAAAGCAGCTTGTCAACGGCGGTCCCATGAGAGCAGAGACGGCGGATGTCGATACACTTGTTACAAAGGATACGGTAGCTCTGCTTGCTTTCTCTGATAAGGTCAATCCCGCGTATAATCAGCCCTCGGCGTGTATTCGCTGCGGCAGATGTGTAAGCGTTTGTCCCATGAGGCTGATGCCAAACTACCTTGCGACCTATTCTTCCGAGGGAAAATACGACCTCTGCGAAAAATACGGAGTAATGAGCTGTACCGAATGCGGAGTCTGCAGTTACGTTTGCCCCGGATATATGCCCATAACTGAGCTTTGCCGTGAAGCAAAGGCTAAGATAAACCTTAAGGGAGGTAAGGAACAATGAAGGAAAAGAATCTTCCGAGCGCTCCCTATATCAAGCAGGGAGACAGCACAAGAACGGTAATGCTTGACGTTGTCATAGCCCTTATCCCCGCACTTGTGTGGGCGGTATATATGTTCGGCTGGCGAGTGCTTACCGTAAGTGCCGCTTCCGTGGTATCAGCGGTAGCATTTGAATATCTCTTTGAAAAGATACTCAGGCGTCCCGTGACGGTTCTTGATTTTTCGGCGGTGGTAACCGGTATGCTTATAGCCTTTACTCTGCCGGTCAGCGTTCCGCTCTGGATTCCAGTGGTAGCTTCCTTTATTGCTATAGTTATCGCAAAGCAGCTGCTTTCGATGGTGGGCAAAAGCATAGTCAATCCCGTTCTCACCGCAAGAGTGGTACTCTACCTTGTTTTCCCCGATATGCTCAGCGTATACGTACATCCCCTTACAAGCAAGCTTTCTGCGTTTTCCGTAAACACAGCCGATATCGTTGCAGGTGCAACACCCCTTGAGTCCCTTAAGCAGGGAATAGCTCCCGATATCTCGCTTCTTGACCTCTTTATCGGCAATATGGCAGGATGTATCGGTGAAGTATCCGCTATGCTTCTTATCATCGGCGGACTCTATCTGCTTGGCAGACGTGTCATCACCTGGCATATCCCGGCGTCGTATCTTGCAACCGTTGCTCTGCTGACCTTCCTTTTCCCTCAGGCGCAGTCTGTGCAGGCATATGAATTTATGCTTACAGAGCTTTGCTCGGGCGGTCTTATACTGGGTGCTGTCTTTATGGCGACCGATCATATGAGCTCTCCCGTAACCGCAAACGGCAGGCTCATCTACGGTATCGGATGCGGCGTTATCACGGTTCTTGTAAGATACTTCGCACCTCTTACCGAGGGTGTTGCGATAGCTATACTCATGATGAATCTGCTTTCACGCCCCATAGATATGCTCACACGCCCCAAGCCCTTCGGCTATAAGAAATAAATATACATAAAACAAAAAAAGCATACCATAATAACTCAAAAAGGAGTTGATGGTATGTTTTTTTCTGATAAGAGAAAGATAGGAATTATAGGCTGCGGAAGCGTGGGAATGAGCTATGCCTTTGCGCTTCTGACAGGCGGACTGTGTAACGAGCTTGTGCTGATAGACAAGAACGCCGACCGTATAAGAGGCGAGGCAAAGGACTTAAGCCACGGACTTGCATATTCTCCTGAGAAGATGACCGTATATGCGGGAGACTACAGCGATCTCTTTGACGCAGATCTTGCGGTCATCTGTGCGGGCGCACCTCATAACAAGGGTGAGACAAGACTTGATATGGCTGACCGTAATACCGCAATATTATGCGATATAGTACCCCGAATAGTAGATTCAGGCTTTAACGGAATATATATCGTGGTAACCAACCCCGTGGACGTTATGACAAGAGTAACACTTGAGCTGTCGGGCGCCTCCCCCGAGAAGGTAATAGGCTCGGGCACCACCCTTGACAGCGCAAGACTGCGCTTTCTTTGCGGCAAGTATTTCGGTATAGATGCCCGCAACGTTCATGCCTACGTGGTGGGAGAGCACGGCGACAGCGAGTTTGTCCTCTGGTCCTCGGCAATGATAGCCACCAAGCGGCTCAACGAGATAATAACCGAGTCAAAAGGTAAGTACTTCTTTGAGGATATGCACTCTATCGAGGAGGAGGTACGACGCTCAGCGTATGCTATCATAGAAGCAAAGGGGTCAACCTGCTACGGTATAGCCACGGCACTTATAAGGATAACGAGAGCCATCTACGGCGACGAAAACAGCGTGTTGACCCTGTCCTCATACCTCCAGGGCGAATACGGACAGGAGGACGTGTATATCGGTACACCCTGTATAGTCAACCGCGACGGAATTGTGGGTCACGTAAGGCTCAATATGACCGACGAGGAGATGGACAAGTTTGATGCTTCCTGTAATCTGTTAAGAAGGACGTATGAGGGGCTAAAGTTACAAGGGATAAAATAAAGCAAGTCAATCGACTTGCTTTATATTATTTATAAATTCCTCGGGTAGATAACCTGTAATAAATTTCTTCCATTCATCGTTATCGCAACTGTAATGGTTGGTGTCAGTTACCTCGTTGGTTTCGTTATAGCTTTGACCGTAGCCGTCACAGGAAATAAGATCATATGAGCCGTCTGTATAGTTGATACGGGCGACCCATTCGTCATATGTAAAGCTGGGGTCAACGGCGGCTATAGTTATAACAATGCTATCCTTGAAGCGAATTTCGGAAAGCTTGGTAAGAAAATCGTCGATGATGTCCTCTGGCAGGGTATATACGGGATTGTCTTTTTCAATAAAGTCACCGTAATAGATCTCGCTTGTGCGAAGATCGTATATCTGTACCGATGATACGCTGTCGGCAGAGATCTCGTAATATTTGTATTGGGGTATTACGATACAGCCGGTGAAGGTAACGGTCAATATTATTAGTATTGCAAATAAAGGTATTATTCTGTTGAACTTCATGACCCTACTCCTTTATGATTTTATTGTGATTGTATTATATCATAAAATTCACTAAAAGCAATAGTTTCTTTCAACAAGCGTGATATTGTTAAGCGTATTTTTATATGCTATAATATGTTCAGAAGAGGCCGATTCAATATGTTTTGAAAGGTGTTTTGTATGAACATAAATTTTGCAGAAAATTTTAAAAGGCTCCGTAAGGAAAAGGGAATAACACAGGAGAGAATAGCGGAAGAATTGGGTGTTTCGGGTCAGTCTGTCTCCCGTTGGGAACTTGGTATATGTTACCCTGATCTTGAGCTTATTCCGTCTATTGCGAATTATTTCGGTGTTTCAATTGATACCCTTTTATCAAACGATAAGGATGCAAAAGAAAAGGACCGTGATTATTTTATTGATACAGTAGACACTCTTCCTTTGGATGAAACCCGTATCGAGTTCGTATGTGAGTATTGCCGTAAGTATCCCGACGATGATTTCTATACCTATAATCTGTTGGTATCTATTGCATATTATATAAACGGCGACAGCGGAAAATCGAAAAAATATATGCCTACCCTTCTGAAAAACGCACAGAAACTTCTCGAAACTAAATACCGTAGCGCAACCATTCAGTTTATGTCTGCCGTATGTGATGAGTCTGAGCTTAAAAAGTGGCTTGATATGGCACCCTATTCCGGATTCAGCAGACGCTACTGTCTTAATAACCGAGCTATGTGGAAGAATGATGACAAGGGCAGTCATATACAGAACGGTCTTGAAATGTTTGAACACTTTGCCGACCTGCTTGACAGACGGTGTCCTGACGGTCTGGGTGCGGACAGAAAATCAGCATTTCAGCAGGATGTTATGAGAACTGTACGTTCCTTCGGCAACGGTGATGTACCTGACGGGTGGAAGATGTTCTATGCGTATAAGCAGCTTGTATACTCAGCGTGTCTTTTCGGCAGAGGAGAACCGGACAAGGGATGGGAAAATTTTGATTCTGCCATAGAAATGTGCAAATATGCTTTTTCTATAGATGATGAATGGCTTGATATCGGCGGAGCTCTTTTTTCGGGTCTAAAGGTCGATAAGCCTTGGTGCTATGCTATTGATAAAGACGGTGTCAGGCATAAGCTGTTTTCGGTACACAACAAGTCTTTTTGGGATTTGAGTATCATTTATGACCTGCTTACCAATCCGGGGTGGGCTTGGTTTGATTCGGTAAGAGATACTCCTAAATATAAAGAAGCAGTCTTTTGGGTGAAGACTGCTGCAGAGAAGCAGAACAGTGACATTACGGCCTTGTTAGAGTGAGATTGTACTTTTTAGTGAAATCCTACTCCGCAGGGTGAAATCTTCGCTTTGCTCAGGTGAAATCGAAAACCTAACGGTTTTCGGTGAAATAAAATCCACCCATCCGCCGCTCACAGCGGATTTCACCCCCGTAAGGGGATTTCACCGTCGAAGACGATTTCACCCACCCGCGAGGGTGGATTTCATTGAAAAAAGCACTTGCATAAGCAAGTGCTTTTTTCTGGCAGGGGCACAAAGACTCGAACTCTGGACACGCGGTTTTGGAGACCGCTGCTCTACCAACTGAGCTATACCCCTGTATTTCGTACTTGTGTATTATAGCATAGTGAAATATATTTTGCAATAGGTAAATCAATTTAAATTATTAACTTTTTGTGAACGTGACTGGTGAAATAATACTTGATTACTGTATTAAAATATGATATACTATTCCTAATGGAGGTGTTTTATATGTCAATTGAAAATGCAATTAAGAATGCCTGCGCGTCTGTAGAAATGGAAGGTTACAATATAGACGATGAATGTAAAGAATGGTGCCGTCTTTTGCTGAACGGGAAAATAACGCTTGAACAGTATATTTCATTTGTTAAAGATAGTTTAAAATGAGCAGACGAACAAGAAAAACGGCAAAGAAAACACCTTTATCGGCTTTGGATAAGCTTATGTATTTCTTCCTTTGGGTTATAGGAACGGGAATAATATGCAGTGTGATCATAGTCTTTGGCTGGGTCGTTCCGGATAGAATTGTTATGTCCGATCCTTTGGTAATTGCATATGACAGTGATATTGTTATGGTATATTCCACTCCGTTGTTTATGGCACTTATGATCCTTATTTTTTCGGTTTTGGGATATGCAGGACAGTACAAGATACCTATCTTCGGTAACAAAACGTATAAGCCGAAGAGCTTTGAGATGGTTTTACCTACCTATCCCTTGTTTTCTAAGGAGTTTTCCCTGAATTTCAGCGATAAACAAAAGAAAAAGATCAAACGCTTTTTCCTTGTTATGCTTATCGTGACCGTTATAGCTATGGCAATATTACCTTTCGGTATATACAGACGTTTGACTTTATATGCCGACGATACGGTAAAGATATACGATTCTTTTAACCGTTATGAAATGTATCAATGGTCAGAGGCTGAGGATGTGAGGGTATATATTTCAGGTGGCAAACACGGTCCGAATCTGAATTTTGGCTTTGAATATAACAATGATTATTATGAGTTCCATATCGGGTCCTTTGAAAAAATGGACAGATATGAGTCTTTGAAGTATATGTTATACCTCAAAGAGAATTCCAATGATTTTACCGTAAAAAGCACCCGCCGTATTGAGCGTCTAGTCTACGAGGATTATTATACCGCCGCAGAACAGCAGTTACTATACCAATTATTCGATTACACACCGTAGCTTAGGTTACGGTGTATTTTATTGACTTTTTTCTATATATATGGTATATTTTTTATAACTATATTTATTTCCGACGTAAGGAGAAAAAATGATAAATCCCGAATTTAAGGTATATTGTGTGATATCTCATACCCATTGGGACAGAGAGTGGTATATGCCTCTTGAACTGTTCCGTCACAGACTGGTGGATCTGATGGACAGGCTTCTTGACATACTCCGCACGCAGCCCGATTATATATTTCATCTTGATGCCCAGACCGTGGTGCTGGAGGACTATCTTGCAGTCCGTCCCGACAAAAGGGAAGAGCTGCGTGGATATATATCCCGCCGCCGTCTGATGGTAGGACCCTTCTATCTGCAGAACGATTTTTATCTTACAAGCGGTGAGAGCACCGTACGTAACCTTCTTGAGGGACAGAAGCTCTGCCGTGAGTTTGGCGGCTCTGCCAAGGTAGGCTATGCAGCCGATCAGTTCGGAAACGTTTCCCAGCTTCCTCAGATATTAAGAGAGTTCGGTATAGACAATTTTGTTTTCGGCAGAGGCTTTTCTCAGACCGAAACCGATGCTGACGGCAAGACCGTTCCCAAAAAGACACCTACCGAGTTTATTTGGCAGGGTGCTGACGGTACTGAAGTTCTGGCAGTACATATGCGCCATTGGTACAACAACGCCCAGCGCTTTTCTGCTGATATAGACAAGGCGGAGCGTTATCTCCGTATGGTAGTGGAGCCCTATGGTGACTCTCTTACCGCAACGCCCTATCTATTACTTATGAACGGTGTTGACCACCTTGAAGCACAGGGAGATGTCCGTGAGATCATAGATTCACTTCAGACAAGACTCGATGCCAACGAATATATAGTACAGTACAATCTTGACGATTATATCGATGCACTCAAGGGCTATATCGAGGATAATGACATAGAGCTGCAGAGTGTCAAGGGAGAGCTTCGCTGTGACCAGGGTCTTACAACACTGCAGGGAACACTTTCCTCCCGTGCATATCTTAAGTCACTTAATGTGAAAGCACAGACCGTGCTTGAGAACCGTATAGAGCCCCTCTATGCCATGCTTGAGCGTTACGGCATGAAGGGTATATATCCCCATGACCGTTTGGTATATGCATGGAAAAATCTTATCCGTAACCATCCCCACGATTCTATATGCGGATGCAGTACAGATGCGCTCCACCGTCATATGGAGAACCGATATGCAGAGCTTGCCCAGTTTACCGACGAGCAGCTGCGCCGAGGGTTGCTTACTGCAGCCGAGCATACCGACCTTATCCGTTGCGGCGGTGAGCGTGATTATATAATCACAGTTGCCAACACCCTTGCCACACCTCTTTGCGGTGGGGTGGAGGTTACCCTTAAAATGCTTGTGGCCGATGATATGGAGAGCTTCTGTATCCGTGATGCAGAGGGCAGGGAGGCAGAGTTCTGTGTTCTCTCAAAGGTACGCCGTGATACGGTGGTATACAGCCCCGTCAACCTGCCGGGTAAGCAGGAGGTGTACGAATATACTCTGCTGCTGGATGCAGGTGAGGTCGCACCCTTTTCGTTTAAATCATTCCTTGTGACAGCAAACGAAAACACCCCCGAAATATATTCCTGTGCCGACAGCACAATTATCGAAAACGAATTTCTTACCCTTTCGGTAGATAAAGAGGGAAGAGTTGATATCACCGATAAGCGCAGTAACCGTATCATAGCCGACTGTCTGCGCTTTGAGGACCGTGAGGACAACGGCGACTCCTATGCCTTTATGCCTATGGGTCATGAGCCCATATATTCGGATAGCTGGGAAAAGACCGTTACACCTCTTATCTCCACACCCTTAAAGCAGAGTATCCGTATAGATTATAAGATGTCCTTGCCTCTCTTCTATGACGAAAAGGCAAACAAACGCTCGGAGGAGAGGGCAGATTCCGCCCTTTCGGTAGAGCTTACCCTTTACCGCGGCAGACCCTACGTTGAGCTTTCTTATACCCTTGATAACGCTTCAAGAGACCATCATCTTGCACTCTGTGTTGACGGTGACGTGGCTTCAGAGGTTTCCTATGCAGATTCTGCCTTTGACGTAGTGCGCCGTACCGCGGATATGCATTACTATAATACTCCCGTCAAGCTGGATCCCAATGCCACCTTTGCGGCTATAGAAAAGGACGGTGTGGGTATGGCTGTGTTGACCGAGGGTTCTCACGAATATATGCATCCCGAGGACAAGACAAACCGCCTCTCATTTGCTCTTGTCCGTTCAACAGGCGGCATAGTACACGGCGGAAACGAGCTTTGGTGTACACCTGAAAACCAGTGTATACGTACCCTTGAGGGCAGGCTTGCCATAGCACCCTTTGAGGGCAGTGTGAAGGATATACCTTCACTTGCGCTTTCCTTCCGTGCGCCCCTTATGGCTACAGCCACCTCCTGTGATACAAGAAAGTTTTCGGGCGGACGCCCCTGTGTGCAGGATACCTCTCTTGCAGAGCTTTTCTACCTTCCCGATCTCTATAAGGACGTTGTCATACCCGACAACAGTTCTGCTATCGAGGTAGAGGGCAAGGGAATAGTATTCTCCGCCTTTAAGCAAAGCGAGGACGAAAGCGCTATGCTTCTCCGCGTATTCAATTCCACCGAAGAGGAGCAGAAGGTCACCGTAAGTGCCAAGGGACGTATATTCCGTACCCGTATGGATGAGGTGTCCCGCAGCTTTATCGGTATGGATAAGGTAACGCTTAAGCTTTCGGCAAAGCAGATATTGACTCTGCTTTTAGAATCATAATAATTTAAGGACAGATATATGAACTTTAACTCACTTGAGTATCT
>JAZRQH010000215.1:0-2359 GCA_045649645.1 Eubacteriales bacterium
ACGCATATCTCAAGATGCTCGGGGGCTATGTCGTTAGCTATATCTATACACTCGTCAATGCTCTGACAGATAATGATCTTACCGTTATTATCAATAGAGGTTCTTGCGATATCCACACGGGGCAGAAGGTCAAGCTGACGCTCTAATTCTACGCTTACCTTGTCGGCAAGGTCACGGCTGTCGGTAACAAGCACAGAGCTTGCCATACGGTCGTGCTCTGCCTGACTGAGCATATCTGCCGCTACCTTTACAGGGTCACAGGTGCCGTCTGCTACGATAAGGATCTCACTCGGTCCTGCGATCATATCAATGTTTACAATGCCGAATACCTGCTTCTTGGCTTCAGCAACGAATGCGTTACCGGGGCCAACTATCTTGTCAACCTTGGGTACACTCTCTGTACCGTAGGCAAGAGCGGCAATAGCCTGTGCTCCGCCCATCTTGAAGATACGGTCAACGCCTGCGATCTTGGCTGCACAAAGAATAATGGGATTAACCTTACCCTCGGAATTGGGTGGTGTGGTCATGATGATCTCATCAACTCCCGCTATCTTTGCGGGAAGAGCGTTCATAAGAACGGATGAGGGATAAGCCGCAGTACCGCCGGGAACGTAGAGTCCCGCACGCTCAACAGGTATTATCTTCTGACCGAGGATTATACCGTCCTCCTTCTCGAGACGAAAACCGTCGCGCTTCTGGTGCTTGTGGTAGAATACGATATTCTCCTTGGCTCTCTCCATTACCGCAATGAACTCGGCATCTACCGTTTTCCACGCTTCCTCGATCTCCTCGGGTGTTACCTCAAGGGAGTCAAGGTCACATTTATCAAAACGCTTTGCGTATTCCTTAATGGCGCAGTCGCCGTTTTTTCTTACGTTATATATGATATCGGCAACCACGTCGCAGATATCGGGGGATGATGTGGAACGGATGAAAATATCTTCATTTTTCATCGTTGCCTTTTCATATATCTTGATCATTTTTTACCTTCTACGTATGCCGCTATCTTGCCGACAAGCTCGGTGATAGCGTCGTATTTGAATTTATGACTTGCCTTGTTGGCAATAAAGCGGGCACTTATGGGAACGATGTCCTCGTAGGGACAAAGATCGTTCTCCAGTAGGGTCTTGCCCGTCTCCACGATATCAACGATAACGTCGGACATGCCAAGTATGGGAGCGATCTCGATAGAGCCGTTAAGCTTGATAATATCGATATCTCTTCCCTGCTTCATATAGTAGTCTCTTGCGATATTGGGGAACTTGGTGGCAACGATCAGCGCACGGCTGGTGTTATCGTGAAAATCCGACTTTGCGGCAACCGCCATACGGCACTTGCCCATACCCATATCGAGAAGCTCGTATACGTCGGGGGAATACTCAAGCAGAATATCCTTGCCGCAGACACCTACGTCTGCCGCACCTCTCTCTACGTAGATAGCCACGTCAGAGGGCTTGACCCAGAAGTAGCGTACTCCGCTTTCTTCGTTTTCGAATATGAGCTTGCGGTTCTGCTCGTGGATAGAGGGACAGGTATACCCAGCCTCCTCAAAGATAGCAAGAACCTTTTCGCCAAGTCTTCCTTTAGGGAGTGCAACGTTTATCATTCTGCCTTACCTCCCATTTCAACTATATTTTTATACTTAAGTCCGCGGGGTAGCTCTCTTACAGCCTTGACCTTTTCGCCCTTAAGTGTAAGCTCGTTTACTGTTGCTGACATCATAACGATGTCGGTGCTATCGTCATAAACGATAACGGTGTCAACCTCATTAAAATCCTTGTCGCAGAGAAGCTGGTCAAGAGCGTCCATATAGATGGCAAAGCCTATTGCTCCGCAGTTCTTTTTGAAGCGCTTCATAAGGTTGTCATAGCGGCCGCCTGAGAGAACTCTGGTGGGAACGCCGTGAACGTAGCCTGCAAAGGTGATACCGTTATAGTAGCTTTCATCCGATACTACGGAGAAGTCAAAACGGATATGCTCGGATACTCCTGCAGGGGTAAGGGCTGCTATAAGGCTTGCAAACTCTGACACAGCATCTGCATTGATATCAAGCTCGGCGAGCTTATTAAGTGCTGTCTCGGGCTTATCGTAGATAGAAACAAGTGCGGTGAGCTTATCAATAATATCGGCATCCAGTTCCATAGATTTAAGACCGTGGATATTCTTCTCTGCCATAAAGCTCATTATCTCGCTCTTTTGCTTTGCGGGTACATCCGCTAAAAGAGTGGAAGCAAAGCTCATATGAGACAGGTCGAGAATATAGTCGGGATCAAGCATACAGAGGGACTTTGCCGCCAAGGTGATAACCTCGGCTGTAGCATAAGTATCAACGTCACCTATACACTCAAGACCTACCTGC
>JAZRQH010000216.1:0-2980 GCA_045649645.1 Eubacteriales bacterium
CTTGTAAGTAACCCCGTTGACATTCTTACTTACGCATTCCACAAGTATACAGACATTCCCGAGGAGCGTATCATCGGCTCTGGTACCATTCTCGATACCGCAAGACTCCGCGCAAGAATTGCAGAATACTACTCTATCAGCCAGAAGAACGTTCACGCTTACGTTCTCGGTGAGCACGGTGACTCCTGCTTCATTCCCTGGTCTCTTGCAAACGTATCCAACGTTCCCACTCAGGATTTCGGTGCCTGCACCAAGCCTCTGGGCGGCGCAAACATAGCATATCCCGATTTCGTTCAGTCCGAGATCGAGGAATACGTACGCAAGTCGGGCGCAAGCGTTATCTCCCGTAAGGGTGCTACCTTCTATGCGGTTTCTATGTCGGTATGTCACATCTGCGAGAGCCTGCTTTCCGGTATCGACACCACTATGACGGTATCCACCATGATGCACGGCGAATACGGCGTAGAGGACGTATGTCTCTCACTGCTGAGCATCGTAGGCGAAAAGGGTGCTCATACCAAGGTGCTGCTCCCCATGAACGACCAGGAGATCGCGGCACTTCACAACTCCGCAAACTGCCTCAAGGGAATCATAAATTCCATAGAATTCTGATAAATATATTAAGTAAAGGCATAGAAAATATGCCTTTACTTTCTTTTTTATGCAATCTGCATTTAAATCGGTTAAAAAATTCACAATTTTGATAGAATTTATTAACTCAAAAAAGACATAAAATGTTGATTATTGTGAAGGTTTGTGTTATAATAAGATGGTTAGTTATTTATTTAACAAAAGTCAAAAAACAATATCAAAATAAATGAAACGAGGACGACCAAATGAACAAAATCACAATCATCGGCTCCGGTAGCGTAGGCTCCACCATCGCCTACACAATGATCACCCAGGGTATTGCCTCTGAGGTAGTTATGATCGATATCAACGGAGAAAAGGCTGTAGGTGAGGCACTTGACATCCGTCAGGGTATCCCCTTCTGCAATCCTTCTCAGGTTTACGCAGGCTCTTATGCAGATGCCAAGGGCTCTGATATCGTTGTTATCACCTCCGGTATTCCCCGTAAGGCTGGTCAGTCAAGACTTGACCTTGCACAGATCAACGTAGATATGATCAAGGGTGTTGCACAGGAGATCACAAAGCACGCTCCCGACGCTACATACGTACTTGTAAGTAACCCCGTTGACATTCTTACTTACGCATTCCACAAGTATACAAACATTCCCGAGGAGCGCATCATCGGTTCAGGTACTATCCTTGATACCGCAAGACTCCGCGCAAGAATCGCAGAATACTACAACATCAGCCAGAAGAATGTTCACGCTTACGTCCTCGGTGAGCACGGCGACTCCTGCTTCATTCCCTGGTCTCTTGCAAACGTATCCAACGTTCCCGCAAAGGACTTCGGCTCTGCAGTAAAGAACCTCAGCTCTGCACACACCATCTATCCCGCTTTCAGCGAAGCTGATATCGAGGATTACGTTCGTAACTCCGGTGCAAGCGTTATCCAGCGTAAGGGCGCTACCTTCTATGCAGTGTCCATCTCGGTATGCCACGTGTGTAAGTGCCTGCTCTCCGGTATCGATACCACAATGACGGTATCTACTATGATGCACGGTGAGTACGGTATCGACGACGTATGTCTCTCTCTTCTCAACGTTGTAGGTCAGAAGGGCGCACACTCTAAGGTGCTTCTCCCCTTAAACGACCAGGAGATCAAGGCTCTCCATCATTCCGCTGACTGTCTTAAGAATATCATTAACAGCGTAACCTTCTAATCGAAAGGAGTAATTATAATGGATTTCCGTATTGAACACGACTCTATGGGTGAGGTTAAGGTTCCCGCAGATAAGCTGTGGGCGGCTCAGACTCAGAGAAGCTCTATGAACTTCCCCATCGGCGTGGGTATCGAAACAATGCCCCGCGAAATAGTACACGCCTTCGGCATTCTTAAAAAGGCTGCCGCTATGGCAAACAATCTTCTCAAGCCCGAGAAGATGACAGACGAGAAGCTTAGTGCTATTGCACAGGCTTGCGACGAGGTTTCCTCCGGCGCTCTTATGGACAACTTCCCTCTCGTTGTATGGCAGACAGGAAGCGGCACACAGTCCAATATGAACTCCAATGAGGTTATCGCTAACCGCGGTAATCAGATCCTCGGCAAGAAGCTGCTTCATCCCAACGATGACGTTAATATGAGCCAGTCCTCCAACGACACCTTCCCCACAGCAATGCATATCGCAGCTGTTATCGCTCTTGAGGATAAGCTCATTCCCGCAGCACAGATGCTTATCGAGACCTTCAAGCGCCTTGAAAAGGAAAACGAGGGTATCGTTAAGAGCGGACGTACCCACCTTCAGGATGCTACACCCATCACCTTCAGCCAGGAGATCAGCGGCTGGAGAAGCTCTCTTGAGAGAGACGTTGAGCTCCTTGAGCTGGCAGTTAAGCCTCTTTACGAGCTTGCACTTGGCGGTACCGCAGTAGGTACGGGTCTTAACACACCCAAGGGCTTTGACACAACTGTTGCGGCTAAGGTTGCAGAGATCACAGGTAAGCCTTTCATAACCGCAGGTAACAAGTTCCACGCTCTTACCTCCAAGGACGAGCTGGTATTCGCTCACGGTGCTATCAAGGCTCTTGCAGCCGACATGATGAAGATAGCAAACGACGTTCGTTGGCTTGCTTCCGGTCCCCGTGACGGTCTCGGCGAGATCTTCATTCCCGAAAACGAGCCCGGCAGTTCCATCATGCCCGGTAAGGTTAACCCCACTCAGTGCGAGGCGGTTACAATGGTAGCTGTTCAGGTTATGGGTAACGACGTTGCAGTTTCTATGGCTGCTTCTCAGGGTAACTTTGAGCTTAACGTATTTATGCCCGTATGTATCTACAATTTCCTTCAGTCCGCAAGACTTCTTGCAGAGGCTATCGTTTCCTTCAACAACAACTGTGCAGTTGGTATCAAGGC
>JAZRQH010000217.1:0-7516 GCA_045649645.1 Eubacteriales bacterium
CTCATGAAGCACGGTGTTAAGCTCATCGGTACAGACTTTGAGGCTATCGAGCGTGCAGAGAACAGAGACTCCTTTGAAAAGATCCTTCACGAGCTTGATATTCCTCAGCCCAAGGGTCAGGCAGTAACCGATATCGAAGCAGGTGTAAGAGCAGCTACCGAGATCGGCTACCCCGTGCTCGTTCGTCCCAGCTACGTGCTTGGCGGTCGTGCAATGCAGATCGTTGCAAACGAAGAGGCTCTCAGAACATACCTTAATACAGCAATCAAGCTTGACTCTGACAACCCCGTACTTGTTGACAAGTACATCTTCGGTAAGGAGCTTGAGGTTGACGCAGTTTGCGACGGCAAGGACGTTTTCGTTCCCGGTATCATGGAGCACGTTGAGCGTACAGGTATCCACTCCGGTGACTCTATCTCCGTATACCCCACCTTCTCGGTAAGCCAGAAGGTAAAGGACACCATCCTTGACTACACCAAGCGTCTTGGTCTTGGTATAGGCATCGTAGGTCTCTACAACATCCAGTTCATCGTTGATGAAAAGGAAGACGTATATATCATCGAGGTTAACCCCCGTTCCTCCAGAACAGTTCCTTTCCTCTCTAAGGCTACAGGCTGGTCTCTGGCTGATATCGGTACCAAGGTAATGCTTGGTGAGACTCTCAAGGATCAGGGTATCGAGGTAGTATATCCCGAAGAGAAGAAGAGATGGTACGTAAAGGTTCCTGCATTCTCCTTCTCTAAGATCAGAGGTCTTGACGCTTACCTCTCTCCCGAGATGAAGTCCACAGGTGAGGCTATCGGTTATGACGACAAGCTTACCCGTGCACTCTACAAGGCACTCCAGTCCTCCGGCATGAACGTAGTAAACTACGGTACTATCTTCGTTTCCATAGCAGACTCCGACAAGGAAGAGGCACTTCCTCTTATCCGCCGCTTCTATAACCTCGGCTTCAATATCGAGGCTACTCAGGGTACCGCAAACTTCCTTAAGGCTAACGGCATCCGTACCCACGTTATGAAGAAGATAAGCGAGGGAAGTGACGAGATCCTTCGCTCTATCCGTCAGGGTCACGTAAACTACGTTATCTCTAGCCGTGACATCAACCGTGATTCTCACAGCTCTGACGGCTTTGAGATCCGTCGCTGTGCTGCTGAAAACAACGTAACCATGTTCACCGCACTTGATACAGTAAGAGTTCTCCTCGACGTACTCGAAGAGACCACTCTCTGCATCTCAACAATAGATTCTTAATATGACAAAAGGTATTTATACAATATTAGAAAACAGAGCTCTCACCGCAGACGTATATCTTATGCGTCTTGCGGGAGATACATCTGCCCTGACCAACCCCGGTCAGTTCATCAATATCGCACTTGAAGGTCTTTACCTTCGCCGTCCTATCTCTGTTTGCGATTATAACGACAAGGAGATCACCATTATCTACAAGGTAGTGGGCAAGGGTACTGAGAAGATGAAGGGCATGACTGCAGGTCAGACCCTTGACGTTCTCTGCGGCCTGGGTAACGGCTTTGACACCGCAAAGTGCGGCGACAAGCCTGTAGTTGTAGGCGGCGGCGTTGGTGTTCCCCCTATGTACGGTCTTGCCAAGGCTCTTATTAAAGAGGGCAAGAAAGTTACCGCTATCCTCGGCTTCAATACTGCTTCCGAAGTATTTTATAAGGAAGAGTTTGAGGCTCTTGGAGCAAAGGTGATCGTTACCACCGTTGACGGCTCTCTCGGCACAAAGGGCTTTGTAACAAACGCCCTCTGTGATATCGAATATACAGACTACTCTGCATGCGGTCCCGAGCCCATGTTAAAAGCTCTCTATAAGACAAGCGACAAGAAGGGTCAGCTCTCCTTTGAGGAAAGAATGGGCTGCGGATTCGGTGCTTGTATGGGCTGCAGCTGCAAGACAATCTACGGCAACAAGCGTATCTGCAAGGAAGGTCCTGTCCTTGTAAGCGACGAAATTCTTTGGGATAAGGAGGCGTGAGATGAAGGACTTAAAGGTAAATCTCTCGGGCTGGGAGCTTGACAATCCCATTATCCC
The DNA here is from genome assembly GCA_045649645.1 of Eubacteriales bacterium. Taxonomy (GTDB): domain Bacteria; phylum Bacillota; class Clostridia; order Oscillospirales; family CAG-272; genus RGIG7300. Next base: position 2,057 of record JAZRQH010000217.1, read on the forward strand.
CGCCAGCGGCACATTCGGCTTCGGCTATGAGTTCGCTGAGTTGTATGACATAAACGTTCTCGGTTCCTTCTCATTTAAGGGAACGACCAAGGATCCCCGCTTCGGCAACCCCACACCCAGAATTGCAGAGTGCAATATGGGTATGATCAACTCGGTAGGTCTTCAGAACCCCGGTGTTGAAAAGGTTATCGCAGAAGAGCTGCCCAAGATGCGTAAGGTATTTAACAAAAAGGTAGTTGCAAACGTAAGCGGATTTTCTATCGATGAATACGTTTACACCTGCGAGAAAATAGACAAAGAGCCTGACGTAGGCATTATAGAAGTAAATATAAGCTGTCCCAACGTACATAACGGCGGTATGGCTTTCGGTACAAGCTGTGAGAACGCAGCAGCCGTAACAAAGGCTGTAAAGGCTGTGACCACAAAGCCTGTATACATTAAATTAAGCCCCAACGTAACAGATATCGTTTCTATCGCAAAGGCTTGCGAGGAAGCAGGTGCTGACGGTCTTTCTATGATCAACACCCTTCTCGGTATGAGAGTTGATCTTCGTACCAAAAAGCCTGTTGTAGCAAACAAGATGGGTGGTTTCTCCGGCTCTGCTATACTTCCCGTGGCACTTCGTATGGTATATCAGGTATACGAGGCAGTCAACATCCCGATCATCGGTATGGGCGGTGTTACCACAGCCGAGGACGTAATAGAAATGATGCTCTGCGGTGCAACCGCAGTTCAGGTAGGTGCGGCAAACCTTGTTAATCCCTACGCTTGCCGTGATATCATCGAGGATCTTCCCCGAGTAATGGAAAAATACAAAATCGATAAATTAACAGATATAATAGGAGGCGCACACTGATGGGACGCGACGTTATCATTGCCTGTGACTTTTCGTCAGAGGAAGCAACATTAAAGTTCCTTGACAATTTTAAGGAAGAAAAGCCCTACGTTAAGATAGGTATGGAGCTCTACTATGCGGCAGGTGCCGATATGGTAAGAAAATTAAAGGAGAGAGGTCACAAGATATTCCTCGACCTCAAGCTCCACGATATTCCCAACACAGTTAAGAAGTCTATGGCTGTTCTTTCCAGCCTCAACGTAGATATGTGTAACCTCCACGCAAGCGGTACTATCGCTATGATGGAGGCTGCTCTTGAAGGTCTGACCAGACCCGACGGCACAAGACCCCTTCTTATCGCTGTTACTCAGCTTACCTCCACAAGCCAGGAGCGTATGACAAACGACCTTCTTATCGACAAGCCTATCGACGAGGTAGTTATGCACTACGCTCACAACGCAAAGCTTGCAGGTCTTGACGGTGTTGTTTGCTCTCCCCTTGAGGCAGGCAAGGTTAAGGAAAAGTGCGGCTCGGAGTTTCTCACAGTTACTCCCGGCGTTCGTTTTGCTGACGGCGATATCGGCGACCAGGTTCGTGTAACCACTCCCGCTAAGGCTAAGGAGATCGGCTCTGACTACATCGTTGTAGGCAGACCTATCACAGCGGCAGAGGATCCCGTAGCGGCATACAGAAGATGTGTTCAGGAATTTTGTGATTAATAAGGAGAATATAAAAATGAATAAAGCAGTAGCAAAAGGTTTACTTTCCATAGGTGCAGTTTTTCTTCGTCCCGACGAGCCCTTTACCTGGGCAAGCGGCATCAAGAGCCCTATTTATTGTGATAACAGACTCACCCTTACAGCTCCCGAGGTAAGAACTCTTATCGAGTCCTCCCTTGCAGAGAAGGTTAAGGAATTATACCCCGAGTGCGAGGTACTTATGGGTACAAGCACCGCAGGTATCGCACACGCAGCTATCACCGCTCATATGCTTGATATGCCTATGGGCTACGTAAGAAGCGGTGCAAAGGACCACGGCAGACAGAACCAGATCGAGGGTAAGCTTCTCCCCGGTCAGAAGGTAGTTGTAATCGAGGACCTTATCTCCACAGGCGGCTCTGTGCTTGAGGTTGTTGACGTTCTCCGTGAGGCAGGCGCTGAGGTTCTCGGTGTTGTTTCCATCTTCACCTACGGCATGCAGAAGGGTATCGACCGTATGGCAGCAGCTAACGTAGTTAACACCAGCCTTACCGACTTTGATACAGTATGCGAGGTTGCAGCTGAGATCGGTTACATCAAGGCTGAGGATATCGAAAGACTTAAGAAATTCAGAGCTAATCCCTCTGACGAAAGCTGGATAAACAAATGAGACATTTAATTGATATTTTAGATTTTACAACAGAGGAAATCGATCAGCTTCTTGACCGTGCGGATGATATTATCGCTAATCCCGATAAGTACCGTGACGTTTGTAAGTACAAGAAGCTTGCTACCCTCTTCTTTGAGCCCTCTACACGTACACGCCTTTCCTTTGAGTCTGCTATGCTTTCTCTTGGCGGAAGTGTGCTTGGATTCTCTGAGGCAAAGAGCTCCTCTGCATCCAAGGGCGAGAGTGTTTCCGACACTATACAGGTAGTTTCCTGCTATTCCGATATTATCGCTATGCGTCATCCTAAAGAGGGTGCGCCCCTAGTTGCTACCTTTAAGAGCAACGTGCCGATAATCAACGCAGGTGACGGCGGTCACTTCCATCCCACACAGACCCTGACCGACCTTCTTACCATAAGAAGAGAGAAGGGAAGACTCAACGACCTTACCATCGGCTTCTGCGGTGACCTTAAGTTCGGCAGAACCGTACATTCTCTTATTTCTGCGCTTTCTAGACACACAGGCATCAAGATCGTCCTCATCTCCCCCGATGAGCTTAAGCTTCCCGCTTACATCAAGACCGACGTTCTTGACAAGAACAATATGGAATACGTGGAGACTGCAGACCTTACTGCGGCTATGAAGGATCTTGACGTCCTCTATATGACACGTGTTCAGCAGGAGCGCTTCTTCAACGAGGCTGACTATATCCGTCTTAAGGACAGCTATATCCTCACCAAGGATAAGATGGAATATGCAAACAAGGATATGTCTATCCTTCATCCCCTGCCCAGAGTTAATGAGATCTCCGTTGAGATAGACGAGGATCCCAGAGCATGTTATTTCAAGCAGGTTGCTTGCGGCAGATACGTCCGTATGGCACTTATTATGAAACTTCTGGAGGTAGAGGCATGAATATAGATTCCATCAAGAACGGCTACGTTATCGACCATATCAAGGCAGGTATGGCAATGGAGATATACCGTGTCCTCCAGCTTGACAGCCTTGACTGTCACCTTGCTATCATCAAGAACGCAGTAAGCGGCAAGATGGGCAAGAAGGATATCATCAAGATCGACGAAATGATCGACCTTGACCTCAAGGCTCTCGGTTACATAGATCCCGGTATCACCGTTAACGTTATCAAGAACGGCGAGATCGTTGACAAGCGCCACCTTGAGCTCCCCGAGAGCATAACCAATGTTATCAAATGCAAGAATCCCCGCTGTATCACCTCCTGCGAGCAGGAGCTTGATCACGTATTCAAGCTCACAGACCGTGAGAACAGAGTTTACCGTTGCATTTACTGCGAATCCATGGCAAAACAGAAATAATCCTTATACGGACTGTCTTTGTTTACATTTGCGACATTGATTTAACTGCCTCTTTATGATAGAATTAAAGGGTAGTAAAAAGCACCTTGTAACTGACGGAAAAGTGGAATAAACCACAAGGAAACAAGGTGAATATTATGTCGACCGTCTGGGCAGTCCTGTTCACAAGATAGGACTGCCCTTTTTTGTTTTTCTAAAGGACGGTTACCTGAAAAGATTAAAATTTAAGTGAGGATAGATCAATGAAAAAAGTTGCGATCATCATGGGCAGCACAAGCGACCTGCCCGTAGTTGAAAAGGCAGTTGACACCTTAAAGGATTTCGGCGTGCCTTATGAGGTAAGAGTTATGAGTGCTCACCGCACCCCCGAGGCTGCAAGAGAGTACGCGCTCAAGGCTCGTGAAAATGATTTCGGTGCTATTATCTGCGCTGCAGGTATGGCAGCTCACCTTGCAGGTGCTTTTGCAGCAAACACCACTCTGCCTGTTATCGGTATTCCCGTAAAGGGTTCTACCTTTGACGGTATGGACGCTCTGCTCTCTACAGTGCAGATGCCCACAGGTATGCCTGTTGCAACCGTTGCAATAAACGGTGCGGCAAACGCAGCTCTGCTTGCTATCCAGATGCTTGCCATCACAGACGCTGACCTTGCAGCAAAGCTTGATGCACAGCGCAAGGCTAACACAGAAAAGATCTACGCAGCAGACAAAGAAGTTTCTGAAAAATACAACTAAGGGAGAATATAAAAATGGAAAAGAGTTTCAGCGAAAGCTATAAGGCGTCCGGTGTTGATATTACCGCCGGCTATAAAGCAGTAGAATTAATGAAGAGCCATATCGCAAAGACCATGACCAGCGGTGTTGTAAGTGACATCGGCGGCTTTGGCGGTCTTTTCGAGCTTGACGTAAAGGGCATGGAGAGACCCGTGCTTGTTTCCGGCACCGACGGTGTTGGTACTAAGTTAAAGATGGCATTCCTTATGGACAAGCATGATACAGTTGGTATCGACTGTGTTGCTATGTGTGTAAACGACGTTATCTGCGTTGGTGCAAAGCCCCTTTTCTTCCTCGACTATATTGCATGCGGCAAGAACTTCCCCGAGAAGATCGCTAATATCGTTTCCGGTATCGCAGAGGGCTGTGTTCAGTCCGGTGCGGCTCTTATCGGCGGCGAGACCGCAGAGATGCCCGGCTTCTACCCCATCGACGAGTACGACCTTGCAGGCTTTACCGTAGGTGTGGTTGACCGTTCTAAGATCGTAGACAAGACCACCGTTACCGAGGGTGACGTTATCATCGCTCTTCCTTCCTCCGGTGTTCACTCCAACGGCTTCTCCCTTGTTCGTAAGGTATTTGACGTTGAGAAGAACGACATCAAGGTTCCCGTAGCGGAGCTTGGCGGCAAGAGCGTAGGTGAGACCCTTCTCACTCCTACCAAGATCTACGTTAAGCCTATGCTCGCTCTCTTTGACGAGGTTAAGGTTAAGGCTGTTTCCCACATCACAGGCGGCGGCTTCTATGAAAACATTCCGAGATCCCTTCCCAAGGGCTTCGGCGCAAAGATCGAGAAGTCTGCAGTTCGCGTTCTTCCTATCTTTGATCTTCTTGCAAAGACAGGCAACATCCCCGAGAGAGATATGTTCAATACCTTCAACATGGGCGTTGGTATGAGCGTTGTTGTAGCTAAGGAAGATGCTGACAAGGCTCTCGAGATCCTCCGTGCAAACGGCGAGGATGCATACATCATCGGTGAGACCTTCAAGGGTGACGAGCCTGTTGTAATTTGCTAAGATGAGTAACAAATGCAAAATAGCGGTTCTGGTGTCGGGGGGCGGTACTAATCTTCAGGCCCTCATCGACGCACAGAACAGCGGTATTATAAACAGCGGCGAGATCGCACTTGTTATATCAAACAAGGAGGGCGC
>JAZRQH010000218.1:0-8020 GCA_045649645.1 Eubacteriales bacterium
CTTTGGCAGCTTGTCAAGGAGATAATCTGCAAAGCCGCAGCCTCGGTGGGGTGTGTTTACCGTGGTAAGTGACGCAACGTATTCGGCAACACCGTAATGCTTTATAGCGTAACGACAGTCAAGTCCACCCTTGGAATGGGCTATGATATTCAGCTTACCGCAATTTGTTTCTTTGATGATACTCTTTATACGCTCGGCAAGCTCGCGGGCGCTGTCCTCTATAGACAAAGCTGACTGATGTTCTCCGTAATATATTTTTGCGCCGTTTGCTTCAAGCTCGGCGGGGATCCTGCCCCAGTAGTTAAAGAGCTTAGTGTCACGGAAAAATACTCCGTGTACCATAAATATGGGGTAAGCGGTCTTACATATCTGCTCACCTTTACGCTTAAGGTTGAGCTGATACTTGTCGGTCTCTGTACGCACCTCTCTCAAGGTGGTAACTATGATATCATATAACGCAAAGAGATGGGCTACGGGTATCATACCTACAAGAGCGCCGACAACACGCTTTCCCACGCCTAACTGCCTTGAGGTACAGTATACCGAGATGATACCGTTCCAGAAGAGTACCAAATGACAGATAAAGCTCACAAGAGTACTGAAAAGCAGTGTTTTCCAGCTCCATTTTAACAGAAGAATTCCTGCAATATGATATAAAACCGAAACTATCACCGACACCGAGAATATGCACAGACAGAGGGCACCGTGGTTACAGAGCTTAAGCCTGAATCCGGGTATACGTCGGGAGGTAAAGCCTGTAATTATATTCACCGCAAAAAAAGCGGGCAACACGGCACAAAGCCACAGGGGTTCTGTCTGTAAAAGCGCGAAGCTGTTAGTACAAAATACAAATATCAGTGAAAGTACTATTGTCATTTTACTTTTTTTCTACGTCCTCGTAATACTTTTCAAAGTCTATGACAACACCCTTCTTACGGGCGTCCTCGATAGCAAAGGTGATAACGTGATTATAGTAAGACTCACGGATAGTAGGGATGGATTTTCCTGTATAAACTCCGTTAAGCTCCTCGTATATAGCCTGAACGATACCGTCATCTCCTCCGCCGTGAGCACCTGTGATACCGCCCTTGGCATTGTATTCGATAACGTAGTCCTGCTTTGTAATAAAGTCGTAGTGATTTATTATGGTGTCACCCTCGGTGGCAAAGCGAAGCTCGCCCTTGGTACCCATGATATGCATATGACGTCCGCCCTTGTTAAATGCGTTCATAGTAAAGGTTACGGTAACGTCGTCCTCAAAGAGCATATTTACCGTCTGGTGGTCCACAACGTCGTTGTCACACTTGAACACGCAGACACCGTACTGTGTCTCACGCAGCGCTTTTTCTACGTGCTCGTCCTCACATTCAAACACACCCGAAGCTGTGGAACGCATCCAGTAGCTGTTATCGGGCATATAAAGATTAACCGCATTGTAGGGACAGGTGTCGCCTATAGGGCAAGTACCTTCTATACATCTATAGGGTGAACCCTCGGGAGCGTTCTTCTTTGTAAAGTATGTAAGTGCGCCGTAGGACTGAACACTCTTGCACTTCTTGCCCGTGAGCCACTGAATAATATCTATATCGTGGCAGGATTTCTGAACCAGCATATCTGCCGACTTTTTAACGTTACCCCAGTTACCTCGAACGTAGCTGTGGGTCTGGTGAACGTCGCCAACGCCCTCCTCGTGGTTGATGGAGATAACGTCTCCGATAAGTCCGTCGTCGATAAGATCCTTTACCTTCTTAAAAAGACCGGTATAGCGAAGCACGGTACAGAGGATGACCTTAACACCCTTCTTTTCTGCCGCCTCGGTGATTATCTTACACTCTTCAAGGGTAGAAGCAATAGGCTTCTCTAACATAAGGTGATAGCCAAGCTCGATAGCCTTAAGTGCCGGACCGAGGCGGAGTCTGTCCATTGTGGTTATCATACAAAGATCTGCTATCTTGCCCTGTGCGAGCAGATCCTCCCAGGTCTCAAAGCACATCTCATCAGGGATCTTGTGCTTGCGCTGGATAAACTCACGCTTGTTATATACAGGCTCAGCTACCGCCACTACCTGATACTGTTCGGGTATCTTACGCATTATTCCGGTATAGGTCTGGGCACGGTTGCCGCCACCTATAACTGCTACCTTGATCTTTTCCATAATAGACCTCACAAAAAATATTGTTAATTTGATTATATAGAAATTTTGTGGGGTTGTCAAGGATAAGCTAAATTGCCGTCTGCGACGGCAGCTAAATTATTGCTGACGCAATAGCTAAATTGCACTATGTGCAGCTAAATTAAATTCGTCATTAGCTGGGCGTAGCCCAATTTAGCTACGAAGTAATTTAGCTGGGTTTACCCAATTTAGCTCGTCGCAAGACGAATTTAGCTGTATTAATCAAAAAACTCCGCCAAAGCGGAGTTTTATTTGATTAATACATGCCGCCCATGCCGCCCATACCGGGAGCTGCAGGCATTGCGGGAGCCTCTTCCTTCTTATCAGCTACAACAGCCTCGGTGGTGAGAACTGTGGAAGCGATGGAAGCTGCGTTCTGGAGTGCGGAACGTGTAACCTTGGTGGGGTCTACGATACCAACCTCCATCATGTCAACGTACTCTTCCTTATATGCATCGAAGCCGTATGCCTTCTTGCCGCTGGTAAGGATCTTGTCAACGATAACGCCGCCGTCATAGCCTGCGTTAGCGGAGATCTGACGAACGGGAGCCTCGAGAGCCTTGAGAACGATGTTTACACCGGTCTTCTCGTCGCCTGTGAGGTTTTCGCCTACCTTCTTTACGTCCTCGAGAACGTTGAGGTATGCAACGCCGCCGCCTGCAACGATACCCTCTTCAACTGCTGCCTTGGTAGCGTTGAGAGCGTCCTCGATGCGGAGCTTCTTTTCCTTCATTTCAACTTCGGTAGCTGCACCAACCTTGATTACTGCAACACCGCCTGCGAGCTTAGCAAGTCTCTCCTGGAGCTTCTCGCGGTCAAAGTCGCTGGTAGTGGTCTCAAGAGCTGCCTTGATCTGAGTTACGCGGTTCTTGATCTCAGCGGTATCGCCTGCACCGTCAACGATGATGGTGTTTTCCTTGGTAACCTTGATCTGACGTGCACGACCGAGCTGGTGGATCTGGGTCTCCTTAAGGTCGAGACCGAGCTCGTCGGAGATAACCTCGCCACCTGTGAGGATAGCGATGTCACGGAGCATATCCTTACGTCTGTCGCCAAAGCCGGGAGCCTTAACTGCAACGCAGGTAAATGTGCCTCTGAGCTTGTTGAGTACGAGAGTGGTAAGAGCCTCGCCCTCTACGTCGTCAGCAATGATAAGGAGCTTCTTGCCTGCCTGAACGAGCTGCTCAAGGATAGGAAGAATGTCCTGGATGTTAGAGATCTTCTTGTCTGTAACAAGAACGAAAGCGTCGTCAAGAACTGCCTCCATCTTGTCGGTATCGGTTACCATGTAGGGGGAGAGGTAACCACGGTCGAACTGCATACCCTCAACTACCTCGCAGTAGGTCTCTGCAGTCTTAGATTCTTCAACTGTGATAACGCCGTCAGCGGTAACACGCTCCATAGCGTCAGCGATAAGTGTACCGATAACCTCGTCACCTGCGGAGATAGTACCTACACGTGCGATATCGTCTGTACCTGTAACCTTACGGCTGTTTGCGATAAGGCACTCAACTGCCTTGTCAACTGCCTTTGCGATACCCTTGCGGAGTACCATGGGGTTAGCGCCTGCGGTGAGGTTCTTCATGCCCTCACGAACGAACGCCTGTGCAAGAAGAGTAGCGGTGGTTGTACCGTCACCTGCTGCATCGTTGGTCTTGGTAGCAACTTCCTTTACGAGCTGTGCGCCCATGTTCTCCATAGCGTCCTCAAGCTCGATCTCCTTTGCGATGGTAACACCGTCGTTTGTGATAAGGGGTGCGCCGTACTTCTTGTCAAGAACTACGTTTCTGCCCTTGGGGCCCATTGTGATCTTTACTGTATCAGCCAGCTTGTCAATACCTGCAAGCAGGGCGTTTCTGGCATCAATGCCGTATGCAATATCCTTTGCCATTTCTCAATACCTCCGAAAAATTACTCTACGATTGCGAGTATGTCGCTCTGTTTTACGATAATGTACTCGGTGTCACCAAGCTTAACCTCGGTGCCGCTATACTTGGATGTAATAACACGGTCGCCCTTCTTAACGGTCATAACGACTTCCTTGCCGTCAACCATACCGCCGGGACCTACCTCAACAACTTCTGCTACCTGGGGCTTCTCCTTTGCAGTTGCGGTAAGGATGATGCCGCTCTTGGTTGTCTCTTCTGTCTCAACCATCTTGATAACAACACGGTCAGCTAAAGGTCTGATGTTCATAATATGCCTCCTATATAAGTGAATTTACTCTTTTTAAGGTTTAGCACTCATTTACTTTGAGTGCCAAACGACATGGATAATTGTACCACAAGGGGAAAATAAATCAATAGTTTCGAGGTTGTATTTACACTTAGTTAACATTTTTGATAATTAATTCTGTACTCTGCATTCTTTGCATATCTATATGGTATGAATATTATTACAACCCTAAACAAACTGATACTGTCCCCCGTAATGTTCGCCCTCCTGTTTATATGCGGCTTTGTTTTGCTTATACACCTGCGGGGCTTCCCCTTCACCTCACCTATAAAGGTGATCAAGGGTCTGAAAAACGGAAATATACTGTCCTCCTTTCGCGCCATGACCCTTGCCCTTGCAGGCACCCTTGGCGTAGGCAATATCGTAGGTGTTGCTACAGCCATACATATGGGAGGGGCAGGCTCGGTATTCTGGATGCTTGTCTCTGCTCTTGTGGCAATGGTTATAAAATATGCCGAGATATACCTTGCCATACTCTACCGAAAAAGAGGTCACGGAGGAGCTGCCTACTATATCCGCGACGGACTGAAAAAGCCGGGGCTTGCGGCTTTCTTTTCGCTTTTATGTATTATCGCCTCCTTTACGGTGGGAAATATGATACAGGTAAACGCCGTCGCTCTCTCCTTTGAAAGCGAGTTCGGTATAAGACCCGTTGTTACGGGAATCGTCATTGCCCTTTTATCCTTCCTTGTTATATATAAGGGAGTGGAGTCTATCTCCGCCTTTACTCTCCGTATGATCCCCGTACTGTCGGTGGGATTTATCATTTTTTCTCTGTGGGTGATAATAGCTAACCGTAGCCTTGTTCCCTCGGTCATAAGACAGATATTAACCGAAGCCTTCAAAACCGATTCTGCGGCAGGGGGAGTAGTGGGATTTCTGACCTCAAGTGCGATCCGCTACGGAGTTATGCGAGGTATCGGCTCAAACGAGGCAGGCTGCGGTACCGCGCCCACAGCTCACGCCACGGCTGAAACTAATTCTCCCGAAAAGCAGGGACTATGGGGAATATTTGAGGTCTTTGTGGATACGGTGCTGCTCTGCACCCTCACCGCAGTAGTTATACTCATCTACCCACCCAATATACCCAAATACGACGGAATGGTCCTTGCCATAAAGGCATACGAAAGCTTCTTTGGTGGGGCGGCAGGATATATTCTCGCCTCTGCCGTATTTTTCTTTGCTTTGTCTACGGTTATATGCTGGTCATACTATGCCCTTGAATCTGTACACTATTTTACCAAAAAGGAAATATATAAAAAAGCGTATCTTGTCGTCTACTGTATAGCTTGTGTCATGGGTGCCGTCCTGTCCCTGGATTTTGTGTGGGAATTAAGTGACCTGACCATAGCTCTTATGACGGTAATCAACTGCACCTGTGTGATATGTCTTTCAAAGCATATAAAAAGATGTTGACGAACTGCGATCAGCACTAAACTTATCATTGATTTGTGTGGAAAAATATGTTATCATATTTATATAAACACAAAGGAGAATGATATGAAGGCAAGCTCTAAACTTTTATCCGCAGTCATTGCGGTTCTGATAATAATCACAAGTATTCCCCTCTGCACGGCGGCAGATGACATGGCCTTTGACGACGTCAAAGCCTCCTGGTACTATGATGCTGTCATGTACGTAGCGGAAAACAAGCTCATGACAGGTACCGGCTCGGGAAAATTTTCTCCCTCTGCCAACGTTACCCGCGGTCAGATGGTGCAGATACTCTTCAACATGGAGGGCATGAATGCCGAGGACTATAAGGGTAAGACCGGCTTTAACGACGCGGACAACGCATGGTATTCCCCTGCGGTAAAATGGGCAAAGGATACAGGAGTTACCAGCGGTACCTCCGACACCACCTTCTCCCCCAATAAGTCTATGACCCGTCAGGAGCTGACTCAGTTTATGCGTGCATACAGTCAGTTCAAGGGATTTAATACCGATAACAGCAAAGAGCTTGACGGATTTGAGGATTCAAAAAAGGTAGCGGCATGGGCTCTGCCCGCAATGAAATGGGCGGTAGCTGAGGGTATTATTTCAGGCTCAGAGTCGGGCGGTAAATTATACCTCAATCCCACAAACACCGCAAGACGAAACGAGCTTGCCGTGATAATAATGAATTATCACAAGGGATTTTTCTCAGGTCCCGTACTGCGCTTTGCCGCAATGAGTGACGTTCATATCGGAGACACCAACACCGAGGAGAGTATGAGAAGAACTCTCAGATACATAAACTCCTTCGGCGAGATGGACGCCCTTGTTTTCTCGGGTGACCTTACCAACACCACGGCAAACACGGGCAATGCTTCTCAGATAAAGGAGTTCGACAGAATACTGGGTGAGGAAGTAAACTACGATACATCCATGGTTTATTCCCTCGGCCCATCCCATGACATTCCCTATTCCACAAGCGGTCTTGAATGCCGTACTCTCTTTAAGGAGAACTTAAGCGAAAAATATTTTAACTATGATATAACTCCCGACGATATGGCAGCTCTCGGCGTGCGTCATTCTATCATCGGCAGCTATCACTTCTTCTCTGTTGACCACGAGGGCGCAGGCTTCTATGACGAGGCGTGGAGATGGTTGGTTTCGGAGATCGAGGCGGCTGTAGCGCAAGACCCGAACAAGCCCTTCTTCGTTTCCACCCACGTGCCCGATATGCCCCACGTAACCACGCTTTTATCAGCTTATCCTCAGGCGATATGCTTTACCGGACACCTGCACAACTCGGTTGCCCGTGAGGACAGCATCCGGCAGGATAACGGATTTACCAACGTTCACCTTGGCGGTATGAACTACTACCGTGTGGACGGATACAACCGTTTTAACGATAACCCCTTCCTTAATCTCGGCAATATATATGAATTTGCTCAGGCTGTGTACGTAGAGGTCTATGCGGACAATACCGTAAAGCTCCAGCGCCTTGACGGCTACAACTCCGCTCTTATAGGTGAAGCTTGGGAGGTATCGGCAGACAGCTTTGGCAGATATACAGATCAGAGAAAGACCGAGCCCCTCTGCTCCTTTGACGAAGATTCCAAGCTGGAAATATTGGCACTTAACGATCAGTATCTTAAGGTGTCCTTTGACGCAGCTAACCCCGGTGCGGCAGGCCCTGCGCAGTATTATATGATCGAGTGGCTTATGCCTGTGTTCGGCACATATACCACAGTTGAGCACGTGGAGATGTCCACCCAGGAGATATTCTTTAACGGCAGAGACATCCCCGACCTTTATTACAGCTACACCTTTGAATCGGATACCTTTGAAGACTTTGCCGTAAGAGTCACCGCCTTTGACTGCTGGGGTCAGTCGATAAACTCTCTGGTATACGGCTTGGAGGGAGAGGAGTTTGGAGATATAGACGTAACTATCCGTGATTTTACTCCCGAAGAGGAGCTGACAGGTATGGTAACCGAGGGGGAACAGGATATTTCATTCAGCTATGGAGATTCAAACACCTCTCGCTTTGCCGACGGGGACACCATGGCAGTACGCTTCTGCCCTACGGTAGACTTTAGCGACGTGGAGATAAGATGCTCATCCTGGGGTGATACTGTCGGAACACTGGACTTTAAGCTCTATCTGTGGCAGGGTGACTATGAC
>JAZRQH010000219.1:0-11742 GCA_045649645.1 Eubacteriales bacterium
GAAGGACACTGAACATAGGCAGTTTGACACGCTCAAGGGTAATGTAAGCACAGACGTACTGATTGTAGGTGGAGGTATAACCGGCATACTCTGTGCCTATATGCTCAAAAACGCGGGAGTTGACTGTATGCTCCTTGAAGCGGACAGGATATGCGGCGGTATCACAAAAAACACCACGGCAAAGATAACTCTACAGCACGGGATTATATATGACAAAATGATAAAGCGTTACGGTAGTGGTAAAGTCCGTCTCTATATTGAAGTACAGCAAAACGCTTTAAAGAAATATGATGAGATATCAAAGGATATTCCCTGTGATTACGAAAAGAGGGATTCCTACGTTTATTCGCTTTCTGACCGTTATAAGATAGAAAACGAGATCAGAGCATTGAACTCTTTGGGAATAAAAGCGGAATTTTCTAAAGCAAAAGAGCTACCCTTTAAGATTGCAGGTGCTGTACGTATTGCAGGTCAGGCACAGTTTCATCCCTTGAAGTTTTTGTATGAGATATCAAAGGATCTGCCCGTATATGAAAACACCAAGGTGAAGGAATTCTTACCCTACAAGGTTACAACCGACAGAGCGGTAGTGGATTATAACAAGCTTATTGTCGCCACTCATTTTCCCATAATAAACAAGCACGGCTCTTATTTCCTCAAGCTCTATCAGCACCGTTCTTACGTATTGGCTCTTCGCGGAGCACAGAATTTAAAGGGAATGTACGTGGATGAAAGCGACAAGGGGCTTTCGTTCCGAAGCTACGGCGAGCTTCTCCTACTTGGCGGTGGAGGACACCGTACGGGAAAGCAGGGCGGCTGCTGGCAGGAGCTTGAAGCCTTTGCAAAAAAGCATTATAAAAATGCTGAGATAGTGGGCAGATGGGCAACTCAGGACTGTATGTCCCTTGACTCTATACCTTATATCGGGCAGTATTCCGGCAACACTCCCGACGTCTACGTGGCAACGGGCTTTAATAAGTGGGGTATGACCAACGCTATGGTAGCAGCTGATATCCTATGCGACCTTGTGCAAGGAAAGGATAACCCCTACGCAGAGATATTTTCGCCCTCAAGGAATATCCTGCACCCTCAGCTTGCGATCAATGCACTCGAATCGGCTCTGGGACTTATCACTCCCACCGCACCCCGATGTCCGCACCTTGGGTGTGCGCTGAAATATAATCGCGCCGAGCATAGCTGGGACTGTCCCTGCCACGGCTCACGGTTCAGTGAAAAGGGTGAGCTTATTGATAACCCCGCCACCGACGATATAACGATATAGCCTCCGACACTGGGAGGCTATGTTGTTATTATTTTCAAAAGATTCTGTTGTTCGATTTATACACGACATTCCCCGTGCTTACAGTGTCATAGGTCTCGGTGTTACATATAATATCCCCGGGTTTGATGCGGGGCTTTTCGTCATCGTCGGTCCTCTTCTCTTTTTTCTTATCTTTATTTTCCGCCATATTCTCACCTCCGTTTATTTATTTTCGGCATAGTCCCGATATTTATACGTTGGCTGTAAATACTATTCATATTACGGTTTGGAGGTGTAAAAATGGAAAAAAGCGAAATGCCTGTTGGTTTCGCCATGGCCTTGGCAATGAATCCCGATGCTATGCAGAAATTCTCAACACTCAGTGAAGAACAAAAACGTGAGATCATAGACGGCACACACGGCGTAAAAAGCAGAGATGAGATGCACCGATACGTTGATTCTCTTGTAAATAACAGTCGGTAAAAGCATATATCCTCTTACTGTGGGAATAATAGTAGAAAACCCATAAAGGGGGGCAAATATAATATGTTCAAACACGAAAAACAGCTCTTTCGTCCCGTAGAGGTGGAAAGACCCAATCCCCAATATGCCGTACTGCTTCAGGAGCAGTTAGGCGGCGGCAATGGAGAACTGAAAGCTGCAATGCAGTATATGTCCCAAAGCTTCAGAATACAGGACCCTGAAATAAAGGACCTGTTCCTCGATATCGCCGCAGAGGAGCTGGGGCATATGGAGATGGTGGCACAGACCATCAATCTCCTCAATGGGCACGATGTCGATGCAACAAAGGTTCAGGCAGGCGAGGTGCAGACCCACGTTCTTCTCGGTCTGAACCCCGGACTTATCAATGCCTCAGGCTACTCCTGGACAGCAGACTACGTTACCGTCACAGGCGACCTGTGCGCAGACCTTCTCTCCAATATCGCGTCCGAGCAGAGAGCCAAGGTGGTATACGAATATCTCTACCGCCAGATAGAGGATAGAAAGGTCAGAGAAACCATTGATTTCCTTCTCAACCGCGAAGAGGCTCACAATCAGATGTTCCGCGATGCGTTCAACAAGGTACAGAAAACCGGTTCAAACAGAGACTTTGGCACCACAAAGGCTGCAAAAATGTATTTTTCGTTGTCCGAGCCAGGTCCCAACGCTTTTGCAACAGAAGAAGCTCACGCACCGGCGTTCAAGTAAAGAATATACAGTAATAAAATCCAAGCCTCCGACGGGTGATTCCCTATCGGAGGCTATGATTTATTTCAATAAGGCTTATCTCTTACGACCTAATAATAGCAGAAGATCTCGGAATCATCTATCATTTCTCTTGCAAATAGAGGACAGTTTTGTTTGTATGAAACTATCCATGCAAATCAACTATGACCTGCACGAGAAGCCAGCTACTTTCCAAGACTGCCCGGCGGCAAATGCAAGAAATTCAACATCTACGCCGAAACAAAGGAGCAATGCGAAATCAAACTCACCGAGATGATCGAAAGAGTCAAAGCGGAGATTGCGGAAGAGAAGGCAAAACAAAAAGAGAGCGCCGAATAAGGCGCTCTCGAAAATACATAAGTAAACATAAAACTTTATGAATGCTAATTGACAATATCAATCAAATATTTTATAATATCAATTAGAAAATGTTTGCGGAGGATTTGTATGACTACGTCTGAACAAATTAGAGTTTTATGTGTGAGAACTGGTATAAGTTTATCTGAACTTGCGCGAAGAATTGACCAAACACCTCAAAATTTCAATGCGAAACTTAAAAGAAATACGGTTACTCAAGATGAACTAAATCAAATTGCGAAAGTACTTGATGTGAAGTATGAACAGTATTTTGTATTAGCCAATGGTGAACAAGTCAAATAAGAAAGGTATTTGTTATGACTGAACATAAAATAATATTTGGCGACAGTCGTTCGCTCAATCAAATAAAAGATAAATCAGTACAGTTAATCATAACCTCGCCACCGTATTGGCAGTTGAAAGATTATGGTACAGAAGATCAAATCGGTTTTAACGATAGCTACGAAGAATATATAAACAACTTGAACTTGGTATGGAAGGAATGCTATCGTGTCCTTTCGGATGGTTGCAGATTATGTATCAACATTGGAGATCAGTTTGCTCGCTCCGTATACTATGGAAGATACAAAGTTATCCCAATCAGAACAGAAATTATACGTTTCTGCGAATCTCTTGGGATGGACTATATGGGAGCAATCATTTGGCAGAAAACAACCACAATGAATACTTCCGGCGGTGGTGCAATTATGGGAAGTTTCCCTTATCCCCGCAACGGAATTCTAAAAATGGATTATGAGTTTATACTGCTGTTCAAAAAGTTAGGAAACACACCTAAGCCTACTCAACAACAAAAAGAACAGTCTGCTATGACAAAAGAAGAATGGGGACAGTATTTTTCCTCTCATTGGAATTTCAACGGTGTTAAACAGATGGGACACATAGCTATGTTCCCGGAAGAATTACCGAAACGCTTAATTAAGATGTTCTCATTTGCTGGAGAAACTGTATTTGATCCATTCGCAGGAAGTGGAACAACCTCTTTGGCAGCAAAGAATCTCGGACGAAACTCAATCGGATATGAGATCAATAAAGAATTTGCGCCGATAATCAACGAGAAGATAAACGGATCGCGTACGATATTTGATGATTTTGATCTGAAATTCTATGAGGATACACTTGGAGTAAACCAAACTTTTGATGATCTGCCGTACATATTTGTTGACCCGCATCGAATGGATAAGAAAGTTGATGTAAAGAAGCTTCAGTTTGGTTCGAGAATAGATTCAAGCGAAGCTAAACGAGAAGATTTGTTTACCGTAAAAAGAGTAATATCTCCGGACAAAATTGAATTAAGTAATGGTCTGATTGTTAGGTTGCTCGGCGTAAAAGAAAAGTCAGAATGCAGTAGTCAAGCAATAGAGTTTTTACAAGGTAAGTTTAATAAGCGAAAAGTATTCTTGAAATATGATAGTGAAAAGTACGATTCTAATGGAGTGTTGATGTGTTATGTTTATCTTGACAACAAGACATTCATCAATAATCATTTAATTCGCACCGGATATGTGGATGTTGATACTTCGTTCGATTATACATGTCAAAAGAAATTCTTGAATTCATTGCCAAAATAAATAACTGCGAGACAATTCAAAATGACTTGTCTCGCAGTTTTCATTTTAAATATTTTTTGGTGGCATTTTTAATAAAAGATCACGTTCTGCAATTATTTTCTTCTCGATTTCCTTTGAAACTACGCCATTTTCAGGCATTACAATAAAAACCTTTCCTCCAAAATCACGCTGAAATGCTTTGTGTCCTTTTTCTTCTGATGACCGTGATTTTCCCATGTAGATTGAAATGCTGGCAGCTTTATATGTGGATGGCTTGATTTGCAAGCCAATTTTATAACCATTGACATCGGTCCATAAATCTACCCAGTAAGGGGAGCCTTCTACTTCGCTGGGAGCATCATAAAATGGAATGCCTGCTATAACAAGGGATGGGGTCATAATCTTCCGTGCTCCTTCATGTAGCCGTTATATACTCTGTCAATGACAAGTTTATGCATATAATCAATGCAGTCTTGCAAATCAATGGATGCGATTAGTGTAGGGTGAAACCGCATTTCTCCTGGGAGATCGTCACGAATGTGTTGATACAAAGAGTGGCCTAACCGATCTATATGCTCACGAGTTCTTACGTTGCTGTAATAATAATCTCTCCATTCCTCGTAAGAAGATGGGTTACAAAGTCTAATGGAGTCGGAAGTAGGTCCGACATTCTTCTTGAAATTAAGCTGCCATCTGTTAGTGGCATAGTTTAAAATGAATTCTTTTTCGGCTCTTGGCATAGTCTAATTCCTTTCTCATTAAATTTAAGATTTCTCTTCTACAAACAGTTTATATGTTTCAATTTCTAACGCATCAGCAATTCGCTGAACGTTTTCTAAGGCAATGCTTCGACGATAGCATTCAATGGCACTGATGTACGTGCGATGCAAACCACATTTCTCGGCAAAGGCTTCTTGCGAGAGACCCAGCTGTGTGCGATATTTTTTGAGATTATCTCCAAACACTTTTACGATATCCATGTACACTACCTCCAATATAGACATTATATCAATTTGAATACAATAGGTCTACATACAATAAGTCTCGAAATAAATCATGCGATATTTTGTCTCAAAAACTGACCCGCAGTAAACAAAGAAAAAGAAATTTACGATGCGTATTGTCAAGTAAAAATCGTTTTTACTTGACAATGTAAAAATGGTCGAAAACTGTGGTCAAAAAATCGCGAGTTTTCTCAAAGTGGGGAGAAAACACCTAAATAACAATAAAAAATGACCTAAAGTGGAGAAAACATCTCTGCTTTAGGTCATTTTCGTGGTCGAAGTGACAGGACTCGAACCTGCAGCATCTTGCTCCCAAAGCAAGCGCGCTACCAATTGCGCCACACCTCGATTTTTATTCAATTTTTTAGTTTCCTGCGTACAAATGGGACAAACTGTGGTCAAACGAAATTCCGCGCGTTTTTGAATTTCTTAAATGTGCCGAAAGTCCGCATAAGTAAAGGCTTTTCTTCCGTGTTTGCAAGGGCTTTGAGGGATTTGCTTTTAGCACGAAGCGCCGTTTTGCCTGCGGGGGCTCCCTGCCGCCACATCTCAATGTCATTGCTTTAGTATTATACCAAAACATATTTATGGTGTCAAGTGGATTTTATACATATAGTTGAACTTATAAACAGGATGTGCTATAATGTTCCCGAGGTGATGGTATGAAGCTGAAATATCCAGTTTTACTGGTACACGGAATGGGATTCCGCGACTATAAGCATATAGGCTATTGGGGCAGGATCCCCAAAGAGCTTGATAAGCTCGGCTGTGATATTCATTTCGGAGGACAGGACAGTAACGCTGATATAGAGACTAACGGTAAGCATATCGCGTGTCGTATAGAAGAAATACTTAACGAAACAGGTGCCGAAAAGATCAACATCATTGCCCACTCCAAGGGTGGGCTTGACAGTCGTTATGCCATATCGGCATTAGGCATGGCAGACAGAGTGGCATCTCTTGTTACCGTTTCTACACCTCATAACGGTTCAAGGACTGTGGACCGTCTTATGAAGTTCCCCGATCCGCTTATACGCTTTGTCGGCTTTTGTACAGACTGTTGGTTCCGTATATTGGGTGACAAAAATCCTAATACCTATAATATATTTCATTCCTTTACCACAAAGGGTGCTGCCGAGTTTAACGAGAGGACACCCGACTGCGACGGAGTGCTGTACCAAAGCTACGCTACCGTTATGAAAAAGCCCTCAAGCGATATGCTTATGTGGCTGACCAATGCGGTTATCAGCCGTATCGAAGGAGAAAACGACGGATTATTGACCCCCGATTCCGCAAAATGGGGAGAGTTTAAGGGCGTATACAAAGGTGTAGGAAAGAGAGGAATATCCCACTGCGACCAGATAGATCTGCGTCGCAGACCTCTGTCAAAAAAAGAGGGCAAGGGCATCTCTGATATAGTTGACCTGTACAAGAATATAGCTATCGATCTGTACGAGCGAGGACTGTGATATAACATAGCGATCCCATGCTGTCACATTTCTTTTACCTTGACATTTTTATATATAATATGATATAATTTATTAATTAATACAGAGTATCTTAAAGGAGATATCACCATGAAGAAGATCATCAAATTTACCGCACTTATGATAGCAGTTGTCCTCATAGCGCTTAGCTTTGCTGCATGCGCCGTTCCCGCAGAGGAGCCCGAAGAAGCAGCGGCAGATCTGAAGAAATACACAGTTACATTTACCGCAGACGAGATTCCCGCATTTGCTGCAGATGCAGTGCTCAAGGGTGCTATGATGTACGACGAAGCAGGCAATGAGATCGGTCTTGTAACCGACGTGCTTACGGAGGCATCCGTTTCCTATGCTTCCAAGGACGGAAAGCTTGTTGTTGCCGATAAGATAGGCTACAAGAGCCTTATAATAAGTGCCACCGTTGAAGCCGAGGAGGTTACCGAGGGATGGTACGTAGGTGACGCTCTCTACGGAATCGGACATAATGCCGTATACCACATCGGCAAGGCTGAGGCAGAGCTTACCGTACGTTCATTTGAAGAGATCAACTGATTCCTGAGAAACGGAGATTTTCTGATATGTCTAAAAAATTAAAGATAATGCACATCATCAGCGGCGGTGACAAGGGCGGCGCAAAGACCCATATGTTTGCTCTGCTGGATGAGCTGTGCAAGATAGCCGACGTTACCGTCGTATGTCTTATGAAGGGTGTCTTCTATGAAGAGATACTGGAGCGGGACGTTCGTACAGTACTTCTGGAGCAGCATACGAGATTTGATTTCTCGGTCAAGACAAAGCTCGAGAAGATGATAATCAAGGAGGGCTTTGACATAGTCAACGCCCACGGTGCAAGAGCTAACTTTATAGCTATGTTCTTAAACCAGAAAAAGCTGGGGATTCCGGTTATCACAACGGTGCACTCCGACCCTCTGCTCGACTTTGATACAATAACAAAGAAGCTGTTCTTTACCAATATCAACATATTGGCTCTGAAGCGTCTTGACTACAAGATCGCCGTTACCGACTCTCTCCACGACCTTCTTATCGAGCGCGGATACGCTCCCAACAATATCCGCACCGTGCGCAACGGTATGGACTTTGAGACCGAGGAGATCCACGGTACAAAGGAGGAGTTTGCAGCCCGCTTTAACATTCCCTACGATCCCTCAAAGGTATACTTCGGTATAGCTGCACGTCTGGTTCATGTTAAGGGCGTTGACCAGTTTGTGAGAATTGCCGCAAAGGTCCTTGAAAAGACAGATGATGCCCGCTTTGTAATCATCGGTGAGGGCGAGGACGAGCCCATGCTCAAGGCTCTGGCAAAGGAGCTGGGAGTTGAGGACAAGATCTATTTCCTCGGCTTTGTCAAGGAGGTATACGACTTCCTCAACTTCGTTGACGTAAATATGCTGACCTCTTTAAGCGAGGGCTTCCCCTACTCTATACTTGAGGGTGCAAAGGCCAAGAAGGCTACCGTCACCACTGCTGTAGGCGGTATTCCCCTGCTTATCCGTGACGGTGAAAACGGATATATGTTTGAATCCGGTAACATCGATGAGGCTACAGGCAAGCTCCTTGACCTTATCGAAAACCGCCAAAAGATCACCGAGTTCGGTGAAAGGATATACGTTGATGCCAAGAGAGATTTTTCCAACAAGACTCTTGCCAACAACTACTATGCAAGCTACGAGAGCTTTATAAGAAAGTTCAACCGCGAAAAGAAGTACGACATACTGCTGTCCGGTTACTACGGATTCAACAACTTCGGTGACGATATGGTTGCCCGTACTCTTATCACCGAGCTCAAAAAGCATGATCCCAAGCTTGAGATAGCGGTGCTGTCCAACAATCCCAGATCAACTGCCGTTTCCCTCGGCGTTGATTCTATGGAAAGATACAACCTCATCAAGCTTGCCCGTACGATAAAGCACAGTGACGTATACGCATACGGCGGCGGTACGCTGCTTACCGATATCACCAGCCGTAAGTCCCTGCAGTATTATACGACAACCCTTATGTACGCAAAGCGTAAGGGGCTCAAGACCGCCGTTATAGCAAACGGTCTCGGTCCCTTTGTCCACAAGTCCAGCGAAAAATCAGTCAAGAAGATACTTGATAAGGTTGATATCCTCGCCTTCCGTGACAATCATTCATTTGAGTATTCAAAGCAGCTTTGCGAGGGCATCAAGCCTAACCTTACCGCAGACTTAGCGCTCCTCTTCGAGCCCTCAACGGAGGCAATGAAGAAGACCCAGCGCTTCCTTTCGGACAACAAGCTCAGCGCAAAGGATTATTTCGTGGTATCCCTTCGTGACTGGCGCAATATTCCCCGCGACTATACCTCCACCGTTGCCGCTGCCTGCGATTATATCGCAGAAAAGTACAAGCTGGTTCCCGTATTCGTTCCCCTGCAGCCCTCCAAGGATACGCGCATAAGCGAGGAGGTTGCGGCAAAGACCAAGGCGAGAAGCGTTGTTGCCTACGAGGTCAACGACGTTGACAACGTCTGCGCCCTCATCAAGGATGCAGGCTTCACCCTTGCAATGAGACTCCATCCCCTTATCTATTCTTATTCCGCATCTATTCCCTTCTTAGGACTTTCCTATGACGAAAAGGTAAGCTCCTTTATCAAGGAGGTTGACCGTGACGACTATCTTGACGTTTGTGATATCACCATTGAGCCTCTCAAGAAGATGATAGACAAGGCGTTCTCGGATACATACACCCACGATTCCCTTGATGAAATGAAGCAAAGAGCTAAGAAGAATATCGAACTTTTGTCGGAGTTACTTTAATAAACGCAATAAATCCCTGTGCCAAGCACAGGGATTTATTATATCGCGTCCCAAAAGGGACATATCGCTTCCGTTGACGGAAATATCGCATTTGCCAAAGGCAAATATATCGCAAAAACCTTCTTTCGGCGTTTTTTCCTTAATCCAGTATGGATTTCACCCGTTCCATTGAACGGATTTCACCCTGTAAGGATTTCGCCCACCCGTCGGGTGGATTTCACTAATAGAGATTGTGGTCTGAAACCACAATCTCTCTATAATATAATAAAATAAAAATAGGATAGCAGAATCACTCTGCTATCCAATATTTATCTTTAGTCATTCCTATAACGATATCCCCTTCTCTGTCGGTACGGTGGATGTTGTCCATATAACCGTTAAGCAGTGCAAGAGTCTCTATATGAGGATGACCGTAGCTATTATCCTCCGCCACAGATATCACGGCAATCTCCGGGGATACGGCATACAAAAATTCTTCAGACGTAGATGTAGATGATCCGTGGTGTCCAACCTTAAGAATCTCACAGTCCAGCTTATCCGGATAGTTTTTGAGAACGAACTCCTCATTTTTAACCTCGGCATCGCCTGTAAACATAGCGTCTATATCGCCGTAGCTGACCTTCATAATAAGGCTGACTCCGTTGGCATCGTCAGGCTTGTATCGGGGACCGGGAGAAAATATCTCAACGGTTATATCTCCTATAACGAACTTGTCTCCCGAGCAGGAATAGATTAGGTCGCTGCCCTCAAAGTCTACAGCCTCCATAAGCTTACGGTAGCAGGCTGTGTTCTCATAGTAGTCGGGCATGACCACATTTTCTACCTTGTAGTGGTTGATAACGTCATCGGCACCGCCGATATGATCCTCGTGAGGATGACTGAAAAAAGCGTATTCTATCTCGGTCACGCCCAGTCTGTCAAGATACTCCAAAAGTGCGGGAGTATCGCTGCCGGGACCAGCGTCTATGAGGATATCGTTATCTCCGTTTTCTATAAACGCGGCATCACCCTGTCCCACATCAATTATATGGATGGCAACGTCGGCGTCGGAAAGACTACCCGAACCGGGCAGTATATCATCCGATTTATTAATAAACAGGTATACTAAAACGGATATTATAACTATAATAACAAGTATCGACGTTGTGGCAGAACTCTGTTTTTTAATTTTCTTCATCAGAATCTCCGATCATTTTATTCATACCTCGGCAGAGAAAGAATGCAGGAATAGAGATCATAAACCACACTGCCGTAAAGAGCGGGCATATCTGCCCCATTATATTAAAGGGACGGCTCGAATAATCCCATACGTCAAGTCCCATTCTGCGGTTCACCACACAGCCGAAGCTGAACTCCACCGCGGTTATGAGGAGCGCTCCAAATATGCATTTTATGAGTAGATGCATATTACGAAAACGCCGCTCTATACAGAACATCCCCGCAAGACATAGCCCGCCCGCTATAGCCATACTGATATGGGTATAGCCACGCCAGGCTATCTCGATAAGGCTGTAGAGCACTCCGCCTATGGCAAACACTACCGAATATATTTTCATTATATCACCCCGAAATAAGAATTGACAGTTTTTCGGAATGATATACTTATTATATCATATTTTTCCCCGTCAGGCAAGGTCTTGACAAAATGATTTTAGTGTGTTATAATGCAAACAGAACATTTGTTCGCGTTGTCTAAAACAGGGTCTTTCGACTCTGTTGTGTATATATAGAGGAACATTTGTTCGCCGAGGTGTTAAAAACAGAAGTGTAATGTGAGGGGGCGTTGAGTTGAGCGATATAGAAGTGCAACAGTTGAATAAGCGTACCATACTCCACTGTGACCTTAATTCCTTTTTTGCGTCGGTTGAGGTCAAGCACCGTCCGGAGCTAAAGGGCAAGGCGGTGGCGGTATGCGGAGCTCAGGAAGACCGCCACGGTATAGTCCTTGCCAAGACCAATGAAGCAAAGCGCTTCGGCGTTAAAACAGGCGAGGCTATATGGCAGGCAAAGCAGAAATGCCCCGACCTTATCATAGTAGAGCCTCAT
>JAZRQH010000220.1:0-5075 GCA_045649645.1 Eubacteriales bacterium
CAGATTCATATACTTTGACACCAGTCCCCCACTGTGGGTGACCTCAACGCATACGCCCATAAAGGGGTCTGTATATCTCTTTGTGACCTCGCCTTCGGCTACGGTAGCTACCGCGCTTCCCACAGAAGCCTGAATATCCAGACCCGAGTGGGTTCGGTAGTCGTTCATTGTGAGTGAGAACACAGGCATATCCACAGAATAGTCCTTTGAGATATATCCGGTCACGGGCAGACAGAATTCAACGGGAGCCGCCGCCTGAGAGGTGGCGTCGTTCTTTTTGGTATCCTTTGTTTCTGTATCCTCAGTATCCTTTGTTGTATCCCCTGTGACCTTGTCGGTAGTCTTGGTGTCCTTTGTCTTTGTATCCTTTTTGCCTGTGATGACCGCCTCGTCGGTATCGATACCTATCTTGTCCTCGGTACGGTTGGCAGTACCTATGGCGCTCACCACCGCAATAACCAGTACGGTTATGAGCATAATGACGCTAATGATGTATATAGCAGAGTTCTTTGGCTTTTTGTTTTGATTCTTATCCATAACGTTACCGTCCTTTTTTGTTTCATTGCTTGTATTATGTACCCTTACTTTCAAGCTTATTCAAAAAAGAAAGAATCGATAAAAATTAATATCAAAATCAAAAGAAAGGCTGATCTCTCAGCCTTTCTCCGCTTGTTTTAATCAACACACAGAACCGTACCCTGTGTTATGGTTAGTCTGTGTTATGTTATGTTATTAAAACATCTATTAATCGATCATTGCCAATCTCTAGCGCAAGATCTACTGCTGTTGTTCCATATGTGTTTTCTATGTTTGGATCACATCCATACGATAATAAAGTTTTAACTAAATATATATTCTCGCTTTGAACAGCTATAGCTAATAAATCCAAACCATCATCTGTGTTTATATCTACATCATCGTATTGTAAAATCAACATTACAATTTCTGTAATCCCTTTAGCACATGCTTCATCATATCCCGATGAAAACAACACTTTCCTATCCGTAACCGCCGAGTCATAGATTTTGGGTTGCATGGCTGCCGCATTGTATACGGGAACTCTGTGTTCTTTATAATTTGGATCGGCTCCGTTTTCCAGCAGTAGTTCTACAATCTTTATGTCTTCGGGTTGATAATACAATAAGGTCGCCCCTAAAGGACTCCATCCGGTATTCTCGATATATTCAGCGGTTGCACCGTAATCAATAAGTAACTTCACAATTTTATAATTTCCGGTTCGACAAGCTATACTTAATGGCACATCGGGTGTATGTTCAAAAAAACTCCACAATTTGCTTGGTGTAGGGTAGGTTCTATTAGGATCCACACCACCCTTCAATATTCTCTCTACAGCAACAACATCTTCATTTTTTATTGCTTTAATAAGCTTTTTTGTATCATATCTATTAAAGCAAATTACTAATGTTGTAATAATTAGGGAAAGTAATATTAGTACAATTACAACTAGATGTTTTTTATTCATTTCACCCCTCCTATTCAGCTATCATTATTACAATCAGGGGACGGTTCCTTGATTGTATGGGAAATAAAATTCACCCTATGGCATTATACCATAGGGTGTTACCTCTCGTCAAGACATAGACCGTCCCCTGATTTCGCTGATTTCTGTTACCGTTATTATGTGTTATTATGACTAAAATAAGCTATAGTCATCATTAAAGATGCAAATACTCCAAACACGTACACAATTATCGAATAATACAAATGTTCAGCCAAAAAATCAATCATTATGCTTTGAAACTTATAACACATAATTCCATAAGGTATAAACACTAATACAATTAATATTATTTTCCTTATTAGTTGCTTGTCATATACACCCCACTTCTTTTGATATATGTAGTAAACAAACAAAATATTCAAATACGGTATTAAAGAATATAAACACAATTTTTTCTTTATAGTCATTACTTTCTCCTTATCCTACCTGTATATCAAAACCAAAACCATAAGTCGTAACACAGGGCATTAAATAAACTACCGCCCTTTGCCCCTTGATCCGGCATAGTTTTTTCAATTGTAACACCTTTATCAATACGTGTCAAGTCAAGGTTTTATAGACCAGCCTATCCCAATTCAATAAAAAATTCAAAAATATCAAAAAAACTCTTGCTTTTTTTATAACAGTGTGGTAGAATAATCTTTGCCTATGATTATTTGGAAAAAATTATTCATATAAAACAGTATATTTGGAGGAATAACAATGAATATCGCATTCGGTATAATTCTTTTAGTAGCAGCATTATTTCTTATCGTAGCTGTTCTTATGCAGTCCGGTAAGAGCCACAACCTCAGCGGTTCCATCGCAGGCGGTGCAGAGACCTTCTTCGGCAAGACAAAGGGCAAGACCATCGACAAGGTTCTTTCCAAGGTTACTTCCGTTGTTGCAGTTCTCTTCGTTCTTCTCGTTATCGTTGTTTACGTTATCCAGCCCAACACAGCTGACGATACCAAGACTCCCGCTCCCGAGAACGATCCCGCAGTTGAGACTACAGAAGTAGTTGGCTAAGCTAAACTGATAATTATACCGCCTTTAGAGAACACTAAAGGCGGATATTTTTTTATTGAGGTATAAATGAAAGAACAAATTTTAGAACTTATATCCTCCCCCGATTACAGACCTACGCCTATAGACGGTGTATATTCTCTGCTTTTTGACGGGGAGACCCTTTACAACGAATTTTACGACGCTGTCACCGAGCTTGAAAACGAGGGTAAGCTCATAGTGACCCAGCGCGGAAAGCTCATGCCCCTTGAGGGAAGCGAATATTTTATCGGTAAATTCCGTTCATCTCAGAAGGAGTTCGGCTTTGTTACCCCCGAGACAGAGGGAGTTGCGGACTTTTTCATCCCACCCGACAGAACTCTTGATGCCATAGATGGCGACAGAGTTCTCTGCCATACCATAGAGCACGACAGGGAAAAGAGCGACGTTGCCGAGGTAATAAAGATACTGTCCCACAGCCTTGAGAGTGTTATCGGTACGCTAAAAAGACTTCCCACCCGAGGCAAAAAGGGCAGACAGCTCTACACCGTAGAGCCTGACAGCAAAAAACATTCCTTTACCGTTATATGTACCCCTGCCGAAGGGTTGTATCCCAAGGTGGGCAACAAGGTGGAGGTAAAGATAACCAAATACCCCAAAAAGGACGTGGCAGCCCGCGGCGAGATAGTCCGTGACTTTGGTGAGGCTCACTCCCGTGAGGCAAACTACACCGCCATCCTGCACGAAAACTCTATCCGTACCTTCTTTGATAAAGAGGTTTTGCGACAGGCTGACCTTGAAGCAGAGGATATCCCCGACACAGCCGACGGACGTGAGGACATCCGTGACAAGGTGATATTCACTATCGACGGTGCGGATGCAAAGGACCTTGACGACGCTGTATCCCTTGAACGTGACGGGGACGGTTATATCTTAGGCGTTCATATAGCCGACGTTTCTCACTACGTGCGTCAGGGTTCTGCTATCGACCGTGAGGCATATGAGAGAGGTACCAGCGTGTACTTTACCGATCAGGTAGTTCCCATGCTGCCCAAATCCCTCTCCAACGGCATATGCTCCCTTAACGCAGGCGCGCCCAGAAGAGCGCTCTCCGCATTCGTTTATATAGACAGGCATGGCAACCTTACCGGCTGTGACGTAAAAAAGACCCTTATACAGTCAAGGGTCAGAGGTGTCTACACCGAGGTAAACGACGTGTTTGAAAAGGGTGAGGAGTCCGAGTTTTACGAAAAATATTCGGTACTTGGCGAGACCCTGCCCATGATGCACGGGCTTTATAAGATCCTTGCAAAAAAGAGTGTCCGCAGAGGCGCTCTTGAGCTTGAGACAACAGAGGCACGTATTCTCGTTGACGAAAACGCTATGCCGGTGGGTATAGTCAAGCGTGAAAGAGGAGATGCGGAAAAGCTCATCGAGCAGTTTATGCTGGCGGCAAACGAGGCTGTGGCAAACTGGCTCCATGACATGGCTATGCCCTGTGTTTACCGAATCCACGAGGAGCCTCAGGGAGAAAAGATACAGAAGTTCAGACTGTTTGCCCACAATCTGGGACTTGACGTTTCGGCTCTGGGCGCAAAGAAGCTTCATCCCTCTATGTTTGCGGAAATTCTCCGTCAGGCAAAGGAGGAGGAGATAGGCGGTATAGTTTCTTATATACTGCTGAGATCTCTTTCCAAGGCAAAATATTCCGAGGCACCCAGCCCTCATTTTGGTCTGGGTATCGAGAAATACTGTCATTTCACCAGCCCTATCCGCCGTTATCCCGACCTTGCCACCCACCGTATAATCTCAAATATACTGGTTGGCAACATAAGCGGCAGCTCCGCCAACTATATGGCGTCCTTTGCACAGAAGGCGGCGGTAAAGTCCAGCGAAAACGAGCTCAAGGCCATCACCGCCGAGCGTGATATAGAGGATCTCTATAAATGTCTCTGGATGGAGCAGTATATAGGCGAGGAGTTTGAAGCGGTGGTAAGCTCTGTTGCAAACTTCGGTATGTTTGCGGAATTAGAAAACACCTGCGAGGGTATGATACCCATAACCGCCCTTGACGGCTACTACGTATACGACGAAGCCACCTATTCGCTGGTCTGCGGCTTGCAGAGCTATAAGTTAGGCGACCGTATCAAGGTGCGTATAGAGTCGGTAGACCTTATTGCCCGCAAGATAGAAATGAGACTTGCCGAGCAAAAGCCCAAGCTTGTTATCCCCAAGCCGAGAGATTATTACGTTAAGAAAAGTCAAAGAAAAAGAAGGAGATAACCGCAAGGTTATCTCCTTCTATGCTTATTCAAACTTAAAGGAATAGATCTTTGTTCCTTCCTTCATCTCAAAGGTAATGACAGCGGTTCCGCTGTTAGGAATGCCGTCAAGCTCTATTACCTTGTCTATCTCGTTACCCGAGATCCATTCACTTGTGAAAGAGTTGCCAAGGGTATCTCTGATGTTCAGTCTTACCTCGCCCTCGAAGTTGAGAAGGAGCTTTGTGCCCTCGTAGCTTACAGGCTTTGTCACAAGGTTAGTACCCATAGCAGACATAAAGCCGTCT
>JAZRQH010000221.1:0-2163 GCA_045649645.1 Eubacteriales bacterium
CCCCAATGCAGTTACCAAGCAGTTTGTAGAATTTATCAGATCCGAGGAATCCACAGTGGCTGTAATCCTTGCAGGTCACACTCATCTTTCACATATTGATGATGTAAGTCCTAATAATGATACAGTTCAGTTCACTCTCGGTGCAAGCTTTGAGAATTACGCAAGAATATTTGAAATAGTAGGTGAATGATATGGGTTTTGTAAGTACTTTTATTGACAACAGTGAGCATTATCCTTCCCTTATAGAAAAGGGAGAACAGTACGCGGTACAGTTCAATGCCCTCGTACCCTTTGACGGCTACCATTATATCTGTCCCCGTATGTCTGCGCATAACGGTATTCTCCATCTTTCTCTCTACAAGTGGAACCGTACCTATAACGCAACTGTCTCGGGTGAGGCTATCGCTACCACCGTTTGCGACCTTGCCAACGGTACCACCATGGAGTTTTATTTCCCCGAGCAGCAGCCCGGTGAGTATCTTATCGTTGCTCACGACGGTACCCGCGGTGTTGGCTTCTGCGGTCTTATCGATTCCTTTGACGGTGCACTTATCTACATTAACGGTACTCCCGCAGACGGCAGTATCGAGGGTTATATCAAATTTACTCAGGATGCTGAAAACTACTTCGGTGAGCTTTCCATAGATTACGAGGCGATCAAGCCTGTCAAGCCTATGCCCAAGCAGATGCTCTCCATCAATCATCCCATCAATGCGATGAAGGTTGATAACGAGAGCTTTACCGCAATCGACGGTCTGGGACGTAAGCTCCCCACCTTTGAAGAGGTAGGCGAAAAGAGAAAAGGGAAGTCTGTCGGTCTATTCTACTGGGACTGGCACTATCACTATGAGCTTTCCAAGCCCTGTAACGTAAGCAAGATAATCGCAGAGCATCCCGATGCCAAGAACGATTATAACCATCCCATCTGGGCGGACAATCAGGCAGAGGCATACTTCTGGAACGAGCCTGTATACGGCTACTATACCTCAAATGACAAGTACGTTCTTCGCCGTCAGGCAGAGCTTTTGGCTGACGCAGGCGTAGACTTTATCGTATTTGACTGCACCAACGGCTCATATACCTGGAAGGTAGGTTATGAAACATTGCTCGAAACCTTCCACGAGGCAAGACAGGACGGTATCAAGACTCCTCAGGTGGCATTTATGTTTAACTTTGCCCCCTTCCGTTCCACCCACGTAATGCTCCGTAAGGTATATACCGATATCTACCGTAGAGGCAGATATAAGGATCTGTGGTACTACTACGACGGCAAGCCTCTTGTTATCGGCTTTGACGATATCTTCAAGACCGGTAGAAGACTTGATAACGAGATCCTTGATTTCTTTACCTTCAGACGCAACGATCCCCTTTATTTTACCAAGGAATCTCCCACACCCGACTCCTGGGGCTGGCTCTCTCTCAATCCTCAGGCTAAGTACGCTCCCCGCGAGGACGGAAGCTTTGAGCAGATGACAGTAGGCGTTGCTCACAACGCAAGTCAGCACGGTCTTGTTCCCATGAACGATATCAGAGGCGGTGTATACGGCAGAAGCCATACCACCGATCCCGATTATTCTTATACATATAAGAGAGCAGGCGAGGACTTCACCGCCAAGGCAGGCGTGGAGAACGACCATTACTACGGCCTTAACTTTCAGGAGCAGTTCGATTACGCTATTGCATCCGATCCCGACGTTCTCTTTATCACAGGCTATAACGAATGGGTAGCGGGCAGACATCCCGTATGGCAGGACAGCCCCAACGCATTTCCCGATCAGTATTCTGATGAGTTCAGCCGTGACGTAGAGCCCACCAAGGGTCCCTTAAAGGATTTTTATTACTACCAGATGGCGGCTAACATCAGACGCTTCAAGGGTCTTTCTAAGCCTCAGGCTCACTCTGCAGAGAAGAGCATTGATATGGCTGATATCACTACTTGGGATGACGTTCCCGCAGTAAACTTCTATCTCAACACCGCTCCCAAGCGTGATAACGACGGTTGGGCAGGTACCCACTACGTAAACGATACTGCAAGAAACAACGTAGCAGTTACCAAGTGTGCTTACGATAGTGAGAATGTATATTTCTATGCTAAGTGTATGGCTGATATCACAGCTCCCGAGGCTGATAACTGGATGAGACTCTTTATCTCAACAGACGACA
>JAZRQH010000222.1:0-6489 GCA_045649645.1 Eubacteriales bacterium
TTTTTATTCTTCGTTCCTGCTATCTTTCTGCTGGAGCTTATCTTCGGGCTTGCGGGACTTGAGGGTGCACAGGCACTTGCCGATCTCTGCTCCTTTGCGGTGTCGGTACCCATAGGCTTGGGAATACTGAATGAAATGAAAGCAAAACATCCCGATTAAAAAATCGGGATGTTTTTTATCTTGAGTTATTTTTCTAATGCGCTGAAAGGTGTAAGAGTAGCAGTTGAGATATAATAAGTAGCTGCCTCTTCCTTTGTGATGTCTGTCTCAACGGGACGCTCGGATCCGTTTATAGTAACACGCTTAAAGGTATATCCGCTTTTGTCCTCAAGGGGAGTGCGCAGGATAAAGCTGTTGTCTGCCATCAGGTGGTAGGTAGCGACAAGGCTGTTCGTCAGATGCCATATCTCACCTTCCTCGTTGATGGTGACGATATCGTAAACCATAGCGTTTTCGGTAAAGCCGTCAAAGGGAGCGGTTATAAGCTCGTCTGTACCGTTGCCGTCAAGGTCAATAAGCATAAAACCTATCTCGTCCTTAGTCTTTATGGTTTTGGTCTGGTTGTTGTACATAAGAAGACGTGTACCGATAAGGGGATCGCTCATGGAACCTCTACGTACCTCCCACTCGGAGAGGAGCTTGGACATCTGAATCATATAGGGGGAGGGGATGTCTGATGTCACCTCTGTGTTGGGGGTTATAGGCTTGGGATCTGAGGAAAGGTCTGGTGTTTTTTCCTTGCAGGCTGCAAGGGTGAGAAGTGAAGCCGCTATAAGAGCAGCTGAGATTATCTGTTTGAACTTCATATACAAACTCCTTATATGTTTTTCTTTGCGGAACATCTGCCCGAGCATTTAAGGCTCATTTTATTGAAGAACCCCTCGGTCTGTTCGTTCAGGATATATATGTTTTCTTCGTATATATAGTTTGATTCTGAGTTTCTTTTTCTTGTCAGTATTACAAGAAAAGCTTCATGGTCGGGACATGTGGCTAAGAACACCTTGTCACGGTTACGCATACGAAGACGTCTGCTTGTGACCAAGGGAAGGTCGCAGTGGGGACAGCGCATACTGTCCTTACGCTCTGAGGATATCTCGTTTGTAGCGATAAGATGAGGCTTGAGTCCCTGATATCTTGAGCGGGGAGCCTTCTTTTCCTTGGGTTGGGGCTCGATATATTCAGCGATGCCCTTTCCCATATCCAGCCTTGCACAGATGCGTGCTGTGTATATAGCGTCGTTTAAGGCGTCGTGACAGGGAAGGTCAAGGGGCATATCCAGCTTTTCCATAGCGGAGCTCAGCGACCACTGTCTGTTCTCACCGGTTATCTGCTTGTTGAAAATAAGCTGCAGATTATAGCAACGGGGCAGAGCCGAATCGTCTATTGAGTGGAGCTTCATGTTTGCGATAAGCATCGCAATATCATCAGGCCCCCAGGTGATGAAGCAGCAATCCTCGCCGCACCATTCCTTGAATTTCTCAAGTGCCGCGGGGAAGGGGGTGCCGTTTTTAAGGTCCCTTGTACGAATACCCGTAAGAGCCCTTACGTAGTGATTCATCTCGGTGTAATATTTCGGAGCTACGGTGATGCGTATATCACAGAGCTTATTGAATTCTGAGTCAAACTTGACCGCACCGATCTGGATTATCTCTCCGTAGAGCTTTACGGGATCGGTTATAAGCTTGTTTCTTGAGGTGGGCTGATTCCACTCAAGATCGAGTACGATATAGTTCATTTATATAAGTAAAAGTAATTCCTCTGCTTTATTTACAAGAGCGGATGCGCCGCTTTCCACAAGTATTTTCACGCTACGGTAGCCCCAGGTACAGCCGCAGGTAAAGAAGCCTGCGTTACGGGAGGTCTCCATATCCACGTTCGAGTCGCCTACGTAGAGTATCTCGTGAGGCTCAAGACCCAGTATCTCACGGGTTATGTAGAGAGCGGATGTGGGGTCGGGCTTTGTGGGAAACTCAGGCTTGTAGCCCTGAATGTGATCGAACACGTCATCTCCGAAGAGCTTCTTTGTTAGATTGACCGTATGCTCGTCGCCCTTGTTTGAGAGTACTGCAAGCTTGAGACCCTTGTCCTTCATGGTCTTAACGGTTTCCTCGATGCCGTCGTAGAGAACGGTCTTGTCAAGATAGTGGTTTGTATAGTGTCCGCTGTAACACTTGTGGCACTTATGCACAAGCTCCTCGTCAGACTGAAATTCCTCAGGGATAGACTTGCGCACGAACTCAAGGGAGCCGCAGTTTACTGCATCAAGGATGTCCTGTGTTGTTCTGAGGGGATAGCCCATCTCCTCGCACATAAGGTTCATGCCTGTTCTCAGGTCCTCGAGTGTATAGGCAAGTGTACCGTCCAGGTCAAAGATTACGCCTTTTATCATAATAATATCCTCTTTTAAAACATATTCTTCAAAATTATATCATTATAATATTGAAATATCAATAGATAACTTGTATTTTTACAATAAATATGCTAAAATGTTCACACACTATTTTTAAGAGGTATATTATGACACAAGATACAAAAAGAATTCAAGAAATGCTTGACCGCGGCGGAGAGATATTCCTTCCCGCAGGCAGATACATGATAGACCAAACGCTTATCATCCACGATAATACTACTCTTACTTTAGCTCCCGATGCCGAGATGTTCCTTTGCGACGGTGCTAACTGCGATATCATACATAACGACGGTCTCGCAAAGAAATACAATAAGAACATCACTGTGCAGGGCGGTATCTGGAACGGCAACAATCAGGGTCAGGTAAGACAGGTGCGCGGCTTTGAGGATATAGGCAAGCCCTTTGATATCAATTTCTATTACGGTATTATGATGCGCTTTGTGGGAGTGGAGAACTTCGTTTTCCGTGACCTTACCTTAAAGGATCCCGAGGCATATCCCGTACAGATGTCTATGATAAAGAACTTTACGGTAGAGAACATCACCTTCGACTACAATATGCTCCGTACCAATATGGACGGCATCCACGTAAACGGTCCTGCCGAGAACGGAATCATCCGTCATATACGCGGTGCTACAAACGACGATATGGTTGCTCTCAACTGCGACGACTGCTTTGAGACCGAGATCACAAGAGGACCTATCAACAACGTTCACGTTGAGGACCTTTACTGTGAGGGCGGCTATACCGCAGTGCGTTTGCTCTCCTGCGGAGATCCTCTGACCAACGTAACGGTAAAGAACATCCGCGGCAGCTACAGATATATCGCAGTATCCTTTACCCATCACAACGTTCACGAGGGTGAGTGTTGGATAGATAATATAGAGATCGACGGCGTCGACGTCAAAAAAGTGGACGGCGACAACAGCTATCCTCTTTTCTGGTTTGCCGAAGGGACCCATACCGGCAGGGTAGTGCTGCGTAATATTAACCGTCACGAGGACCGCCCCTCTGTAGCCAATACATTCAAGATAGACCCAAACACTACGGTAGGATCTCTAACTATGGAAAACGTCACCCAGAGCGGACCTCTGCCCGAAATATTCTCAAACAGCGGCAGAGTCGACAGCCTTATAATAAAACATTAAGGAACTTTTAACAAATTGTGAATTCCATATTGTGACAACATGCACAAACATTATTAAAATATGTCGGCGATTGAGATTAAATAATAACATTTTATTTAGTCGCGAACGCGTGATATAATATATTGCAGATTACTTTAGTAAAATTTTTTCACGGAGGATGAAAGAAATGAACAATTTTAAGCGCGTAATGGCGATCGTCATTACACTCGCAATGCTTCTTCCTATGTGCATAGTAAACGTTTCTGCGGCTACTATCGGCGGATGGACAACATTCGCAGGCAAGTACCTCGGCGGTTATTACGGTACACTTAAGGACAGAGGCTTCAAGTTTACAGAGGATGCCAACGGCGGTATCTTTGTAGACATCGCAAAGCCCACTCAGTACGGTAATACAATAGGGCAGAGAGCGGCAAAACTCCCTGTTACTGCAGTTACCTCCTCTGAGAAGGTACAGCTTGACGGTACTACAGTATCCATCGAGCTTGCCGACACATTTACATTCGGCTCCATCAACTCCGCTTCCATCTCTCTTCTGTGGACAGATAAGCCTGTTTACACAATGGATGAGGCGGCAACGATGATCAAGGATGAGACTACAGGTACATCTTCTCCCGCATATCTCATCGGTCACGAGACCACCACAGCTTCCAACGGTCTTCGCGGTATGGTTCCCCCGGATGCCAAGGGCATCATGGTTACCGTAGCTAACTCCTACGGTGGTTACGACGCTGACGGTCAGATGGCTTCCGACGTTAAGATCTACTACTTCGACGGTAAGTTTATGGATAAGGTTGACCACGTACCCGGCTACCGCTGGTCCTTCTGCGGCAGAAACCATCCCACGTCTCCCAACGGTGACTCTTCCGGTATCGTTCAGGCTGCTCAGCGTATCGACGCAGGTAACGGCATTACCTTTAACATAAGAGCAGACGAGACTCTCGGCTACATCGTCAGCATCAACGGTAAGGATTACTGCCTCGGCTCTGAGATTGCATACTTCCCCTCCAATACCGGTGCTATCGATGACAACGAGTACAAGACTCAGTCCGGTGACTATATCGGCTCCATGACTGCAGAGAGAGCTGACATCGACCTTTCCGGTCTTACAAGCGTTCTTGACGGCGGTTACCTCACCATCGGTTCCGCAGGTCAGAATAACAACACCGATGCTAACGAGTATACCATTACCTATGTAAACGGTGTTCCCGCAGCACAGTGGAACGGCGAGGTGAATACTCATACCGAGTGTACCTACGGCGACGAGCCCATCGAGGTTAACTGGACCGCTTGTACCGATCCCTCCTACGAGACCTACAAGTGTACAGTTTGCGGCAACGTAAATATCGTTGAGATCCCTGCAGCAGGTCACGACTACGTATTCGTTTCCGAGACCTTTGCGGACTGTGCAACCGACGGTATCTACACCGAGCAGTGTACAGTATGTGACGGTATAAACAAAAAGATCACAAGAAAGTATGGCCACGATTGGTCTACATATGAAATTACAGTTGAGCCTACCGAGACCGCTACAGGTCTTCGCAGCAGAAGCTGTGCTACCTGTTCTCTCGTTGAAGAGCAGGTTCTTCCCATGCTCGGCTCCGACTACACCGAGTACTGGACCGTATACGGTTACAATGAGTTCGAGCAGACCACAGAGTGGATCGAGGGCGCAACTCCCGTATATCCTTCCGTTAAGGAAGACGGCAGCCTCTTTGTAGAGGACTATGCACACTATTATGACAATTACCACGTTGCTTACAACGTAAGCGTTGCAATGAGCAAGTTTGCTGCATCCATCAACGGCTTCAGCGCAACAGTTACTCCCGTTAATATGAGCAACGCTAAGATCACCGTTGACCAGGAGATCCTCGATGAGGAGACCGGTGAGGTTATCGGTACAGAGACCGTTACTACTCTTGACGGTTCCGTTATGTTCCCCGAAACAATGAGCTTTATTCTCACCAACGAGCCCGAGTCTTATGACTCTCTGGGTGAGTACGGCGTATTCAGCTCTGCCGACAACAACGCTAAGGTTTACAATATGCGCTACGGCTTTACCTACGAACACGATCTCAAGGGTGACGAGCATACCGTTGTTATGACCCTTATGGACTACATGAACGTAGGTGACGGCAATATTTACGGTGTTGTAGGCGATAACGTATACGATATCATCGTTTACAATATCATTTCCGGCGGTAACTTCTGGTGTTCCAAGTATGCTTCCAACGTTAACATTCCTATGGGTGAAGCACTTAATATTTCCTTCGTTAACGATTACGCCGGCGGCAACCTTACAATGTCCGCTATGTTCAACGACTTCAAGCTTAACATGCCTGAGTCTCTCAACAGCCAGCTTACAACCGACGAGTACTACTTCGGTGTAGGCTCCTTCTCCAACGGCATATTCCTCAGAGGCGCATCCTTTGAGATCAACACCATCTGCGGCGAGCCCGCTGCATCCTTCGACGGTTACCAGGCTCCTGCACACGTATGTGAGTTCTATGAAGAAGTAACCAAGAAGCCCACATGTACAACTCCCGGCGTTCTCACTATAAAGTGCGAGTGCGGTCAGGGTACCACCACCGAACAGATCCCCGCTCTCAACCCCGAAGTTGGTTGTACATACGGCGAGGGTACTGTTACCAAGGCTCCCACATGTACATCTAAGGGTACTATGGTTTACGTATGTACTGTATGTGAGGCCAAGAAGACCGAGTCTATCCCCGCTACAGGCCACGCATGGGGCGCATGGGTAGAGACTATCGCTCCTACCACCGAGACTGTCGGCGAGGAGACCAGAACCTGTGATACCTGCGGTGCTACCGAGACACAGGAGATCCCCATGATCGAAGAGGAAGTCAGAGTTTCCGCAAAGAACTATACAGTTACCATTAACAACGTAACAGACGTTAAGGAAATCAGATTTGC
>JAZRQH010000223.1:0-7421 GCA_045649645.1 Eubacteriales bacterium
CTGGACAGCGAGGTGTATGTCAGCGGTTCAAACAAGAACAAGGTATCGCTTATAACAAAGCTTTTTGGTGACGGATATATCAGTATACTTATAGGTACCAAATCTCTCTTAGGCGAGGGCTGGGATTCCCCCAACATCAACTCCCTTATCCTTGCAAGCTTTGTAGGCAGCTTTATGCTGTCAAACCAGATGCGAGGCAGGGCAATACGTATAGACAAAAAGAACCCCGACAAGATATCAAACATCTGGCATCCCGTTACCCTCGATCCCACCTCTGATAACACCGAGGAGATAGAAGGGGAGGACTATGCCACCCTTAAGCGCAGATTTGCCTGCTTCCAGGCTCCTGCCTATAACAGTGACGTAATAGAAAGCGGTGTAGACAGACTTGACGTGATCAAGCCGCCCTTTACCCCCGAAGGCATAGACGGTATAAACGAACAGACACTTGCCCTTGCCCGTGACAGAAAATCGGTTGCAGGCCGTTGGAACAACACCGTTAAGGGCAATGCTCACCCCGAGGTAGTAGAGGTAAGCGAGGTACCCGCAGAGGTTCATCCTGCAAAGGCTGTGCACAAAAACAAGCTCCACGCGGTCATACTTGCCGTTGGTGTTGCCATAGCGCTGTTGCTTGTGATTGTCGGCGGATTCTTCGGCAAATTCATAGGTCTAGCAGTGGGTATAGTGTTGGCCGTTTTGTTGATAGGTAAGCTGTCCTTTGTGTCAAGCAATGCCTCACCCGAAAAGAGTATAGGTTCCCTTGCAGGTGCCGTTCACAGAACCCTTCGTGATCTGGGCGAGATAGAGTCCGGCAGAGTCAAGGTTACCAAAAATGAAAAAAGCGGCAGTGTCACCTGCTCACTTGAGGGTGCAACTGCCAGAGAAAAATCCGTGTTTGCTACTGCCGTATCCGAGATGCTCTCTCCCATCGTTGATCCCACATATATATTGGTATATAAGGGTAGATTCGGTCACGACTGGAGCCGCAGCTATTCCTGTCCGTCGGTAATCGGCAAGAACAAGGAGAACGCCTCTGTCCTTACAAAGAATCTTAAGGGTAAAAGCGGCAACTTTGACCTTGTTTTTACAAGAAATGCCGAAGGCCGTAAGGCTATGTTCCATTGCAGACGTTATTCCTATATCAACCTTAATTCAAAGCTCGTAAAGCGCAAAAAGACACTTAAATAATATAAAAGAGATGAGCCTTGGCTCATCTCTTTTGCTATTCAACCTTATAATCTTCGGTCATATAATCTGTAAGGTGAGAATGCAGATAGTTAAGTATTGCCTCACCGTCCTCGGGCATTTGATCAGTGGAGATAGTTATATATTCTCCCTCGTAAAGAATGGAAAAGGATGTCACCTTGCCGTCAAGACATTCGTATTTTTCAAGATCATTCCAGTTCCACAGGGACATACTTTCGGTATAATTACGTAATGATCCGTATGCGTGTATGGGGACGGTATAAACGCTTTTATTACCGTCTTCGTGA
Source organism: Eubacteriales bacterium (assembly GCA_045649645.1). Taxonomy (GTDB): domain Bacteria; phylum Bacillota; class Clostridia; order Oscillospirales; family CAG-272; genus RGIG7300. The sequence goes on from JAZRQH010000223.1 coordinate 1,494, forward strand.
TATACGGTCATCTTATGCTCGTATTCGATATCGGTGCTTTCAAGGGTCACCTCGTACACCTCATCGCCTATAGCTGTACTGATACGCTTGGTATAGGTAACGAGAGTAGTGATCTCATCAAAGGTCTGATAGGGATTCTCCATAGAGTTCTTTGATTCATAGTCCAGCGTCACGTCCTTGGCAGGCATAGTAAATTCAATGGTATAGCCCTTTAGATCACTGTAACCTGATGTGCTTATACGCTCTCCGTCCAGATAGAAGGTATAGTCGGTATCGGTTGCAACCATGCTGAAATATACCTTTACCTTGTCGCCTGCCTTATATCCCTTTTTTACACCGGAAAAGATGCCTTCGGCGCATATTACCTTATGCTTTTCTGCCTTGCAGGAGGTAAGGATAAAAATGCAGGAAAGAAGTAGTACTACCGTCAATGCAACGATCAATATTTTAGTAGTCAATATTATCACCTCAATACATTTATAACATATAACGGTATATAAAGCAAGAAAAATCCGACAAAAGTCGGATTTTTCGTTATTTATTTGTTTTAAGTTTAAGCGCCAGCTCTATAAGCTGTTTTCTTGAAGAAACCCCCAGTTTGCCGTAGATGTTTCTGTTATGGTATTTAAGCGTATTTTGAGATATGCCCAACTCCTCAAGAACCTCGGCGGTACTCCTACCGCTTACATACAGATCGTAGACCTTGTGTTCGGTTGCCGTGAGAAGAGGGATGCTTTCCGCAAATACATGGAGCAGCTCAGGGTCTGACGGCATGTTTGTCGTCTCCTGTACGGCTACAGGCTGCTGTACAGGCACCGAAAGGTTTTCAGCAACGGCTTGAGAGGAGTTTTCCTGTATCGTCATATAGAAGGTGATAAGGAACACCTCGGTAAATATATAGGAGACCGAAAGTATCTCAAAATCAATACGTACAAGCTGTTCTGCAAGCCAGATAGCGATATTGATCAGCACCGATGCCAAAAGGAATATAGCATTGGATGTGGTGGTGAGCTTCTTCTTGGCGGCGGCATAGCTTATAACCGCTATCATTGATGTAAAGTATCCTACCAGATAAACAAGATACAGGGGATGCCAGGGACCGTATTCCTTCTGGAGTATAGCAACACCGTTAATTATCTCTATATCTACGTCTGCATAATAGATATCCAGTATTCCCGGACTTGCCGCAACAATGAACACAAACAGACTGACCGTTACCAGCATGAGCATAACCGGCTTGGGTGTCTTGAGCCTGCAGGTATGCATGATTATCATAAGCATACTGAGGGGTAGAAGTACAGAGCCCAGATATGCTATACGGTTTGCCATAAGAGCGCCCTCAAGGGTGGTGGCGATAGATATAGCTAAATAACCGGTATTTACTACGGCAACCGCGCCAAACAGCAGATAGAACCATATTAATTTTTCTTTGATAAGTGTGCAGTACCCAACGAACAATAGCAGAGACAACACGACTATGGCGGCATATATAACCGACAGGGTCATGGATTTTGCGCCGATGGGCCCGCAACCGCTAAAGGTCATCGCTATGATTGTCAATAAAAAAGCGGTAAAGATTTTTTTCATAAATAACTCCATTTCTATATTAAGCAACAGAGTATAGAGGGGTTTGCCTTTTCCTTTTGTGGGACTAACATACGTCCCTATGTCTATGATGAAGAAGCCGTTACCTGCGCGCCAACGTAGATATAGAAAAATCGAACCCCAAAGGGCTCGATCCCTTACATATATTACGGACTTCTCATTTGTTTAACTCATTATACCATGCAGATATAGAAAAGTCAATATCCCCACACTTTTTCCCACCCCTTGAAAAAAGATATTTTTTGTTTCCCCACCCCTATTTCAAAAAAAGTGTTGGAAAGGGTGGGGACATTATATTAATTAGATATTATAATAAAATTGCAAGAGTATTAATGAGGGTATATATCTTGCCTTTTCCGAAAAAAGGGGTACCCCAAGGCTCCGTCTGCGCGCCATACCGGCGGAGCCCGCCCCGGCTTTTAATAATAAAAAACATTTATTTAATATAACGAGGTGATCAAAATGTTGAAAAAATTTTTAACTCTTATGCTTTGTCTTATTATCTTAGGACAGTGTCTGCCGATTGCGGTGGGTGCGTATGCAGGCTTCGACGACGTAGCCGAGGATGCGTACTATGCAAGCGCCGTTGAATGGGCGGTTGCAGAGGGCATTACCGCAGGTATCACACCCACGACCTTCGGTCCCAACCGTACCTGTACACGCGGTCAGGCGGTATCCTTTATCTGGAGAGCCAAGGGTTGTCCCGAACCCGTAGGTAATGCAAATCCCTTTACCGACGTTAAGGAGAGCGATTATTTTTACAAGCCTGTACTTTGGGCGGTAGAGAACGGTATTACCGCAGGTATGACTCCTACGACCTTCGGACCTAATACAGACTGTACCCGAGGTCAGATAGTTACCTTCCTCTGGAACACCGAGGGCAAGCAGGTTATGTCTGCTGAAAATCCCTTTACCGACGTTAAGGAAAGCCATTATTTCTACAATGCAGTTCTTTGGGCTGTAGAAAAGGGAATCACCGCAGGTATGAGTGCAACCACTTTCGCACCCAACAACAAGTGTACCCGTGCTCAGATCGTTTGCTTCCTTGAGCGTTGCTATAAAAATGACATTAAGATAGTTGTTGAACCCGCTGATTACTATATGAGAACATCTCAGGAGGATGCTGCCTTTACCGTAGAGATAGCGGGCGGTGATGGCAACTATTACTACGATTGGTTCGTGCTTAAGGATAATAACGAGGTAAAGGTATCTCACGGTGGCACCTCTTCTACAAGTGACACTTTTGTTTACGAATTTTCCGACTATGATTTCGATGACTACCGTGATATAGCAGTATACTGTGTTATAACAGACGTTTCGGGCAGCACCGTAACCACACGTTGGGCAGAGGTGTTTTCAAAGGAAGCACCCAAACCTCTTACCATTATAACAGATCCTGTTGACTATCAGATGACGTCTTCTATGGAGGATGCTACCTTTACCGTGGAGATAGAGGGCGGCACGGGTAACTATTACTACGATTGGTATATCTATAAGGATAACGACGAGACCAAGATCTCTCACGGTGCAACCTCCGCTACCGTTGACACACTTACCTTCAGCGTATCAGATTATGATTTTGAAGATTACCGTACAATATCGGTAAGATGCGTAATAACCGATATGGAAGGTAACTCTGTCGGTACGGCTTGGGCAGAGGTGTTTTCAAAGGAAGCAGCCAAGCCTCTTACCATTATAACAGATCCTGTTGACTATCAGATGACGTCTTCTATGGAGGATGCTACCTTTACAGTGGAAATAGAGGGCGGCACGGCTAACTATTACTACGATTGGTATATCTATAAGGATAACGACGAGACCAAGATCTCTCACGGTGCAACCTCCGCTACCGTTGATACACTTACCTTCAGCGTATCAGATTATGATTTTGAAGATTACCGTGAAATAACGGTAAGATGCGTAATAACCGATATCAAAGGTAACTCTGTCGGTACAGCTTGGGCAGCTGTTCTTCAAAAATAAAAAATATACTTAAAATCCGATTGTATCAGTCGGATATCCGAACACCTATGGCGGATGATCCTCGGCCATAAATCAACAAACATATCATAATTATTACAATTGAAGAAAGGACGATAGTTATGAAAAAGTTTTTAGCATTATTACTTGCGGTATTTATGCTTGTCACTCTTGTTGCCTGTACCGGCGATAAAAGTCCCTCCAATGAGCCCGATACCGCAGATAAGCCTGTGGCGCCATCCGGTGACGGACTTACCACGGCACTGTTTACCCTTGAATACGATAAGAACGTTTGGATTTTTGACGAGGAAGAGCTTTCTGACGACGAAGATTATTGCTATGCCAATCTTCAGATACTTGATCCGGACGATCCCGAATATTATCTTATCAACGTAGAAATCTCCGCAAGCATCGAGGATCCCTACGATTTCCGTGAGGATTTGGTATACTACGGTTTTGACCAGTACGAGTATGCAGAGAAGTACTCCTATGAACTTGTGAAGGTAGGCGGTGTCGACTGTCTCAAGTACGAGGGTGAGAGCTGGGGTGAGACCACCGTTAAGTACCTCGGCAGAGCTGAGTCCGAGGGTGCTACTGTTGAAGTGGAAATATCTGCCGAGGACGTAAGCGACAGCCGTATCGAAGCTCTCCTTGAGGGCCTTAACTTCACACTTGCCGATGTAGGCAACGAGGACGGTCCTTGGGAATGGGAGGGCGAGCCCTTCTCAGCCGAGGATGCTTCCGTTACTGTCGGCAGCTTTACCGTTGATAGCAAGTGGATACCCATAAACGAGTACATAAGTACCTTTGAGACCTTCGACCACGCTGTTGCGGCTGTGGGTAACACGGTATATATCCTTACCGATGGTACGCTTAAGCAGTATACCTTTGATGGCTCTGCTCTTAACTTTGAAAAGGATATCGAGCTTGAAGAAGACGATTACGAGGTTATCCTGAAGACCACCGACGGCTCCCTCTGGCTTACGGGAGGTATGAACGACCTTATCCGCATCAAGGACGGCGCGGTTGCCGAAACCTACGAGGACCTTGATACCATGGCGGTATCCCCCGACGGCAGTTGGGGCATCAGTTATTACGTTTCCAACGAGTGCAAGAAGGTCACCTTTAACGGCGGCAGTGCTTCTGCCTCAGACGTTGTTTTCTCCGAGATGGATTCTGTATCCTACGTAAGCGTAGATAACGACACTATCTATGCTTGCGGAAACGCTGCAGACGAAAGCGGACACAAGGTATTTATCTATAACGAAGACGGCGTCCTTCAGAAAACACTCTGCGACGCTGAGGGCGAGGGAATGGGTAGTATAACCTATTTCACCAAGACCTCTAACGGTTATCTTGCTTTCGACGGCAATATGAGAACGGTTATGCTTTGGGCACCTGACGGCAGTTTTATCGCCGAGCTTGAGGACAGCAATCTCTTCGGAACGAACTACCCTTGGTTCTGCGGATCCGACATGATGGACGACGGCAGCATTATCACCGTTATGACCGATGAGCGTGCAGACCGTTCAGCTGAAGAGCTTGTGGCGTTCATAGTAAAAGGTTTCTGATTATTTGTGAAAAATACACAACAAAGCTCTGATTTTTTATCAGAGCTTTGTTGACAAGGAAACGAGATTGTATTAAAATATAGTTAGAATTTTTAAATAGTGAAAGGAGTTTCGTTATGGGACTTATTAAAGCAGGCATAGGCGCTATCGGCGGCGTACTGGCAGATCAGTGGAAGGAATTTTTCTATTGCGATGCAATGGATGTAGATACTCTTATGCGCAAGGGTCAGAAAAAGACCTCGGGACGTTCCTCCAACACTAAGGGTGAGGATAACATCATCTCCAACGGTTCGGGTATTGCCGTAGCAGACGGTCAGTGTATGATCATCGTAGAACAGGGCAAGATAGTTGAATTCTGCGCAGAACCCGGTGAGTACAAGTATGATTCCTCCACCGAGCCTTCTATCTTTGCAGGTAAGCTGGGCGAATCCATTAAAGAGACCTTCAAGGCTATCGGCAAGCGTTTTACATACGGCGGTGACACCGGCAAGGATCAGAGAGTTTATTATTTCAATCTCCTTGAGATAATGGATAACAAGTTCGGTACTGCCAATCCCTTTATGTTCAAGGTAGTGAACAAGGAGATCGGTATGTCAAGAACTGTACAAATCCGTTGTAACGGTGTTTACTCCTATAGACTTACAGATCCCATGCTTTTCTACACCAGAGTAGCGGGTAACGTAGCAGATGAATATACAAGAGATCAGCTTGACAGCCAACTTAAGACAGAGTTTGTTTCTGCTCTTCAGCCCGCCTTTGCACAGTTATCAAC
>JAZRQH010000224.1:0-1611 GCA_045649645.1 Eubacteriales bacterium
GAGGTAAGATATGCCGAGTATATCTGCGAAAATCACGATATGTCCATGCTCCTTATAGGCTACGACCATAACGCATTAAACGTGGAGGAGCTGGAAGAAAGACATGAGAGATTCTTTAAGACGGTACGTAAGTATCATCCCGAGCTTCCCGTGCTTATCATGTCAAAGCCTGATCTTTTTAACGATCACGTGAATAATTCCCTTCGCCGTGACGTAATATACCGTACCTACTCCAACGCCCAGCGTGAGGGAGATAAGAACGTATATTTCCTTGATGGTGCCTGGATGTACAACAAACCTATACCCGATATGACCGCAGACGGACTTCATCCAACTGACCAGACCTTTGAACGTTTTGCGGACATACTTGAACCTATTATAAGGAGACTTATAAATGCGTAAACTTCTGGTACTTACACTTGCCCTTATTCTGCTTCTTTGCGGATGTACTAAAGCTCCCGCAGAAGAGGAGGGCAAGGTTACCGATTTTTATATCAGCGGCTTTGAGGATGCAGTTCCTTCCGATACAACCGAGCAGGAAGAAAAAGAACCTACTGTTTCTAAGCTTTCATTTGCCGCAGTCGGCGACAATATCATCTATCAGTGCGGCTTTACCGATGCAAAGAACCGTGCAAACAGTCAGTATCCCGAGTATAACTTTATGCCCATATACGAGAATATCCGTCCTGCAATAGAAGCAGCTGATATCTCATATATCAATCAGGAGACTATGATGTCGGGGGCCGAGTACGGATATAGCGACTACCCCTGCTTCAACTCTCCTCAGCATCTGGGTGACCAGCTCACCGAGATCGGCTTTGATATAGTCAATATAGCAAACAATCATATGCTTGACACCACCACACCGGGTCTGCTTGATACCATCGAATACTGGCGCACCAAGGACGTTACCCTTATCGGCGGTTATGAGAACGAGGAGGTATACAATAAGCACGTAGTGGTAGAAAAGAACGGAATATCCATGGTATTCCTTTCTTATACATATGCCACAAACGGCTTTAAGCCTTGGGACGGCTATGACGTAGTCGTACCCTATCTCGAAAAGGACCAGCTTATAGAGGATATCCGCCGTGTAAGAGATACGGCAGATACCCTTATAGTCTCTGTTCATTGGGGCAACGAAAATCAGTTTGAGCCTACCGCCGAGCAGAGAGAGCTTGCGCAGATAATGTGCGACGAGGGTGTAGACGTTATCATAGGCACACATCCCCACGTTATTCAGCCGGTAGAGTGGGTAAGCTCAGATAACGGCAACAAGACCCTGTGCATCTACTCTTTAGGTGACCTTGTGGCGGTTATGATGAAGTCATCCAATATGCTTGGCGGTCTTTGTACCTTTGATATAGTCAAGGTTGACGGTGAGGTAAGTATAGAGAACGTACTTTTCACTCCCGTTGTTCACCATTTCGGACCAAGCTACTATAACTCTAAGCTCTATTATCTCTCCGACTTCACCGACGAGCTTGCCTCCACCTTCGGAAAGGTATACGGAATAAACGCAAATAAGGAGTCTCTTACGGCAATTCTCCGTGACGTAATAGACAAAGAATTTTTACCCGAGGAGTTTAAGTGATGAATATACAGGAATCG
>JAZRQH010000225.1:0-2287 GCA_045649645.1 Eubacteriales bacterium
ACTGTGTTGGGGAAGTCTATAAGGAAGTCCTCAAGCCATGCAATAGTCTCAAGGTCAAGATGGTTGGTAGGCTCGTCCATGAGAAGGATATCGGGGTTGCCGAAAAGTGCCTGAGCAAGAAGTACCTTTACCTTGACGTCAGCGGGACACTCGGACATCTGCATATAGTGGTACTCGCTTGTGATACCAAGGGAGTTAAGAAGGATCTCGGCGTCAGACTCTGCGGTCCAGCCGTCAAGCTCGGCAAAGCGCTCCTCAAGCTCACAGAGGATCATACCGTCTTCCTCTGTCATATCCTCCTTTGAGTAGTAGTATTCCTTCTTGTCCATAATGTCGCACAGCTCTGTGTTACCGAGGATAACGGTCTTGAGAACGGTATGCTCGTCAAACATAAAGTGGTCCTGCTTAAGTACAGACATACGCTCCTTGGGATCGCGGTAAACCTCGCCTGAGGTAGACTCGATCTCACCGGAGAGGATCTTTAAAAGTGTGGACTTACCCGCACCGTTTGCACCTATGATACCGTAGCAGTTGCCGGGGGTAAATGAAAGGTTAGCGTTCTTGAATAATGTTCTTCCGCCAAACTGGAGGGAGAGGTCGTTTGTAGATATCATGTATATTTCCTTTCAGCTGTTTATTTACTAATCATTATCATCTATTATTTAAACATTTATTTAACATCTTGTGGTTAATGAATGATGAATAAATAAATAATAATTCAAGAAAAAAACCGCCAAAGCGGTTTTTCTCATTAATTCTGCATTCTGCATTTAACGAAAGATCTGCATTCTTTCGTTGTAGATCTCTTTTCTTACGATCCTGTAGTCTCCGCAGCCTGTAAGTGCCATTACCTGCTCGGGATTGAGGTAGTTAAGCTGATCGGCACGGCCTAATATCATGATCTTGCCATCTTTGATCTCTATAGATTTGATACGTTCTTTAAGATCAACCTCTATCTCGCCCTTCTTTGAGTGCTTCTTGACCATTATCTTCTCCGCGTCAAGAGGTGAGAGGTCGTAGTCCTCATAGGGAGTAACCTCGTAGAGGGCGTAGGCTATCTCCTGAAACTTCATCTTGGGAGCATATACCTCGGTTATAGCCATATCAGAGGTAAGAGCGGCGCCCAGTCTCTTTTTGATATCCTCGTGGGACATAGGCTCGGTTATCTTGATGTCAAGATACTCGCATACACTCTCGGTACCGATGGACAGGGGCAGAGAGAATATCATCTTGGGATGGGGGTTAAAGCCCTCGGTATACCATACGGGAATACCCGCACGGGTAAGAGCGGTCTTCATAGTACGGGTCACGTCAAGGTGAGAGATGAACTTAAGGACGTTCATCTTTTCAAACTTGATTCGTACGGGACAGGGATAGGTTATATTTTGGGACAGCATGAATTTTCACCTCCCAGCTTATTTGCACCGCAGCCTGAGCATTTTTCAACGCAGTTGGGTGTGGGTCTTTCCTCATATGCCGCCTTCTTTTCGCGGAGGAGGAATGCCTTTGTAACACCGATGTCAATGATATCCCAAGGTAATACCTCGTCGTCAGCGAAACGGCGGTTTGCATAGAATGAGGGGTCAATATCAACTGACTTGAATATCTCCATCCACTTTTCGTAGTTGAAATATTCGTCCCAGGAGTCAAACATCATTCCCTGCTTATGGGCTTCGAGTATCGCCTTTGAAAGACGTCTGTCACCGCGGGCAAACACAGCCTCAAGACGGGATACCTTAGCCTCGTGCCAGTTGTATTTTATCTTGCGGTTTGTAATGCAGGATCCGAGATACTTCTGCTTTTCAAGCAGGGTATCAAGGTCAGCCTGAGGCTCCCACTGGAAAGCGGTAAAGGGCTTGGGTATAAAGGAAGCCACGCTTATGGTTACTTGAGGGGGCTTAGAGCCTTTTTTGCGGTCGGGGTTTTGATAGTATGCGTCAAGCACGTGCTCAGCCATCTTTGCAATACCTTCAAGGTCCTCGTTTGTCTCGGTGGGAAGACCCAGCATAAAGTAAAGCTTAACAAGGCTCTTGCCGCCGCTGAAAGCTATCTTTGCGGCGTTCATGAGGTCATCCTCACATACGCCCTTGTTTATAACGTCACGGAGTCTCTGTGTGCCCGCCTCGGGAGCAAAGGTAAGACCGGAGGAACGAACAGAAGAGATTCTGTCCATAAGCTCCTTAGAGAAGGAGTCGATACGGAGCGAAGGCAGAGACATGCTTACCTTCTTGTCCTCTGTCCAGCAAAGGAGTGTGTCACAGAGCTCTTCAAGATAGGGATAGTCGGA
>JAZRQH010000226.1:0-3075 GCA_045649645.1 Eubacteriales bacterium
CAGATGAGCTGTCTGATGAGGATATCATATCCATCTCGGATATGCTCAATGCCAAGCGCAGAGAGATAGAGGGAGAATAAAATGCTTAATTTCTTAATAACCTTAGGCGGTATAAGTCTTGCGATGTCTGCGGTAATTATACTTATGCTGGCATTGCAGAAGCCTATAAAGAAACGCTTTGCTGCTTTGGGCAGATATATTATCTGGTCGGTGATAATCATACGACTCTGTCTGCCTCTGAGCTTTGATATTCTGCCCAAGCTCGTTACTGTTGACTCGGATATACCTAATGAAGAAACGGTGATCTATCAAACGGTCACTCCCGAGGTGATACCCGAGGCAGAATATACTCCCGAGGCAGTGATGCCATCCGTTTCCTCGGAGGTCATAAACGAGCCCGTAACAGAAAATACGACCAACGAAAACTATATACCATCGGCACCTACAGTCGAGCCTGCGCCTCAAAAGCCGGTCTTTGAACTGACATGGGGACATATAACCGTAGCGCTGTTTGCGGTATGGGCTGTCGGAGCAGTCACATTTGTGACAGTTACCCTTGTCCGCTACAGGATAAATGCAAGAAAGCTTGACAGAGCTCTGAGTATTCCCGCCCCCGAGCTTTGGGGCATCTACGACACTGTCTGCCGTGAGCTTAACATCAAAAATGCTCCGCCGATCTATATGGGCAGAGCCGACGTGTCCCCTATGGTCTACGGATTCTTTAACCCCAAGGTGGTATTGCCATCGGTGGATATGTCCGCACAGAGTATGACCTATATCCTCCGTCACGAGCTTACCCACTATAAGCGGGGAGACCTGTATCTCAAACTGTTGGCAATGTTCGCAAACGCTATCCATTGGTTTAACCCCTTGGCATATGTCGCTTGCGGTATGATGTCATCCGAGGCGGAGCTGTCCTGTGACGAGATGGCACTTCGTAAGACCGATCTTATGGAACGTCTCGGCTACGGCAACTCTATGCTTGAGATAGTCAAGCTTTGCCGCCACGCACCTAAGCTCACCACAGGCTTCAGCCCCAAGAAAAGGGCTGTCAAAGAGAGGTTTGAGAATATGATAAATACTGACAAAAAGAAAAAAGGCTACTGGATAGTAGCAATAACACTTATATGTGCTCTGCTTTGCACAAGTATCATTGGTTGTACCACAAAGGAAACAGAGCCCGAATATACGTTGGACATCTCCGAACCCTATATAGGGTTTGATTCGGTCGCTGATTGCTACGATATGGACGGAGAAGAACTCAGAGGCTGGGGTGTCGCTGCCAAGGACGGCGTTATCAGTATAGGACGTATCACCGAGGACGACAGCTTTGATGTCCTGTATAGCTACGGTGAGAGCTCAAAGCATAAGGATGTAATAAATATAAGTGCCGATTTTGAGAACCACGATATCGAATACCGTTACCCCGCCTTTGAGGCGTGGATATCCGACAATTATTCTATCATAACCTACCACAGACTCCCCGAGAGCGTGGAGGAATGTGTAAACCAGTATATCTTTATGATAGATATGTCCACCGGTGAGGTAGTCCACGAGCTGTACTACGGCGTTGACGATATACTCAAGGTTCACGGTCTTGACCGTGACGTGCTCTCCATATACGAAAGCTGGGGCGGCAATCCTCCCGAATATAATATTGAAGTCAGCCTTCACAATTACGATATAGAAGGCGAAGAACCTACAAGTCTGGTATGGATAAACCATAAGCTTGAAAATAAGGATAACAGACGTGCTAACGTTGAGACCTATTTTGATATGAAAACGGGTGAGTTGACCGAGCCGAAAAAGGCTCATTGTAACCTTGAGGATATCGTAAAAACCGACGTTGTTACGGATGTTTCCGACATATCAAGGATCAAGGATGTTGACGAGGATATCATCAAGGCGGCAGAAGTCTTTATCAACGGGGACACTGCCACTCTTGAAAGGCTGGGACGTTATGATCCTAATTTTCTTAAAGATCTGAAGACTGTCAAGATCGGCGATTACCGTATATCAAAGCTTATAGATGACCGTGGTCTTCGCATCGAGGCTTACGTTACCGAAAGTCAGGCGTTTAATGTAAATAAAGGCTTCCATACGTTCACTGTGACCAAAACGGTAGTTGCGGTTAATCCCGAAGGCAAAGAATCTATCCGAGTAGGTGTAAACCATAATTGTGTTGATTGTCTATACCCCGAGGTAGAGAGCTATTATACAGAGATGCCCGAAATGGCAGAGGGATGGCTTACTTTCTCCAACACAACGCTGCTTCCTATGGGAGAAGCTTATAACGAGGATGATGATTTTCGTGACGTAGTCAGATACCTGCACTATATCTACAATGCCAACACCTTAGACGAGTACAGACACTATGCAAAAAAGTGCTTTGGCATAGATATTCTCAAAGGGCAGTATACCGATGAAGAAGCGACCGCAAAGGAAACAGAGCTTGTAGATATATACGGTACAGAGCCTAAGCGCACGTATATTCCTACCGTTTCAGGATGTCTTGTGGATGGCGGTGAAAACTACTTGACCTATCAATTTTATGCTGATGAAGGTTGTTTAATCCCCGCATACAAAGTGAAGTATGAGTTCGTTCGTGATGGAGAGGATTTCTTCTTCAAGAGCTCTACCTTGCTTGATGAGACGGGCAGAGAAGCCTGCTATGCGGAAACTATATACGGCGAATATGTAATCGACTCGGAAATATCAGAATAAACAAACGAGGTGAGCATCATCAGAAGAATAATACCATTTATAATACTTTTGGCATTGGTACTGACGATGCTCACTTCATTTACACACGTAACCACGCAGACCGACAACGGCGGCGTATCAGATAAGCCTCTTACACCTCTTAACAGGGCAGAGTACGTTCCAAAGGACGCAAAGCTTATAAACGTTCCTTACATAAATCAGCTTGAATTATACCCCAACGGGTGTGAAGCGGTCAGCACTGTAATGGCGCTTAACTATCTTGGCGTTGAGATATCGGTAGATGATTTTATAGACAAATATCTTGATATGGGTGACATCCCTAAGCCAAGCAAGGGTAAGGGTCCCGACCCC
>JAZRQH010000227.1:0-14020 GCA_045649645.1 Eubacteriales bacterium
AGTGATTCCGTTTGTATCGCCCATACCGCATACAAGGCCTACAGAATAATCCTCAACACCGAAATAGCATGCTGAATCTATCTGAAGTTTACTTGCGGTAATGCTTACGTTATTTATCTTTGCTTCAGGAAGTATACGTCCCGCAAAGAGACCGAAGGATGAGCCGACCTTACGGGTACCCGCCTTCATAGTAAACGTAACGTTTTCGAACTTAACGTCCTTGACCTGGGCTGTCTCAGTAAGACATCCGAACAGACCCGCATTTTCTTTTGAATTGTTTGTCTGTTCAAGGTCTATGTTCTTCATGGTGTAACCGTTACCGTTTATTACACCGCTAAATTTGCCGTACATAAAGGATGTCGGCCAGTTTTTATCTGTGAAATCAAGATCTGCGTGGATCTCATAGTTACCCTTAACGCTTGCGTTATCAAGGAACTGATCAACGTTATAGATATGGTACCACTCACCTTCCTTCCAGTCAACGTAAAGCTTGAGTAAGGTGTCGGTAGCAGTTCCCTTTTCATAGTCAACTACACCGGGATGCACCAGTGTTGCAGTATCAACCTTGACCGTTGCAGCCTCATCGTAGTAAGCGCTCTCAAATGTATAACCTGATCTCTCGGGGAAATGGAACATATCCACAGCACCTGTCTCCTCGTTAAGAGCAGGAACGGAAATTTCTGTAACAGTATTGGGATCAAAGCTGTACGTTCCGTTAAGAGAGGCATCGTCAACATTATAAAACTCAATGTTGAAGAGTGGTATCCATGCTGCATAAAGCGTAAGCACAGGTTCATCTGCGCTGTATTCGACAGAAGGATCAACCTCTACTCGGTCGGTCTCAAAGTCCCATTTATCAGCGTAGCTGTAGCTTCCATCAGTCTCCTCTATACGCTCCTTATACCAACCGGCAAGGAAATGACCGTTATTGATAGCGGAGAAGGCATCGTTGCCGCGCTTAGCATCATCGGGAGAAAGAAGCGCGATTTCGGAAGCACCGTCGGGGTTAAAGGAGTCCACGATAACCGAGGTGTTTGTTGTGAAGATACCTCCGTTAGCGTCAAACTTAACGCTAACGGTGTATCCGTCGTTGTTGTTTATCTCATAGGGTGTGCGATTGTCTGCGCAACCGCTTATAACGAGACATGTAAGGATAGCGACAACCGCAAGTATACTTAATCTGAGTGTCTTATTCTTCATTGCTTTCATTGGGTTCGTCAGCCTCCTTCTTTTCGGTTTTATTTTTCTTATTGAGCAGGAACGCACCGGCAAGACCTGCGACAACAAGCACACCAACGATGATGGATATCACTATGATAACCGTACCGCCCTTGGAGTCTTTCTTGTCAGCATCCTTGTCGTCCTTCTCTTCTGCCTTGTCGGAATTAAGGGACTTGATTCTCTGCTCTGCAGAAACAAGCTCGGAATAGTTATTTACAAGAGCCTGCTGTTCGGTTGTAGCGATCTTGTCAAAGGCAGCGCGTGCTTCCTTGACAAGTGCCTTGTCATCAGCAGTTACACGCTCAGGAATAGCCTTAATAAGCTTGATTGCATCAACAGAGGTCTTATCGGGAGCGGCAGGACCGTCGATCCTGAGATCAAAGTACTGGTCGCATATGAAGGAGTCGTATCCAACGCCGTTAACAGGCTTGACCATCATAGGTTTGTTTTCAACGTAGCCTACGTAATCGATAAAGTTTGCACCGTAGAATACACTGAAGTACTGACCGTCGGTTGCATTCCACATATAATAAGGAAGCATTCCTGTACCCATGATCTTCTTCTGGGTACCGTCGTAGTCGGTGTATTCACCGTATTCACCTGTACCGGGAATATGCTCAAAGGTTTCATAATACTTGGGATCATACTCTTCTTCGAAGTTAGGAACGTTATAACTGCCGAAGATAACCATCTCAAGCTTGTTACACTGATAGAACGCCTTATGACCTATCGCGCTTGTCATAAAGGGCAGCTTGACGCGTACAACATCCGAGCCTGCAAAAGCAAGAGCAGAAATACGTACTGTATCTTCATTGACTACAACGTCCTCTGTTTCAGTACCCGCAAAGGTAATAAGCTCGTAACCGTCGCCGTTCTTGCAGTAGAGGGAGCCGTCGATAACGACCGCGTTGTCGCTGAGCTCAAAGTCATATACGGTAACCTCCTTCTTTTCTCCGTTGACCTTTTCGGTAGCTTTGGAGCTGAAGGGCTTGATCTTACACATAGCGAAGGGGTTATCGCCGATCTTTTCGATCTCTTCACCGAGAGTTACCTTTACCTCAGTAAGAGTTTCCTTCATGAACGCATTCTTACCGATGTTTACCGCATCTGTAAGATCGATCTCTGTAATTGTATCGTATGCAAATGAATAGTCGCCTATATTTTCGGACTTATTGAGATTTGTTACCGTCTTCAAGGGATCACAGTAAGAGAACGTACCCTCACCGATATCAGTACCCTTTTCGTTAAGAGTAACGCTTGCGAGCTTACGGTTGGAAACAAAGCCATAGTCTCCAACAGATTCACATGCAGATATATCGATCTGTTCAAGACCGCATTCCATAAATGCATACTCGCCGATCTTTTCTATACCTGTAAGGTTGATATTCTTGAGTGCATCGCATCCTGCAAATGCGTACTTGGGTATTTCGGTTATCTTATCACCGATCTTAACGTCAACAAGCTGTCTGCAGTAAGAGAAAGAGTACTCGCCGATGCTCTCAGCTGAAGAGATATCAAGAGAGGTTATCTGAGGACCGTGATAGGTGTAACGGTACATACCCTCGGAGGTAACATCAGCAACGGTCATGCTGTCATCAAGACAAGCGTAATATACGTCACCGGATATTGCATAATCACCGAAGGACTTAACCTTAGAAAGATCTATATTCTTAAGGCTTGACATATTGTAGAACGCCATCTTGCCAAGCTCAGCTCCCTCTCCGAGAGTTACCGTCTCAAGGCTTGCTGCGTTGTTGAATGCGTTCTCGCCGATAACAGCATTGTCTCCGATGGTGAGAGATGTAAGGGGAGATGAGAATTCATAATAGAAATATTTCTTGCTGTCGTCACCGCCCTGGATGATCTTGAATGCAGTATCCTTGTTCATGCTGAATGCGTGCTTACCTATAGTAACGTCGTTTCCGATAACTACGGTAGTAAGCGCAGAGCATTCGCTGAACGTTCCCTCCTCGATCTCCATCTTGTCGGGTATTGTAACCGAAGTAAGCTTACTGAACGAGAATGCATACTTACCTATCTTTGTCTTTTCGGTAAAGGTAGGCATCTCGGAAATGGCAGCTTCAAAGAACGCGTAAGAACCAATAGTCTTGAGCTCGCCAAGCCTAACCTTTTCAAGGTATTTATTGGATGCAAGACCGTAATCGCCGACCTTTGTTACATTATCTAAAGTAACGGAGGTGATCTTCTGATTGTGAGAGAATGCGCCCTTAGCGATCTCCTCGATCTTATCTGCCTTTATGGTCGCACCGCTGAATTCACCCTTGATCTCGGGAGAAACGGCAAAAAGTGTTTTTCCGTTGTCGGAAATGATATGATCTGCAGTCTGCACCTTAAAGGACTTGTTCTTCTTATCGATCTCAAATTCCTTGATCTTGGTCTCTCTGAAAGCGAATACACCAATATCCTCAACGTCGGGACCAACTGTTACCTTGGTCATCTCCTTACACTGATGGAACATACCCTCAGGAAGAACAGAAGCGTTAACATAGAATTCCTTGAGGGATTCACAGCCGGTAAACGCATAAGCACCGTACTTTACCTTAGGAGATTCTATCGTTACGTCTGCCAGCTTCTTACAGCCGCCAAAGGCATACTGACCAACAGAAATAAGGGTGTCTGCAAGGACGATTCCCTTGAGCTTCTGGTTACCTGCGAAAGCGTAGTCGGAAATAACGCATACGGAAGGAAGCTCAAGCGTGCCCTCTATCGCACAGTTTTCAAATGAGTTCTGGTTAATTACCTTAAGGTTGTTGTCACCGCTGAAGGTTATCTTCTTAAGTGATGTACAGTTATAGAATGCACCGTAATCAATATGCTCAAGCGTTGAGGGGAATACTACCTCTTCGAGAGCGGTAAGGTTAGCAAACGCATAGGAGTTTATCTTCTCGATGCCCTCGGGAAGAACAACCTTGGTGATGGTGCTGTCACCGATAAACCACTGCTTGGAGGTCTCCTTGTCGTCTATGGCAAGCTCCTCCTCGGTCTTCATTACATATTCGAAGTTGGAAAATGCGAAGGAACCGATTTCGGTAAGGGAAAGTCTCTTGGGAATATCTACGAGACCGCCGTTACCGTAATAATGAGTGAGGCTGGGTCCCATAGTTACGTAAGGATCCTTTACTTCAACAGATACAGTCTCGGAATAGTAAGTGCTTTCATCATCCATAAGCACCTTTACAGTTACGGAAGCAAAGCCTTCCTCAACGCCTGTTACGTTACCGTAATCGTCGACCTTTACAATGCTTTCGTTACTGGATTCAAATACCACAACGGTATCCTTGGGGAAATAAGAATCAAGAGAATACTGAAGCATAACTGTTTCGGAAGGATACAAAGCAAGGTTGTAATTTCCTTCAAAGAAGTTGGTGCTTCCCACATCTCCGATATCTTTATCTTCATTTTCAAGTATATAATAAGCTTTAGTTGTACTGAAGCCATCGAGAGTGAATACGTCAGCTACAGGCTTGTCAAATCTTCTGTAACCCTCGTCACTCTCCTTGAGAACGTTTACCTTGAAGGTAATACTCTCATTGGTGTTGGGGTTCTGCGCCTTAACTGTAGCGCTTCCGCTCTTTACCGCAACAAGCTTGTTGTTTACAACACGGACAACACTGGGCTTGGATGACGTAAAGTCAAGAAGCTCTGCCCACTGGTCATCGGGACCGACTGTGGGAGTAAGCGTATACACCTCATTGGGACTAAGTGTAAGACCCTCCTCAAGACCGTCGAAAACAAATTCAGTAAAGTTATCGGGGAGACCTATCTCAAACGTTGCATAGTTAAGAGCATAGTCGTATGCGGTGATAACGAACGTGTTTTTCTTAGTTGCAAAATTCTTGATATCGTAGAGATAGTCGGTGAGCTCGTAGGTGACCTTTGTTGTGCTGTTCTTTTCAGAATACACAGGGGTCATATACTGCTCAAACGCCTTCATCTCGGGTACAACGTTGTCGTTTTCGTCCTTACCCTCGGTAACGTAACCGAGCTGAGAGGACATAGTATAGTGATTGTCGTAGATATAAACGTCTGCGTAAAGACGGTTTTTCTCTAAAGTCTTGTCATATTTGTAGCTATACTCTACCTTTGATATTGTAGGAGCCTCGAAATCGGCTACAAGAGGAAATTCAAATACGTTTGACTTGTTGGTATCAATACCGCCTTCGCCGTAATCAAGAGAACCGACGAGCTTAACGGTATATTCGCTGTTATTCTCGAGATTGTAGTCGATAGTATCAAATTCAATCTCTATGTTTGCAGGATAGATCATGGCACCGCCGTCACTGTATGACTTACGGATATCATTTTCTTCCTTTTCAAATATTACCTCACCTGTTATATTGTCGGTTATGGATATATCCACCTTCGCTGCGTTTCTGAGCATACCCGCCCACACATAACGAAGTGAATGTATTGTACCGATCTGATTTGAAAGAGCAACGTGCTCGGGAGCTGCAGGGATAACCATATCATCGGGATCCTGAAGGAAATAATAGGAACCGAGATAGCTTACGTAGTCGTCGCTGACGCCGCCGACAGGTCTTGTTGCATATGCATCTGCCATAACCTTGTCTTCTATATCGATACCGTCGTCAAGCTCGTCTGCGTTGGTTTCGTAATAAGTAAGGTCAAAGAGAGGAGCTTCGGTCCAATCGCCGAAGAAAGCAAGGTAAGGAACGTTGAGGTCGATCTTTGTGCCCGACTTTGCCTCAAGAGTCACAAAGCCTTCAACGTACATACCGTTTTCAAAGGAATCGTTAAGATACTTCTTATCTTCCTTTGAGAGCTTAAGCTTAGCGGTAACGGTGGCTTCCTTGCCTGCACCAACCTTTATCTTGTTGCCTGTATGCTTTCCACCCTCAACCTTTGTTACCTCAAAGGTTGCACCGTCAAGAATATAGGACTCTTCGGTAATAGTGGTCTCACCTGCGTTTGTCTTAGTTTCACTTACACCCTCGGTCATAACGATAGCACCGAGATCGTAGGTAACCTTCTTATCACCGAAATTATGTACTGTGAAGGTAAGTTCGTACTTACCCTTGCGATCGGGATCGTCACCAAGCTGTATCTTTGCCTTATCCATCACGTTACCCTCGGCATCCTTAGTGGTGATGGTAGCGGGAGTTGTGATAGAGCTCGTGAGGTTTGCAAGACCTGCGCCCTGCTTTCTTACAGAATAAGGAAGACCGTTCTTACCGAGAGCGATATCGGCTGTAGACATCATAAGCGAATTAACCATGATGTTTATCTTCTGCTCATCATCCGCAATGTCGGGGAAGTTCTCAACAACGTACTGTCTGAGAAGAACTACGACACCCGCAAGGTTAGGACAAGCCATAGAGGTACCGGAAATACGGTCATAGCTGCCGCCTGTGATGGCAGAAAGAATGCTACCGCCGTGAGCAGTGATCTCAGGCTTGATCTCGAGATTAGGGCTGGGACCCCAGGATGAGAAGTCAGAAATGAAGGGACCGGAGGTCTGGCTCTTGCTGAGCTTAAGTGTTCCCTTGTCCTTCTTTGCAAGAAGCTCACCGTCGTTCTGAGAAATAGAGCATACGGCAATCTCTGCTTCGCCAACGTTCATCTTGATATCACCGGATACGTTGTTGTAGATGATGATACCTGCAGCTCCCTGCTCCTGAGCGATCATAGCCTTTTCCTCGAAGGTGTTCTGACCGCGGCGTACGAGAGCTATCTTATCCTTAACGTCAAGCCCTGTATAATCGGCAGATCTACCGACACCGGGGATGAGGACGTAATCAATCTTTAAGGAATCCTTGTCAGAAAGAAGCTCTTCAAAGAAATTATTTTCCTCACCTGCTGCATTGGAGGACTCGGTAAAATATATGATAGTGTCGTTATATTTAAGATAAGGAGTTTCTGTACCGCTGATAGAAGCCACTGACATAACGCCTTCGTATGTAGAAGGTGAACCTACTGTACCTGTATCGGGGTTGGAGGTAAGACCGAGGTTACCGTTAGCCTCAGAGCCGTATGCAGAGCTGTAGCTGTTGGATGCAGCAACGATCATGTTGATACCTGCATCACGGATCTTATCAAAGATACCGCCTACAGACTCTTCGTCTGTTTCACGGCTGAAGCCGCAGGCCGTACCGATAGACATGTTGATTACGTCAACACCGAGAACAACACAGTCCTCGAGTGCTGCAAGGATCCATGCAGTTCTGGACGAATCCTCAACATCAGAGAATATCTTCATGGACACAAGCTGAGCGTTGGGAGCAACACCGCGTATGGTATCGTCATTACCAACGATAATACCCGAAACGTGTGTACCGTGATTGTTGTGTGTAGAATAACAGTCGGGATCGTTGTCGGCATAGTCAAAGCCGTAAGGAACCTTTTCGTTGATATAAACGTCGGACGCACTGAGGCCGTCGAGAAGCTCACTCGCCTTGGTCTCGTCAACTACCTTTGCAACGTCATCGTAGGTGAGACCGAGAGTCTCGGATGTGAAATTGTCGGTAGAAAAGGCAGTGTGATTATAGTCAAGACCCGTATCAAGAACCGCAACAACCATTCCCGTACCGTCATAACCGGAATCAGAGCTGTCAAAGATACCTGTTTCATAAACGTTTACTTCGTTTTCAACAAGCTCTGTCTTTTGAGCCTCATAAACTTCGCCGACGATGATGTCCATACCCTTTGAAAGAGTCTTGGCTGTTTTTTTGAAATCGCCTGCCTTGATAAGAAGCTCGAAACCACTGAGGACAGTATCGTAATCCTCACCTGTGGTATAAGCTATTCCCTTCTTGTCAAGCTTACTGAGAAAGTCTGCTTTAGCATCGGCAATATCGCCTCTGATGGCAGCAGCATCGTCGCTTGAAGTAGCGTAATCGTTAAAGCTCATTGTCTTGTTGGAGTTTTCATATGCTTCCATGATGTCAACTCTGTCAAGTGTTATGATTACCGATATTTCTTCGTTATCGTCTATTCCCTCGGGCAGCTCAAACATTACAGAGCTGTTGAGGTACTTAGAATAGTCGACCTTAACGTTTTCAAGCTTATTGACATACGCAGCAGTATAGTCAGCGCTTGAAGCGAAGGTCACGGGTACGGTCAGGCTTCCGAGAAGGAAGGACAGCACCATAAGGTATGCAAGCACACCCTTGATTGATTTTACAAGCCTTGTGTTCATCATTGGTTTGTAGAGTCTCCTTGTTTTCTTAAATATGCTTCAATTTTTATATATACATACATATTCAACCTATCATACAACAAATACCAACAAATTTCAAGTTTTTCCGAATATCTTTACTATTTTTTATAATATTATTTCAACAATATTTACATTTCGCGATTATGATGATATAATGTAAAATATATTAGTTTCTTTGGAGGCAACGATGTCTAAAACCATTGGCAAGATCCTCGGAATACTGCTGAGTATTTCGATTTTCATTTCAGGTATATGTATGATTATGCAATGTCTGGCCATCTATAACTCAGGAGATAAGCCCTATTCAAGGCAAGCCGTTGCGCTGGCTTTCGGTGAAATATCGCTTCCCGTATTCATATGTCTGGCTCTTGTTATCATAACATTTATATACAATTTTGTTGTTGACGGCATATACGCCAGAGGAACTGTAATTAAGAATAATTCCTATACGATCAAAGCGATCGCACGAAATAAAGACGTATATAATATCGATGATCCTACACTGAAAAAAGAACGACGCACCCGCATGATATATAGCACAATACAGGTTGTTCTTATCATCATAGGATTTACGTTCTTTTTCTTTTACGCTTTAAATCCTTCGAATTTCCATCAAAGTGAGATAAACGCTTCGATGATAAAAGCAATGGCGGTATTCGGTAGCTGTATACTGATCCCGTTCGTGTATTCAATCATCAGTGCGTTTGTGATCAATAAAAGCAGAGAACGTGAAATAAAGAAAATCCGTGAGCTCGCAAAGGACGCTCCTGCAAAAAGCACTACGGATAATATATCAAACAAGAACGTATATATATTCATCAAGATCGCCGCTCTGTTAGTAGCGGCAGGCATCATTGTATACGGTCTTTGCTCTGGCGGAACGGCTGACGTATTGACAAAAGCGATAAACATATGTACCGAATGTATCGGGTTGGGTTAAAGGTGAAATATGAGCAAATTTACTGATAAGATCAAAGCACTCAAGCCTACCAAGCGTAAGCTTGTTCAGCTCTATGCAGCCCTGCTGTTTAATGCTAACTTCAAGGGCTTTGCAACAGGAAACATTTATCAGGGTAACACCAAAAAGGTTTGTATGCCCGGCATTAACTGTTATTCCTGCCCCGGCGCCGTTACGGCATGTCCTCTCGGCTCACTCCAGGGTTCCTTCAGTGCAGACAGAAGTACCCTTTTCTACGTAGGCGGTATATTGCTTCTCTACTGCTTCTTGTTTGGCCGAATGATCTGCGGATGGTTATGTCCCTTCGGTCTTATACAGGAGCTTCTTTATAAAATAAAAACTCCTAAGCTTAAGAAGAGTCCCGTCACACGGATACTTTCGTTCTTCAAGTACTTCGTATTGGTTTTCTTTGTGTTTATCGTACCTATAATGTACGCATTCCGCGATACACCGCTACCTGCCTTCTGTAAGTACATATGCCCTGCAGGAACCCTCGAGGGGGGCATAGGTCTGCTGGCAAACAAGGTCAACGAAAGCTATTTTTCTATGCTTGGACCGCTTTTCACATGGAAATTTATCATTCTCGTAAGTATAGTTGCGGCAAGTGTATTCGTATTCAGAATGTTCTGCCGCTTCATCTGCCCTCTCGGTGCGCTGTACGGCTTATTCAACAAGATTTCTGTTTTCGGCGTCAAAGTCGATCATAGCAAATGCACCTACTGCAACCGCTGCATCAGCCACTGCAAAATGGATATAAAGAATGTTGGCGATGCAGAATGTATCAGCTGCGGCGAATGTGTAAACGTTTGTCCTACAAAGGCTATATCCTGGAAATGCAGGAAGCCTGAAAAGACATTACCTGAATCCGTACAGGGACATTACAAGGCGCGTCTTGTTACACGTATAATTTCCTGTATTTTATTGATATCTCTTCTGATAGGAGCAATTGTATATTACTGGAGCACCGACAGCAACCAGGTTCAGGTTCCCGATGCGCCACAGCAGACGGAGCAAGGAAACGAGGTTGGCGATAAGTGCTACGGTTCCGACCTCAATATAATCACAGGCGATGCTATCACGGAGGATACGGTCAATCCCATAGATACAGGCAAGATAACCGTAATCAATTTCTGGGGCACCTGGTGTACGCCCTGTGTGAACGAGCTTCCCTACTTCGATCAGATCGCTGCAAATTATGCTGATGAGGTTACCGTGATTGCTGTGCATACCAATATGGTTTCAGATACCGCACCGGATTATATAAAGGGACATTATCCCGAAAGCAACATTGTATTTGCACGTGATCTCGAGGCTGAGGGCTATTATTCACTCCTGGGCGGCAGAGGCACCTATCCCTATACCGTTATACTAGATGAGAACGGTGTGGTGGTAAAGATATTCTTTGAAGCTCTTGAATACGAAGACCTCGAAGAGGTCGTAGAGGCTGAATTGAATAATTGATAAAAGCACCCATTTGGGTGCTTTTATATTATTGCATTGAATATTGATCTTTTCTTTTTCTTAGGTAACAGCAACACCTTGATTCCGTCAAGAGATTCCGAATTCAGACAATTCGCACCGATTATATCCTTACATGTGGTTTTGTATTTTTTCGCTATCTCCCAAAGTGTATCATCTTTGTCAGGATAGTATATTATCACAGGAGTTTCGCTATCTCGGGCACACTCTGTAAATTCTGCCACCTGTATGTAATTATACTCGGTGTGCTCCGCGATCATCACGTTGAAATATATTTCGGCATTTAGAAGTAATCTTCCCTTATCCATCAAGCATGACATAAGCTGTGCATCTACATAATGCTCGCAGTATATATCCTCTGAGATGCCGTCGTATTCCCTTTCGTATTTATACGGACGCGTAACGCTGATACCGCTGTAACCTTCCGACTTATAGATCACGTCGAATTTAAGCTCACCTGATATAACCAGTCTTTGTTTCAAAGGATCGGGTTTGATATTTACGCTCAGAACCTTCACGCTGTAATCGACAATATCAACTATATCATCATCGGTCAGGTCATCCGTAGAACACGAGTCGTTGATACTGAGTGATGCTGAGAACAGCGTATTCATTTTTAACGGTGAAACAGAATTGCTTTTACACTCAAGCTCGTATTCGGTGGAATAAGCATCGCTGACAACTTCGGTAACACGCTCGGTATAGCATCGGCATTTAACGGAGTAAGAATAATCAAGCTCGATGATCTTCATTTCGCCAAAGGAATTGTTTCTGACGGATGCCTTGATATCCGAGACGTCAACTCTGCAAAGCTGAACAGATGATCCGCTCTTATCTTCAATCACGTCGTTGAACACAGCTTTGTCGTAATGCTTTACGTAATTACCGTTAACTGTTTCATAAAGTATCTCCGATACGGTTTCGCCTCTCAGAAACAGCTTGCCGTCTACAAGCTTTCTTTCGTTTACGCGGGTATTGACACGGCAATATACGATATTGGCGATCTCTTCTTTACCTGAGGACAGTTCGATATCCCTGCTGGCACGCTGATTGCGAAGCTCTTCGTCATAAAACGTCAGAAAATCGCATTTTTTAAGCATTTTCTCGGTCGTAAACTCAGCCTCCGGCATTCCTGAACCGCGATAAACCGTATTGATACCTTCAGAAACATTATTCTTGGTAGTAATGGCAATTTTAGACCTGCAATTCATCTTTCTGGGGCTCACCAGACGCGCAGCGTAAGATTCAAGCCTGCAATCGTGTACGGACACGTCACAGCTATCGGCGTGTCCGTTTAAGGTAAAATCCTCGGAATATATAAGATTTTTTATGCTGTTATCCTCACATATAACGAGTACCGAATAGCTTACCTCACCCTCAAAAATCAACGAACCGTCTGCTCGGTAAACGTTATTCAATACAGCTTTTGCATCGCAGCTGACAAGCTTGCGTACGTCAACGATATAATCGGGAAGCGTATAATCGTTGTTAAGATCCAAGGAATCGTGGAGTTGCTTTTTTATTGTGATAATATTATTTTCTTGCATCGGTATACTCCTCAGTTTTTTATTACATACATATGCAAGAAAAAAGCCCTCTATGCAGAGGGCTTTGATTTTAGTATTTAGGCTTTGTATCCGTTGGGATTGTTCTTCTGCCAGTTCCAGGAATCGCGGCACATATCCTCAAGAGTATGCTTAGCGCTCCAGCCGAGGAAATTATGAGCCTTAGAGGCGTCGGCGTAACACTCAGCAACGTCACCGGGTCGTCTGGGAGCGATAACGTAAGGAACCTCGATGTTGTTAACCTTTTCAAAAGCCTTAACTATATCAAGAACACTGTAGCCTGTTCCCGTACCAAGGTTGAATATCTCAACGCCTGTATTCTCAAGGGAATATGTAAGTGCGGCAAGATGACCGAGAGCAAGGTCTACAACGTGAATAAAATCGCGCACGCCCGTACCGTCGTGGGTAGGATAATCGTTACCCATAACGCTGAGCTTTTCGAGCTTGCCAACCGCAACCTGAGTGATATAAGGAACGAGGTTGTTGGGGATTCCGTTGGGATCCTCTCCGATCCTACCGCTCTTGTGAGCACCGATAGGATTGAAGTATCTGAGAAGAACGATAGACATCTCGGGGTTAGCCTTAGCCACGTCTGTAAGTATCTGCTCGTTCATAAGCTTAGTCCAGCCGTAAGGATTAGTGCATCCTGTGGGCATGGTTTCAACCAGCGGAACGGTTTCGGGTATACCGTAAACGGTTGCAGATGAAGAAAATACGAGTCTTGTACAGCCGTGAGCTTTCATAACACGAAGAAGCACAAGTGTGGAATTGATATTATTATCATAGTACATCTCAGGCTTAGCTACCGATTCTCCTACAGCCTTATATCCCGCAAAATGAACAACTGCATCAATAGTCTGTTCGTCAAAAAGCTTTGTGAGTGCAGCTTCATCACAAATATCAATTTCATAGAACACAGGCTTCTTTCCGGTAAGCTCTTCGATACGGCAAAGAACCTCAGGACTGCTGTTATAAAAATTGTCAGCTATAACAACCTGCCAGCCGTCATTGAGAAGCTCAACCGCAGTATGGGAACCGATGTAACCGGCACCGCCTGTGAGAAGTATAGTTTTGTTAGTCATAGTTACCTCCATATTTAAAACGCCAAGGAGCCCGCTACAGGTATATAAACCTCAGCGCCCATAGGCAATCCTTTTTTATCATAATAAAATTTCTTTAATTCATCAAGAAGATGCGCTGTGGCTTCTTTCTTAACCAAAATTATAATACAACCGCCAAGTCCGGCTCCCGAAAGCTCAGCCCCCATTACTCCCTCAAGTGAAACCGCAAAATCGACCAGCCTATCGATAGTTTCGGTTGAGCACCCGTATCCACCGGGCTGATTATACAAAGCAGCCTCACAATCACCGTTACGGTAATCGTCAATCAATCTTTTAAGATATTCATCGGGAGCAGAGTAATCATAGGGCTTTTTGCCGTTTGACACTCTATCGCCATCATGGCTTGTACTCATAAGCCTTCCCAAAGCTTCATAGTCCTTGGCTTCGAGAAGATCTATACATTTATTGGCACGCAAGCATTCAGTAATACCGTACAAAAGTGTACTTCGGATCTCATATCTTTCAGGTGCTGCGTGGG
>JAZRQH010000228.1:0-7094 GCA_045649645.1 Eubacteriales bacterium
ACCTAACGCCGAGAGAATCCATATAGGCTTTTTCGGTATGAGAAATGCGGGCAAGAGTAGTCTTGTCAACGCAGTAACGGGACAGGGACTCTCGGTGGTATCCGACGTTAAGGGCACTACCACCGACCCGGTACAAAAGGCGATGGAGCTTCTGCCCTTAGGTCCTGTCGTTATAATCGACACCCCCGGCATTGACGACGAGGGGGACTTAGGAGAGCTTCGTGTCAAGAAGGCAAGACAGGTGCTTGCCAAGACCGATATTGCCGTGCTTGTTGCGGATGCCGCAAGAGAGCTATCCGACTTTGACAGACAGCTTATATCCTATTTTGAGGAGGCAAAGCTGCCTTATATCATTGCTTATAACAAGTGCGATATTGTAAAAAAAGAAACCAAGGACAACGAAATATGCGTTTCCGCCCTTACAGGTGAGGGTGTCAATGAATTGAAGGAAAAAATAGCATCCCTTAACCCAAAGACCGAGGAGAAGTATATAGTGGCTGATCTTCTGGGCAAGGGTGACGTTGTAGTGCTTGTCACGCCTATAGACGAGTCCGCTCCTAAGGGCAGACTGATCCTTCCTCAGCAGAATACCATCCGTGAGATAATAGACCACGGCTGTATCGCCGTAGTATGCCAGCCTGAGGAATTAAAGCAGACTCTTGATTCCTTAAAGAACGATCCCAAGCTTGTCATAACCGACTCTCAGGTTTTCGGAAAGGTGGCAAAAATACTGCCCGACAATATTTCTCTGACCTCCTTCTCAATTCTCTTTGCAAGATACAAGGGAGAGCTTGAGGAGCTGGTGCGCGGCGCATCCCTCTTGTCAAAGCTGAAAGGATCTGATAAAATACTTATATCCGAGGGCTGTACCCACCATAGACAGTGCAACGACATAGGCACCGTCAAGATGCCAGGCTGGATAGAGGGCTTTTGCGGTGAGAAGGTGGAATTCAACTTCACCTCGGGCGGTGAGTTCCCTGAGGATCTGACCGACTACGCGCTTATCGTTCATTGCGGCGGCTGTATGCTCAATGAAAAGGAGATGAAGCGCAGAATTTCTGCCGCAAAAGCAGCAGGCGTGCCCATCGTCAACTACGGTGTGGCAATAGCCCACATGCACGGAATTTTAAAACAGGCATTAGGCCCTTTCCCCGAAATACAAAAGCTTCTCTGAAAGCGAGGTAAAACAATGATAGATTTTAACAGCAAAAAAGGCTTCATATGTGATATGGACGGTGTTATCTACCATGGCAACAAGGTGTTGCCCGGTGTGGTAGAGTTTATCAACTGGCTCCATGATGAAAAGAAGGAGTTTCTCTTCCTTACCAACAACTCTGGTCAGACTCCCCGCGAGCTTCAGCAAAAGATGGCGCGTCTGGGACTTGACGTTCCCGAAAAGCATTTTTACACCAGCGCTCTTGCTACAGCCGCGTTCTTAAAGGAGCAGTCTCCCGGATGCTCGGTATACGCTATCGGTGAGGCAGGACTTTTCAACGCTCTCTATGATGCGGGCATCACAATGAATGACGTTAACCCCGATTACGTGGTGGTAGGCGAGGGTAAGGCATACTCACTTGATACCCTTACCAAGGCGGTAAATCTGGTTATGGGCGGCGCAAAGCTTATCGGCTGCAACTCCGACGTTTCCGCGCCTATCGAAAACGGCATAACCCCTGCCTGCAGAGCTCTTGTTGCTCCCATTGAGATGGCAACAGGCAGACAGGCATATTACTGTGGCAAGCCCAACCCCCTTATGATGCACACAGGGCTTAAATTGTTAGGCTGTCATTCCGCCGAGGCGGTTATGGTAGGGGACCGTATGGATACCGATATCATTTCGGGTCTTGAGCGCGGTCTGTCTACCGTGCTTGTGCTCTCGGGTGTTTCCACCACCGAGACCATCAAGACCTACGGCTACAAGCCTACCGTGGTGCTTAACGGCGTAGGCGATATCGTAAAGATAGCAAAAGGTGAATAAAAAGCGGCAAGTTGCCGCAGCCGGACTGCGCCCTGTGGTTTAGAAAATATCATTCATATATTACACGCCACATCGAAATTTCCTATACTATAAAAAAGAGCACCGTGCTTATGCACGGTGCCATTTCATTATATTTTGATCTATTGTCATATTCAGTCTGTTTTCGTTACACAGATAAGTAAGATAAGATTTCACCGTTGAGCCCACAAGAGCGTGCTGCTGAGGGGTCATAACAAGGTCGTATTCTGTGAAAAGTCTTGAGAGAAGTTCATCAAAGCCCATAGGCTCGCCACAGAGCTCGATTATTTTATCTGCTATAGAATTCACCTTGTCGATGTTATATTGTGCAAGCTCACCTACATCCTCGGTGGGCTCGGCGTGGGAGGGAACAAAGAGCTTTGCCTTCATTTCTTTTACCTTTTCAAGGGTCTCAAGATAAGCCTTGACGTCGTATATAAAGCCGATAACGTATTTGTCAAGGGTAGCCTTGCTTGACAGACAGTCGGCAAGGAAAACTATATCGTCGGGTGTTCTGAATCCTACCATATCAAAGAAATGACCGGGCAAGGGAAGGATCTCAAAGCCCTCGGGCAATACAGATTTATTTAAGGGCAGGGCGTTACTCTCCTGCGCCAGAATAAACTTATGACAAAGCTCCTTTGTGGGATAACCTCCGTAGAGAAAAGCACCCTCAAGCACGGGATGGTTTGTGAAATCACACTCTATACCGGGAGCGTAGATATTGCAGTTATATCTGTCCTGCAGAAACCTGTTTCCGCCGATATGATCGGCATTACTGTGGGTGTTGTATATAGCGGACAGAGTCCAGCCGTTTGCATCAAGCACCTGTCTTATCTTTCTGCCCGCGTCCTTGTCATTGCCCGAGTCAATAAGAATGACCTCGGTGTCGGATATTTTATAAATGCCTATCTTCGCAGGGCTTTCTATGTAATAGGTCTTGTCGGTGAGTTTTATGAGCTCGTACATTCTATCTAATTCCTTCTTGATCAGTTTATACCGACGTAGCCGGTTTTTTCTATGATGGTCTGCCCCTCGTCTGACAGTATCCAGTCTATAAGAACGGGGATATTCTTATTTTCGTTATCTGCACGGTAGACTGCATAAAATTCTGCAATTACGGGATAACTGCGGTTTTTGATATTTTCCTCGCTTGGGTATACTCCGTTTAAGGAGATCATTTTTATGTTTTCATTTCCTACCATGTCGTCAAGATAGTATCTAAAGGAAAAGCCTATTGCTCCGCCCGTTACAGCCAAAGGAGATTTGTACCCGATCTTACGCTCCCCCATAAAAGTATCCATTGCAGACTGACTGCCGCTACCCTTAAGTCGGGTCACGGGGTTTATGATTCGGTTTACACCGCCAAGCTGTGACCAGTTGGTATAGTCGCCCGCGTATATGCCCCGTATCTCTTCAACACTCAAGCTGTATATAGGATTTTTTTCGTTGACAAAGAATACAAATGCTTCAAGCCCAATAGGGGTATAGATCAGCTCAACTCCCTGCTCCTCGGCATACTTGCGTTGCTCGGCAGAGGGTGCAGCACAGAAGAGTATATCGGTCTCGCCGTCCACTATCGCCTTATATCCTCTGACCGTGTTTTTGTATTGCATCTTGCTGTCAGAGGCAAAGTTCTCGCCGTAATAATTATCGTCCGAAAACTCTCCGCCCTCATAGGTAACCGAGCCCTCGGGATATACGTTATCCACAAAGGCGGCATAAACAGGAACAAGCGCCGCCGCACCGTCAAGCACCGGAAGCTCCTCGGTCAGCTTAAGCGTGGAGTCTGTACGGACAAGCTTTGACTCCTCTCTGTGAGGCAGATATTTCGCAACGTCCACCATCTTCGCCTGTGATGCAGTACTAAAATTGTTTGACAGCCGAGATGTCAAAAGCATATATATCG
Source organism: Eubacteriales bacterium (assembly GCA_045649645.1). Classification (GTDB taxonomy): domain Bacteria; phylum Bacillota; class Clostridia; order Oscillospirales; family CAG-272; genus RGIG7300. The sequence continues at coordinate 3,906 of JAZRQH010000228.1, forward strand.
ACCCGTTAAATAGGATAAATACAATCAACATAATGAGCAGAATCGATATTTGTTTAATAAGCTTTTTTCTCATATTTACCACAGCTCCCCTCCGATAAACCGAATGATGGAGCAATGCTGATAGGCATACACGGCGTATATGATATGAGCTGCTGTAGCCGCTATACATACACCTAACAGGATATACAGAATTATTCTGAATCTCTTGTCCGACATTTTCTTTCTCCGTTACATAAATGCTACTGCGGTGTACAGAAGAGCGATCAATACTATCATGAATGTCGTGAGGAGACCGAAAATAGTCGATGAAATTATCAGCAGATTTCTTCTGCTCTTCATCTCCTCGTCATTGTAAGAACCGGGGTCACGCTTATTTCTGCTCTTTGCCACAATAAATGATATAAGACTGCCGGCAAAGAATATAAAGGATATTATGGGAACGGCAAAAAATATATAAGCTGCTATCATGGTTTTCTCCTTATGGATTTCTTTGTTTAATTATAACATAAAAGAAAAAGACCTGCAAGCAGGTCTTTTACTGTCAATTAAGACTTATTTATTCTTAAGCAATTTTTTAAATTCCTTGTAGGAGGTGTACGCTTCGGTCTTTACGAATTTTCTGCGCTTGATAAACCAAAGTACAAAGCATACAACGAAGAGTGCCGCACAGATTGCGGTTACTGTTCTGATAGTAGCAATGATCTTGGGAGTTACGGCACGTACGGTGGTTTCGGGACCTACGCCGTTCATAGCTGCAGAATTGATGATGGTGTAAAGGTTGTGGTGCATAGCCTCGACCATTGCGTTTACAACAACGGGATCGTCTTTTGCTGCCTTAAGGGCGTTTACTGCGTAAGGAAGCATAGCATCAAAGCAGCTTACGCCGCCTGCAAGAACTGCGTCTGCGCCGTTACAATAGGTAACGAGAATGTTATCGGTAATGTGCATAGAGCTGTTGTTCCACTCGCCGCGCATAATGTTTGTCATAAGGTTCTGATCCATACCCGACCAGGTTGTGCCCCAGCGTGTATATGCTGTCATAACGCCACCGCGGCCGCCGTTCTCCTCAAGGGCCTTCTGGAACGCCTTAAGGTAGATCTCTCGTGCTGCCTGCTCGGTGAGCCACGCCGCCTGACCGAGACGGTCCTGCTCGCAGTCGTTAAGAGCAAAATGCTTAAGAACAACGTCAACGCCGTTGTCGAGCAGAGCTCCGACCTCAACGCCTGCCATCTCGCCTGCCAGGAAGCCGTCCTCTGAATAATACTCAAAGTTACGTCCGCCGTAGGGTGTACGGTGTGTGTTGGCACCGGGGCCGTAGAGACAGGAAACTCTGGAATCGAGACAGTCGTTTGCGATCATCTCACCTACCTGATATATAAGCTCAAGGTTGAAGGTAGCCGCCATAACATCCTCACTTGTAAATGCCGTAGCCTCTGAGGATTTGCCATCCATGGTAACAAGTCCGCCGCCAAAGAGGGAAACTGTCAGACCCTGAGGACCGTTTTCGTCACGGGATCCGGGAGCGTTTACCGAAGGAACAGGCTGTCTCCAATGGAAGCAGTCGCCTATAGATATAAGCTCGTCCATGGTAACGTTCTCAAGGAGCTTTGCCCATGCGGGGTCGTCGTAGTCCTTGGCTGCCATAACGCCGTCGCCGTCCTCGTCTGTTTCAAACATATCGTAGAGCGAGATGCCGTTCTTGGCATCAAGTACGGGCATTTCCTTCCATTCCTCGGCAACGTCAAAGTAATCCTCGCCCATGGTAGCCCATCTACCCTCGGTAAGCTCGGTTACCATAGAATCGATAAGCTCAAGCTTAACGCTTTCGGTAGGCCAGGTGCCTGTCCAGTCGTTTCTGGAAAGGAAGGTTACCGTACCCTCACCGAAATAGGAATTAGGATCGGCATGCTGGAGCTGGTTTTCGATCTTGTAGCCACTGAGAGAGGTAGCGTAATCAAGGTCAAGCTCGCTTTCCGTCCAGGTATAAACAAGCTCCTTGTTACCCTCGGCATCCATGCCGTCGGCTGTGGTGTAGCCCTTAGCTGCAAGAATGTTATTTACCGCGTTGTGAGAGTCTGTAGCTGCGGTGAAGAAGTAATCGCCTTCCTCAATAATATAGGTTCCGTGACCCTTTGCATCGTAAGAGGCAAGGTCTCGTCTGTCAACGTTTACGGTGATTGTTTCGGATGCGCCTGCATCGATAACTGCAGTTTTGCCAAAGCCTATAAGCTGTACGGCGGATTTTTCGATCTGATTGTCTACGTCATACTGTGTGTAGGGGGACTGAGCGTAGATCTGAACGACCTCTTTGCCCGCTACCTCTCCGTCGTTCTGAACGGTAACGGTGATCTCGTACTGATCCGTATCCTCGTTGAAGCTTACGGTCATATCCTTATAGCTAAAGTCGGTATAGGAAAGGCCGTAGCCAAAGGGGAACGCAACCTGCTCTGCGTAGTTGAAGTCGCCTACCTTTTCCTTGCCCATTACCAGATCCTCATAACGGGTCTCGTAGTACTTGTATCCAACGTAGATGCCTTCCTGATATACCATATAGGTGGAGGCGTTTGCGTTGATCTGAGGGTTGTCGGCATCAAATCCAACGTAGGTCTGAGCAATGAAGTTCTGCATTGCGGGACTGGAGAAGTTGTCGTAGCAATAGGTATCTACCAGACTGCCCGAGGGGTTGACCTTACCTGCAATGATGTCGGTAACGGCACTTGTACCTGCGATACCGAGACCGCCGACCCACATGCATGCGTCTATATCGTGATCACGAAGGAAATCAAGCTCAAGAGGATTGGAGGAGTTGATAAGAACTATGATCTTAGCGCCTGTATCCTTCTTGACCTCTTCTGCGTATGCGAGGAGCTTTCTTTCGTTTTCGTTCAGCTCAAGATAGTTTATAGCCTCAGCGTTGCCTTCGTAGCCGGGGAAGGAACAGTCAAAGCCTTCACCGCCAACACGGGAGAAGGTAAGAATAAGAGCGTCCGAATACTCGGAAACTGATTTCTTGACGCTTTCGGGATAGTTTGCGGGATCCACCTCAACGATAGGCGCCTGACCTGCAAGAGCGGCACTTTCGCCTGCAGCCGCATCAGCACCAAACTCGCTCTTAAGAGCAGCGGCTTCTTCGCCGTTGTACCAGTTCCAAAGCTCTTCGTTTACCGTAAGACCGGATTTTTCAAGAGC
>JAZRQH010000229.1:0-7291 GCA_045649645.1 Eubacteriales bacterium
ATCTGCATTACGGTTTCCGCATCCGAAAACCGTATTGGTTCTTGTTTTGCACAGTTCACACTTGGTGCATTCGTTACATTGCTTTTCAAGTTCTTCCCAGGTCATTTTTACGTCCTTTCAACGAAGAGCGGCAAGTGTTTCTACAGCTCCCCTTGTGCATATCCCCTCGCAGTGCTCGAGGATATGGTATATGTATTTTTTATTTTCACGCATATCTGCGTATTCGTCAATAAATATCTGCTCTCCCGATATACTCAGGTAATAGCTTTTATCATCACAGTACACCGCGCTCTCACCCTCGTAGCCCCTCTCTGACAGTATCGAGCAGACCGACAGAAGGTTGTTTATATCCGAAAAACGGTATACGGTATTTGCCTTTCGTTTTGCCACCGAAACCGACAGATCCTCTGGTGAAACACCCTTTTCAAGCTTGGTGACAAATATCTCGCATCCGCCGCATCTAGAGGGGAACACCTGAACGAATATCCTCTCCCTTGCGGCATCGAATCCTGTTTTATGCTTTGCCTCGTCAAGGATGTTCCAGAACGCACGGCGTGTCTCTGTATTATCGTAATCTATGTCCTCAATACGTAGGGCATATTTTTTCATATCATTTTGTGACAGCATTATTTTCAGTTTACTGTCACTTATCAGTATCAGCTCCATTTCACCACTTCCTCTAATACTTATTATAAGCATAAGAGGGGCAAAAGGAAACACTAAATTATTGGAAATCAGTATACTTCCTTTAGGCAGTCAGCCACTCCGCCTGTGTTTGATCTGATAGCAGAATAACCGTAAAAGGCAGAGCCGAGATAGCTTTTCTTTGCACGTGCGTACTGTATTTGATTTGTTATCTCATCAGGTGAGGACCACTCCTCGCATCGGTATGCCGCGTGGGATATTATAAGGGGGATATCACTTCCCTCAAGGGTTTTGTCCCACCAGTCGCAGAGCTCACCGTAGGGTGCTGCCTCTGTGTCAAAGCTCCAGTATAGCTGAGGGGAAATAAAGTCTATATAACCGCCTGCGATCCAAGCCTTTGCATCGCAGTATATGGCGGAATAAGCACTAAGCCCTCTTGTGGCAGAGCCACCGTTTGAGCCGTCGTTGTTACACCATATTCCAAAGGGGGAGATTCCGAAATAACAATCGGAATTTGCTGCTTTTACCGCTTCATAGCTTGCCTTTATCATAGCGTTTACGTTCTCCCGCCGCCAGTCATCAAGACCGAGGCCGTTACCGTATTTGGCAAAGGTGTCAGAGTCGTCGTATACCGCATCCTCTACGGGATACGGATAAAAATAATCGTCAAAAAGAATGGCGTCAACAGGGTAATTCTCAGCTATTTCCTTTACTCCCTCGGCTATAAGCGACCTTACCTCGGGAAGCCCGGGATTATAGTACAGTGCCCCGTCGTAGCTTACGCATAATCGGGGATTCTTATAAGCGGGATTCTTTTCCGAAAGCAGTGCCGCATTGCCCCCCGCATCGTTCATCGACGTAGAAACTCTCAAGGGATTTACCCAAGCACAGACCGCTATTCCCAGCTTATGGGCTTCGGCTGTCAGATACTCAAGCACGTCAAGGGTCAAGGGCTCTCCCTGAGCGCTGCAAAGATACTCGGAGGAAGGGAAGAGCGTTGATTTATAAAGGGCGTCCGATGAGGGTCTTACCTGTATTATCACTGTATTCATAGAGCTTTCAAGGGCATTTGTGAGTATACTGTCAAGCTCGCCTTTAAGCTCATCGGCGGACAAGCCTCTTTTTGAAGGGAAGTTTATATTTGCCACCGAGGCTATCCATAAGGCTCTTATCTCAGAGTCACGGGAAAGTATATCCTCTGCAAGGGTAGTCTTTTTCGCCATTGCGGGAACAGAGTCAGGCTCAAAGCCCGACATTATAAGTCCGCTTATCACAGAGGAGATAAGCACCAGAGCAAAGCATATCAGTGCGATATTCAGTTTTCTTGCATCAATGATTTTTGAAGCCATTATTTGACCATCCTTTAGCATAACATATTTTTTTCGGTTTTTCAAGCACCGACAGTACAATATATTTATTTTCACGATGCTATATTACTATTGACATAAAGCCCTATTATATATATAATATATATAACTATAATTATTTAACTTTAAAGGAGATCATTATGAAGTACAAGGGCATTGCCACAAGAGAAATAGCTTTCCCCATAGGCGGTATCGGTACAGGCTGTATCAGCCTTGCAGGTAACGGACGTCTGGTTGACTGGGAAATTTACAATAAACCCGCAAAGGAAACCGAAAACGCGTATACCCACTTTGCAGTAAAGGCAGAGGCTGACGGTGAGATACTGGATACCCGTATCCTCCACGGTGACTACCTCAAGTGCTATATGGGTCCCACCATCAAGGGCGACTACATGGGCTACGGTCACGGTCCCTCCACCTTCAGTATGGCTGCTATGCCTCACTTCGAGGACACCGAGTTTGACGGCGAGTTCCCCCTTGCTACCATGTCCTTCAAGGACAGACACTTCCCGGGTGAGATCAAGCTCCGTGCATTCAACCCCTTCATCCCCCTGAACGAAGATGACTCCAGCATTCCCGCTGCATTCTTTGAAATCGAATTTACTAACTATACAGGCAAGGAGATCACCTATACAGCGGCATTCTCCTGCAAGAACCCCCACAAGGTTAAGTCCCTTAACCGTTACAGCCGTGAGGGCGATATCTCCAAGATCTATATGTACAGCGACGAGCTTGGCGAGGACGAGATCGGCTATTCCGATATGACCATCGCTACCGACTGTCCCGACCTTTCCTATCAGGAAATGTGGTACAGAGCAGGCTGGAAGGATGACGTTATTACCTACTGGCGTCAGTTCAACGAGCAGTCCAAGTTCGAGAACCGCGTTTATACCGAATACAGCGACCGCGGTGACCACTGTACTCTCGCTCCTTACGTTAAGGTTAAGCCCGGCGAAAAGAAGACAGTTCGTTTCCTCCTTTCATGGAACGTACCCAACAACTACAACTACTGGACTCCCTACAAGGTAGAGAAGGACGGCAAGGAAGTAGATTATACTTGGAAGAACTACTACGCAAAGCTCTTTAAGAACTCCGAGGCTTCTGCTGACTATGCAATGAAGAACTGGACCAGACTCTACGACGAGACCATGCGCTTCAAGAACGAGTTCCACACCCAGACTCTTCCCGGTAAGATCGTAGACGCTATGGCAACTGCGATAAGCGTACTTAAGTCCCCCACAGTATGGAGACTTGAGGACGGTTCACTTTACGGCTGGGAAGGCTGTCTTGAGCACGTAGGTGCTTGCGAGGGCTCCTGTACACACGTATGGAGCTACGCATATGCACTCTGCTTCCTGTTCCCTCGTCTTGAGAGATCTATGAGAGATCTTGACTATACATATAACTATAAAGAGGGCGGAAAGATGGAGTTCCGTATGGCACTTCCTCTTGGCAGACCCGACTACGTACCCTTCCACGCTTGTGTTGACGGTCAGATGGCAGGCGTATTCAAGACCTACCGTGACTGGAAGATCTGCGGCGACGACGAGTGGCTCAAGAAGAACTGGGAAAGAGTAAAGGGCGCGCTTGCTTACGCTTGGGACGAGTCCAACGAGGAGTACTGGGACCGTAACAAGGACGGTATCCTTGAGGGTCGTCAGCACAATACTCTCGATACCGAGCTCTTCTCCGCTTCCTCATGGCTTGAGGGTTACTACCTCCTTGCTCTTAAGGCAGCATCTATTATGGCTGATTACCTCGGTGAGCACGAGCAGGCTGAGGAGTACAGAGCGCTTTATGCAAACGGTAAGAAGTACCTTGAGGAGGAGCTCTTCAACGGTAAGTATTACTTCCAGAAGATAGACCTCGGTGACTACAGCCTCGTAGCTCCCTTTGACGATGCAGCAGGCGTATGGAACGAAGAGGTTAACGAGATAAAGTATCAGATCGGCGAAGGCTCTGAGATCGACCAGGTTGGTGCTCAGTGGCACTCCGACATCATCGGTCTCGGTGACGTATTTGATAAGGATAGAGTAAAGTCTGCAGTTGACTTTATGTACCACCACAACTTCAAGCAGTCTATGCGTGAGCATACCAACATCTGGCGTATCTACTGCCTGAACGACGAAAAGGGCGCAGTTATCTGTGACTATCCCGAGGGCGCACGCAAGCCTGCAGTTCCTCTTGCATATGCAGAAGAGACAATGCACGCATTTGAGTATATGCTTGCAGCACAGCTTCTCTCCGCAGGTCTTATCGACAAGGGTCTTGAGGTTATCGACGGTGTCCGTGACCGTTACGACGGTACAATGCGTAACCCCTTCAACGAAATGGAGTGCGGTAACCACTATTCACGTAACATGTGTACCTTCTCCTTCATTCCGATCCTCTCCGGATTTGAGTTCGATATGCCTCACGGTATGATCGGCTTCAATCCCAAGCTTTCCGGTTACTTCAAGTCCATCTGGTCTCTTGACTGCGGTTGGGGTAACTTCGAGTGTGACGAGGGCTGGTGCAAGGTAAATATGATCAGCGGCAAGCTGCCTCTCGATGAGCTTCGTATTCCTTTTGAAAAGGTTTCAAAGGTTGTTGTTGACGGTAAGGAGATCACCGATTACCGTGTAGAGGGCAGAAGCATCCTCTTTAACACAAAGACAACTATCACCGATAAGGTAGAGGTTTACGCATAATGTATATTCCGAGAAAAATAGAAAAAAGGGAAAAGCCCTATAAGTTCCTGACACTGAGCTTTGACGACGGTGTAACACAGGACGAGCGCTTTATAAAGATGCTTGATGAAAGAGGCATCAAATGCACCTTTAATATAAACACCGGCATCTGCGGTCTGGTGCATAACCTTCCTTACCGCGACGGTGAGGTTACTCACAACGAGCATACTGAAGAAAAGATCAAGGAAGTGTACGTCAACCACGAGGTTGCCGTACACACCCTGACACACCCCCGTCTCGATCTGCTTGATGAGGCAGGTGTTATAAAGGAAGTCGGCGAGGATCAGAAGAACCTTGTCCGCCTTACAGGTCAGGACGTAGTGGGTATGGCATACCCCGGCGGACCCTTCTATACCGAGGAGACCAAGCGTATCATCCTTGAGCATACTCCCGTAAAATATGCAAGAAACGTACAGAGCCACCACAGCTTCGCGATGCCCACCGATTTTATGGAGTGGGCGCCCACCTGCTTCTGGCGCAGTGAGGCTTGCAGATGGCTTATCAAGAAGTTCATAGAGCTTGAGCCCACCGAGGACAGCCTCCTCTATATCTGGGGTCATGCTTATGAGTTTGATATGTACGACGGCTGGGACCTTATCGGTGAACTGCTTGATCTTATGGCAGGTCACGACGATATTACCTACGTTACCAACGGCGAAATATATAAATATATGACAGAGGAGTAAACCAATGAGCATAGTTGATTTTTCCAAAGCGAAATGGATATGGGGCGCTGACAACAAGACCCCCGACCAGAAGATAGTAATCAGAAAAAAGATAGAATTAGACGAAGTACCCGAGACTGCCGAAGCATACATAGCTTGCGATACCAAGTTCTGGCTCTGGATCAACGGCGAGCTTGCAGTATTTGAGGGCTGTGTGTTCCGTGAAAGCATCGCGGGCGGTTATGCAGAGAAGGTAGACCTTGCCCCCTATCTTAAGAAGGGCGAGAACACCTTTGCATTCCTGGTACAGTTCTACGGCAACGGCGGACGTAACAACACCGACAGCGGTGAGGCAGGCTTTATCCTTTCCTGTGACGCTCTTGAGCTTTACTCAGACGACAGCTTCCTTGTTGCAACCCATCCCGGATACGTTAAGACAGGCGAGCCCTATCCCGCATATCTTTTCGGCGGTTACAATATCGGCTTTGACGCTCACCTTGATTTCGGTGACTTCACCGAGCCCGATTTCCCCGAGATAGAGTTCGAGCACGCAACCGTTTACCCCAACAACGTATGGGGCAACTGTGTTCTCTCACCCCTTCCTCTTATCAAGCTTTACGATGAGGAAAAGGCTGATTATACCGAGACCGAAACAGGTGCAATAGCAGATCTTCCTTACGCTATGTGCTTCTCCGCTATCTTTGAGGTAGAGGCAGAGGGCGGCGAGATCATCGACATCCGCTCCGACCGTTACAACGTAAACGGAGGTCCAGGGGATGAGTTCCACAACTATAACGGCCACCGTATCGAGTATATCTGTAAGGAGGGCAAGAACGAGTTCTGGTGCCCCATGTATCTCTACGGTGAAAAGATGATCGTTACCTATCCCGAAACGGTTAAGATCAAGAAGCTCGCTTATCAGGAAAGCGGCTACGACACCAAGCGTATCGGTAACTTCAAAACCGATAACGAGATCTTCAACGCACTTGTTGAAAAGTCCATCCGCACACTTTACGTATGTATGCGTAACAACTTTATGGACTGTCCCGACCGTGAGCGCGGTCAGTGGATCGGTGACGTATCTGTACAGGCTCCTCAGGTATTCTTTGTATTTGACGACGAGGCAAAGAAGCTCCTCAAGAAGTCTATCTCCGACTTTATCAATCTCCGTAAGGGTGACGTCCTTGTGGGTAACGTACCCGGACATCACTTTTCCGAGCTTCCCAGCCAGAGCCTTGTGGCTATCTCCAAGTTCGGTCTCTTAGGCGAGTACTACAGCTACTCTCTTGACGCCGAGATGCCCGCTATGGCACTTGAGCCTGTTGTAAACTACCTCAAGCTCTGGAGCTATGACGACAGAGGACTTCTTGTACCCAGAGAAGGTAACTGGAGATGGTTTGACCACCTCTGGAACGTAGACGAAGACGTTCTTGAAAACTGTCTCTACGTTTCTGCTTGTAAGTACGCTCTTGAGATGGCTGAGATCTGCGGAAATCACGAGTTTGACTCCTTCTTACAGGAAAGAATAGACACTATCTCTGCAAACGTAGAAAAGTATTTCTGGAAGAAGGATCACTACGCTTCCGGTAACTTTGTAGACGATCGTGCAAACGCTATCGCAATGCTCTCCGGTATCTGTCCCGAGGAAAGATATCCCGCTATCCGTAAGGTGCTTCTTACAGTATTCAACTCTACTCCTTACATGGAGAGATTCGTGCTTAAGGCTCTTTGCGATATGGGTTATATCAAGGATGCATATAACCGTATGATGTCAAGATACTATAATCTTGCAGTTAACGAAAACAGCACTCTTTGGGAGGACTTCTTCATCCTTGGTACACGTAACCACGCATGGACAGGCTGTCCCCTTGAGATCGCATTCAAG
>JAZRQH010000230.1:0-8237 GCA_045649645.1 Eubacteriales bacterium
ACCAAGCACGTTGCTATCTGTGCTGCTCCCTCCGTTCGTGCTACCATCGGCGAGTGCTTCGGCTACGAGCCCGGTACAGACACTGAGGGTAAGATGGTTGCAGGTATGAAGGCTCTCGGCTTTGACGGCGTTTATAACATGAACCTTACCGCTGACCTTACCATTATGGAAGAGGCTTACGAGTTCCTCGACAGATTCCAGAATGGCGGAAAGCTTCCCCTTATCACATCCTGCTCACCCGGTTGGATCAAGTACTGTGAGCATTACTTCCCTGAGTTTACCGACAACCTTTCTTCCTGCAAGTCTCCTCAGCAGATGTTCGGTGCTCTCTACAAGACCTTCTACGCTCAGAAGCACGGTCTTGACCCCAAGGATATCTTCTTCGTATCCGTAATTCCCTGTACAGCTAAGAAGTTCGAGGTTGGCAGAGACGGTCAGTGTGCAGCAGGCGAGGGTATCTACGACGTTGACGTAGCTATCACCACCCGTGAGCTTGCAAGAATGATGCAGACCGCAGGTATCGACTTCAAGAACCTCGCTGACGAGCAGTTTGACGAGCCCTTCGAGCTCGGCTCCGGTGCAGGTGCTATCTTCGGTGCTACAGGCGGCGTTATGGAGGCAGCTCTCAGAACTGCTGCAGAGGTTGTTCTCGGCAAGCCCCTTGAAAAGCTTGAGTTTGAGGACGTTCGCGGTATCGAGGGCGTTAAGAAGGCTACATACCAGCTCGGCGACGTTACAGTTCGTGTTGCAGTTGCCAGCGGTACAGCTAACGCTAAGAGACTTCTTAAGTCTGTTCAGGCAGGCGAGACCAAGGTTGACTTCATTGAGATCATGGCTTGTCCCGGCGGTTGTGTAAACGGCGGCGGTCAGCCTACTCAGCCCGCAGTTGTTCGCAACAACGTAAACCTCCGCGAGGTTCGTGCATCCGTTCTTTATAAGGCTGATGCAGCTATGGATCTCCGTAAGTCCCACGAGAACAGCGCAGTTAAGGCTCTTTACGATGAGTTCTTTGAGAAGCCCAACAGCCACAAGGCTCACGAGATTCTCCATACTCATTACGTTAAGAGAGGTCTGTTTTAATCAATAATAAAAGCTCCGCTTCGGCGGAGCTTTTTTATTGATTAAAAGTTATATTTGCCTGCGGCAAGTTATGATGCTTTGCAGTTATGATTTGCTTCGCAAAGTTATGATTGCTTCGCAAGTAAAATGGCAAATATATCATAACGAAAACCGTAGGTTTTCTCATAACTTTTACCGAAGGTAAATTCATAGTTCTAAACTAAAAAACAGTTGGCCTTACGGTCAACTGTTTTTGTATTATTCAAAATCTTCTTCGGTTGCAGTATCGTCGGTCATTATCTCAAAGTCGTCGTAATCCTCATCATAATCGCAAAGGCTGTCTACCGCTTCCATCATAGCCTTGAACTGCTTGTCCTCCTTGAAGGACTTGTAGGTCAGCAGAGTTCCTGCCACGCCGCCTGCAAGACCGATAATAAGGAATGTTCTCCAGAGGCTCTTCTGCTTAGCCCAGAGAATTACGAATATAGTAAGAAACGTAACAGACTGAACTAAAAGGGCAATGCCTACAAAAAACTTGGTCTTCTTTAACATTTTATATCACCTCAGCTATTAGCATTCTGCTTAAGATAAGCGTTTATAAAGCCGTCGATCTCGCCGTCCATAACTGCCTGGATGTTACCGTCCTCATAGCCTGTACGGGTATCCTTTGCCAGAGTGTAGGGCATAAATACGTAGCTTCGGATCTGTGCACCCCACTCGATGTTGGTCTTGTTACCCTGGATGTCCTCGATCTTTTCCAGCTTTTCGCGTTCCTTGATCTCAAGAAGCTTTGACTTAAGCATCTTAAGCGCGGTCTCCTTATTCTGGAGCTGGCTGCGTTCTGTCTGACATCCTACGACAATGCCTGTAGGAATGTGAACGATACGGATAGCGGAGTCGGTCTTGTTGACGTGCTGCCCGCCGGCACCGCTGGAACGGTGAGCTGTTATTTCAAGATCTTCATCTCTTAATTCAATAGAGTTGTCGTCGTCGAACTCGGGCATTACCTCCACCGAGGCAAAGGATGTGTGACGGCGTCCCGAGGAGTCAAAGGGAGAAACACGAACGAGACGGTGAACACCGTTTTCGCTCTTTAAGTAACCGTAAGCGTTCTCGCCCTCCACCATAATGGTAGCACTCTTAAGTCCTGCCTCTTCACCGTCAAGCCAGTCGATGAGCTTAACGTTGTAGCCGTGCTTTTCGCCCCAACGGGTGTACATACGGTAGAGCATCAGCGCCCAGTCCTGAGCCTCAGTACCGCCCGCACCGGGATGGAATGAAACGATAGCGTTGTTTCTGTCGTACTCGCCGGAGAGGAGCACCTCTATCTTCATCTGCTCGGAGAGCTCGGTGAGAGACTTAAGCTCAGCCTGGACCTCTTCGACAACAGATTCGTCGTTTTCGTCTATACCCATTTCGCAGAGAACCATAGTGTCCTCGTGCTTGGTTACCAGACCCTCGTATTTTTCTATCTTGCTTTTTACAGCCTTCTGGCGCTGGAGCACCTTGCCGGAATTCTCGGAATCATTCCAGAAATCAGGCTGAGAGGTCTTTTCGTCAAGCTCGGCGAGCTCTTCCTTTAAGGCGTCTATCTTCAAAGCAGAGCCTAATTCCTTTAATTCGGGTTCAAGGGCAATAAGGCTGCGCTTTGCTTCTTCAAGTTGAATTATCACAGTTTATCCTCCAAATGCATATATCAATTTATTATACGATATTTTTTTCAGATTGTAAACACCCTATAGCGTATTTACAGGATAAAATTTCATTATATCTACGTTAAGGGTGTCATCTGCCTCAAGCAGAAGATCATAGATACGCTCGCATACAGGAAATTCGGTGTGAAAATGTCCTGCTTCGATTACAGAAAAGCCTTCCTTATGGGCATCAAGCATGGTGTTATAAGACATCTCACCTGTTATATAAACGTCTGCAACTCTTGCCGCATCAGCCCAGAAATCCTTACCGCCGCCGCCAAGCAGAGCAACTCTTTTTACAGTATCCTTACCTTTGACAAAGTTTATTCTCTCACAGCCGAGCGCTTCCTTTACCATAGCAAGAAATTTTTCAAAGGATATCTCGTCTGTCTCACCCACTCTGCCCATTTCGCAGAAGGGTTCAACGTTGGAAAGTCCCAGTGTAGCAGCCAGACAGTCGTTTACACCGCCCTCAACTGTATCAAGCCTTGTGTGGAAGGAGAAAACCGATACCTCTGCCTGTATGAGAGAAACAAGCATCGGATCAACTACACCGCGAAGAGGCTTGAAGATAAGGGGATGATGGGTAACTATAAGATCATAGCCTCCCTTTACGGCTACCTCAGCCACCTCGGGGGTAACGTCCAGAGCCACAAGCACATTCTTTATCTCCTTGTCGGAGGATACGAGCATACGTCCGTCGTTGTCCCAGTCCTCGCTCAGCTCGCAGGGGATTATTTTATCAAAATATTTATAAAACTCTGTTACGTTCATCCTGTAACTCCTTAAGTATTTTTTCTTCCTTTGATATATCGAGCTTTGCTCTTTTCTTGCCCTCGATGATAACCTTATGCTGCTTTATCAGCTTATCAAGATGCGACTTATAGAGGTCGTTTTTCTCTGCATATTTTCCGGTTAGGAGCTCTAAGTCCGACCACTTTCTTTTTTCTGTGTCATAACGGCAGACTATGACCTCGTAGAGCCTGTCATCGTATACAAGAGCTTCCTTTTCTATATTATAGCCTGAGGCAAGTAGGGAAGAACGAAGCTCCGAGACTTTTGTCATAGGCTGGAGAATAAGCAGAGGTTTTTTATCTCTGGTATATTCCGACCCTGATACTATACGGAATATCAGATCTCCGCCCATACCGCAGATAACGATATTGTCGGGCGCTATATCCTCTATGCCTGTCAATCCGTCGGTACACCTGACCCTGATAACTTTACTTAATCCCTGACGGCGGATATTTTCTCTCGCCGTTTCACAGGGACCCTCGTTTATGTCGCAGGCAAGGACCGAGCGGGCAATATTCTCTTTTATCAGATATATGGGCAGGTAGGCATGGTCACAGCCGATATCAGCCACACAAGCTCCCTTTTCCACAAAGGAAGCGGCGCATAGTAAACGTTTGTTTAGTTTATAATTCATATAATTATCAAAAAAGGCGGGTGTTTCCCGCCTTTTTCATTACGCTTTCTTTGAGTCTAAGAATTCGTTGATCTTCTCAACGAGGAGATCAGCATCCTGACCGTGAACGGCACAAGCCATCTCGATGCTCTCGCCGCGGGATGCAGGGCATCCGAGGCAGTGCATGCCTATCTCAAAAAAGAACTGAGCGGTTTCGCTATCAAAATCGAGTACGTCGCCTACGATTGAATCCTTGGTTACTTCCATGGTAGAAATCCTTTCATAAATAAAATCGTTTATACTATTATATATTACACAAAATCACTTGTCAATACTTTTCTTCTTCTTAAATTCGGTGGGAGTGATTCCCATATGCTTTTTGAATACGCGGTTAAAGTGGTCGGTATTCTGGAAACCCGCGACCTCGGCGATACGGTTGATCTTAAGGTCGGAGTTAAGAAGCAGGGAACGGCACACGTCAAACTTTATCTCTCTGAGTATTTCTGTAAAGGTAAGTCCCGTCGCACTTCTTACAAGCTTGCTTACGTAGGGCACGGTATAATGAAAATGCTCTGCCAGCTTTTCCAGAGTTACGGTACGGTAATTATCCTGGACATAGGTAAGTATCTTCGATATCTGCTCGCTTCGGGTTATCTTGTTCTTTGAGAGCTCAAACGAGGAGTCGGAGGAGAGATATCCGAACATACATATAAGGAGCTGGGTCTTTAAAAATCCGGAATTGGGATCGCCGTAGAGTTGCTCGCTTATCAGCATGTTTACCAAGCCGTCGGTACCGCCCCCTGACATAGAGGTAAAGAGCAGATAGTCGGATGCAAGCTCACCCCACATCGCATCGGCAAAAAAGCCTGACAGCACACCGTCAAGTATACTTATACGGTGAAAATGGGTGTAGACCGTTCTTTTTTCTATAGATATCACCGGCATTATGCCGTTGCCGGCCACCGACACGCGGTAGGGAACACCGGGAGCGATGAAAAGGGTGGTATATTTCTTTAGCTGTATCTTTTTTCCGCATACCTCTGCCTCCGCATCGCAGTCAAGAGCATAGAGGATATCAAAGGTGCTGTGGGTAAAGAGCTCGTGAGGCTCGTCGGAGACGGTACGGTATACGCTTACGCTGCCCTTTGAGTCCATAACCTCCGAGCCGTTGCCTATAAGCTCACGGGCAAGCTCTGTATGCAGATTCGGCATAAGAGAGAAGTAGTCCTTATATAAATTTACTGTCATATTGACCTCTTTGTGAATTATTATGTTCAAGCTAAGTTTAGCGTTCATATATTACTCTTGTATGAATAAAAAATGTCGCTTTTTGAAATTAAAATCATACGATGTTTTGACTATTGTGTCTAAAAGATTAATAAATATGAGAAATTTGTTAATATATCCGAAATTCTTTGTACAAATATATGCATTATACACAAATAAAATTAAAATAAGTCGTTTTTATGGATTAAATAATAACATTTTCTTTTATCTTGGGTTCGTGATATAATGTATGCGACAAAATATAGGAGGGCAAGTAGATGAAACTTACCAACAGAATCATTTCAATTCTTTGCGTAGTTGCAATGGTATTTTCCATGTGTGCAGTAGCAGTTTCCGCGGCAGATCCCCTGACCGTAGACGAAACTGTAGGCGCTAACTGGATCCCCCTTGCAGCTAAGTATTCCAAGAGCACAAACGGCATTATCGCACCCAAGGGTGACGGTTATGCTATCAGAACCACAGGTTTTGATTATAAGGCTGACGAAAACGGCGGCATCAAGGTGCACACTGCTACATATAAGGAAAATGCAGGTGTATATTCCGTAGCGGCTGTTGCTTCCAAGAATAAGACTGCTCTTGACGGTCTCAGCGTTGAGCTTAAGCCCGACGACCTCAAGATGGAGTGCGACTCCAACAACGGCAGTACAAACATTTCCTTCGTTATCACAGAGAACCCCGTAACCAGACTTGCAGGTTTTGACGAGACCTCTTCAAGCTACACCACAGGTCTTTTCAACTCTGTAGACGTTATGTCCAACGGTTTGCGTGAGATGACCTTCGAGGAGGGCAAGTCCCTTGTTGTAACTATCTCCAACCAGAGACTCTCCAACACCGAGGATCACGTTGCTACCGCAGTTGCTATCATATATGATGACGGCAGCTACGTTAACAAGAACGACGGTCACAACGGCTTCAGATGGGTATTTTCCGCAAGAAACTATGCGGCTGAGTCCTCCAACGGCGACCACTCCGGTATCACTCAGGTATACGAGAACATCGACTTCTCCAAGGGCCTTAAGCTCGAGGTAAGAGCTGATGACAGACTCGGCTATATCGTAAACGTAAACGGCAGGGATTACTACAGCGCTACATATATCGCTTATTATCCTGACTGTTCTCAGGCTACATTCGAGGGCAAGGAGTACAACAGCTATGCTCTCAAGGATGATGACTACGACAATCTTACCCAGAACTACCTCGATTCCATGACCTACCATCAGAAGGACATCGATCTTTCAGGTCTCGGTGCAGACTTCGAGGGTTACCTTACAGTAGGTGCTACAGGTACAAACATCACATCCAACAACTGTGACTTCACCATCACTACCATCAACACCCACAAGGCAGCTACATGGACAGGCGAGGTTGCTTGTCAGCACGCTGAGACCGAGGTTGTTGTAACCAAGGAAGCTAACTGCGGCGTAGACGGTAAGAAGGCTACCAAGTGTACCGCTTGCGGCAAGACCGTTGATACAGAGGTCATCCCCGCAACCGGCGATCATACTCCCGCTGACGAGTATGTAGTTACCGAGGCTGCTACCTGTGTGGCAGAGGGTACCAAGACTCTCAGCTGTACAGTATGTGATAAGGTTATCGAGACAGCTGCTATCGCTGTTGATGGCGACGCTCATAACAAGATCGAAAAGGAGCTCGTTGCTCCCACATGTATCACCGAAGGTACAAAGCAGGATGTATGTTCTCTCTGTAACGAGGTGCTTGGCGACGTAGTAGTTGTTGACGCTCTCGGTCACGACGACGGCGAGTGGGTAGTTACCCTTGAGCCTACCTGTACAGAGAAGGGTTCCAAGAACCTTGTATGTACCAGATGCGACGAGTTCGTTATCGAGACAGCAGAGATCGAGGCAGCAGGCCACGACGAAAACTCCGAGTGGACAGTTACAACTCCCGCTACCTACTTTGAAGAGGGTGTAAAGGAGCAGTTCTGTTCCGTATGTAACGAAAAGATCGCTGAGGACGTAGTTCCTGTACTTCCTTACGAAAATCCCTTTGACGACGTTAAGGAAAATCACTGGTTCTATTCTTCCGTTGAGTATTGTGTAAAGCGCGGCTACGTTTCCGGTATGACCGAAAACACCTTTGTTCCTACAGGCAACATCACCAGAGCACAGTTCCTTGTAATGCTTGCAGCGCTTGACGGTGCAGACCTTACCGTATACGAGGGCAAGGATTCCGGCTTTAACGACGTTAAGCCTGCTCATTGGTGGAACAAGGTTATCTGCTGGGCAGTAGAGAATGAGTACACCAGCGGTATCGGTAACGGTAACTTTGGTCCTAATAACCAGATCACACGTTCTCAGCTTGCAAGATTCTTCTACGTTTACTCCGAGAAGAACAGTATTCCTGTTGACGGCAGAGCAGACCTCTCCGTATTCCCCGATGCAGCAAGCGTTCGCGATTGGGCTAAGGAAGCTGTAGAATGGGCTGTTGACGCAGGCCTTATCTCCGGTGTAGCTAAGGACGGCGTAAATTACCTTACTCCCGACGGCACGGCAACCAGAGCACAGGCTACCGTAATGTTTAAGGGCTTCGACGATTTCCGCGGCCTTAACGGTTAAGCGGCTGAATAAGAAATTTTCGGATGCAGGGTGTCCCTGCATCCGACAATATAATTTTATATTCCAATTTTCAGGAGGAAAAACATGAAAAACTTCAAGAGAGTTCTTTCGGTTCTTCTTGTATGCGCGATGATCGTTCCCATGGGCATCTTCGCATCTGCAGAGACTCCCGAGCTTACCAACTGGAACACCATGGCAGGTAAGTATTCGGCA
>JAZRQH010000231.1:0-4083 GCA_045649645.1 Eubacteriales bacterium
TGTACTGGAAAGATGGAGAGCTTACAGCGATACCTCGGTTCTCGTCTTTGCCGAAACCGACGGCATACTTCATAACACAGTAACACCCATTGCCCGCAAAAAGGGAAATGAGTATGAGTGCGATCTGGTGCTTCGCAACAATCTGACCACTAAGGACAGACCCTTGGGTCTGTTTCACCCCAATCCTGAGTTACATCACATTAAGAAGGAAAATATCGGACTTATCGAGGTTATGGGTCTTGCTGTTCTTCCTTCCAGATTGGCAAGGGATATAGTGATGCTTGAGAATGCTTTGTGCAACGGTCAAAGCCTTTTGGGACTTCCTGAGTTGTCACAGCACGCAAAGTGGGCAAGCGATATCGCCAAAAACCATCCTGAGTTAAACTCGGATAACGTTAAAGAAATTCTTGAACAGGAGATCGGCAAAGTGTTTCTTGAGGTTCTTTGTGATGCCGGTGTGTTCAAGAGAAATAAAGACGGTAAAAACGCATTTTTACGATTCGTAGAATTTATTAAAAACTAATAATACATAAAAGGAGCTTCATCATGGAACAGAAAAAATACTTGAAATGGTATCACAAAGTTGGTTATGGATCAGGCGACGTAGCAGGAAACTGTGTATATGCACTGCTTACTGCATTTATGATGATCTATCTTACCGACACGGTTGGACTCAGCATGGGTATTGTAAGTACCTTGATTGCTGTTTCAAAGATTTTTGATGGTATATCCGACTTCTTCTTTGGAAGAATGATCGACAAGACCCACACTAAAATGGGTAAGGCGCGTCCTTGGATGCTTTGGCCCTACATTGGTTGTTCAATTTCTCTCGTTGCCTGCTTTGCAATACCTATGAGCTGGGGCGAAACTGCACAGTATATTTTCTTCTTTATTTCGTACACCCTTCTCAACGCAGTATTCTTCACTGCTAACAACATTGCTTACGCATCCCTTACTGCGCTGATCACAAAGAATACAAGCGAAAGAGTTCAGCTTGGTTCCTTCCGTTTTATCTTTGCCTTTGCAACAAAGATCTTCATTGAAGCCATTACCATCCATGCTGTAACTTGGCTCGGCGGCGGTGCTCTCGGTTGGAAAACGATCGCTATCATCTACGCAATTATCGGCTTGATCGTTAACACCATTTCCGTATTCTCTGTTAAGGAGCTTCCTGAGGCAGACGAAGGTATGGAAGAGGAGCGTGAGGAAGAGCACAAGCTTACTTTCTTAAAGTCTTTCAAGATTCTTTTGAAAAATAAGTACTACGTTATCATTTGTGCAACCTATATTATGACACAGATCTACGCTTCTGTTATCGGTATGGGTACATATTACGCGAAATATATTCTCGGCAACGAGGGACTCTTTAGTGACATTTCGCTCGCCATAAACATCACAATGGTAGTTGCGCTGACAGCACTTCCTATTGTTATTCAAAAGATGGGCGGTATGTATAAACTGAATGTACTTGGTTACCTTGTAGCTGCCATCGGACGTGTTGGCGTTTTAGCTGCAGCTTATATGGGAAGCTTCCCGCTTATGCTTGCCTTTACCGCATTGTCTACCTTAGGTATTGCACCCTTACAGGGCGACCTTAATGCACTTATTGCTTCCTGCTCCGAGTACACCACTCTTACTACCGGTCATCGTCTTGACGGTATGATGTACTCTTGTTCTTCTCTCGGTATTAAGATCGGTGGTGCTCTTGGTACTGCTATCTGCGGTTGGCTTCTCGACAAGGCCGGCTATATTGAAAATGCGGCTGTACAGACTCCTGCAACCGTTAATATGCTTCAATTCCTCTACCTCTGGGCACCTATAATCATTTGTGCTGTTGTTATGTTACTGCTTTTCAGACTTAAGGTCGAAGAGGCTAATGAAAAGATCCTCAAAGAAAAGAATATGACCGAGAACGACACCGCTACCGTTTACGGTAATGTATAAGGAGAATTTCATCATGAAAGAATTTCAGAGATTTGATCGTATAGGCACTACCCCTCACAGAAGCTATTATATACCCTTTGCCGAGGATGATGTTGTCCGTACCAAGTACGGCATTCTCGACCGTACCTCAAGCTCCCGTTTTACCGCCCTTGACGGTGTGTGGCAGATAAAGCAGCTTGACCACGTAGAGGATTTTGACGTAAACGAGATGCTCGGCGAGTCGATTCCCGTTCCCGCTTGCGTACAGATGCACGGATATGATCATATTCAGTACCTCAACATCCGTTATCCTTTCCCGGTTATGCTTCCCCATCTGCCTTATGAGAATCCTTGCTGGCATTACCGCCGAACCTTCAATGTAAAGAAGCAGAAGGGCGAAAGATATTATATAAACTTTGAAGGTGTAGACAGCGCATTCTATGTTTATATCAACGGGGAGTTCAAGGGTTACTCCCAGATATCCCACGCGACCAGCGAGTTTGATATTACCGAGCTTGCTGTAAACGGTGAAAATACCATCGACGTTCTCGTTCTCAAGTGGTGTATCTCCACCTATCTTGAGTGTCAGGATAAGTTCCGTTTCTCGGGTATTTTCCGTAACGTATATATGCTTACCCGCCCCGAAGAGCACATCACAGATTATAAGATAGAAACCAAGCTTGACGGCAAAAACGGTATTCTTAATTTCAAAAATGAAAGTTCGGTAGATGTTATACTGACGCTTGATAAACAGGAGATAACCGTTCACAGCAATGAGGTTGGCAGTATTACCGTTGCTAACGTAAAGCCTTGGACGGCAGAGGAGCCAAATCTTTATACACTGACGATCAGCGCAAACGGCGAGAAGATCATTGAGAGTGTCGGTTTCAGAGAGATTTCCATAGACGGTAAGGTGTTTAAGATAAACGGCAAGCACATAAAGCTCAAGGGTGTAAATCGCCACGACTTCCACTGCGAGACTGCAGCAACCGTGGACCTTGAGAACTTGGCAAAGGACGTTCATCTTATGAAAGAGCTTAACGTCAACGCAGTCCGCACATCTCATTATCCCAACAGTCCCGAGTTTTATTTGCTCTGCGATACCTTCGGTCTTTACGTAATGGACGAGGCTGACCTTGAAATGCACGGTGCATGCAGCCGTGACGGCCGCTACGATATTCCTCTGTGGGAAGAATATGCCGAAAATGAATTCTTTACCCCCGGTATTACCGACAGACATACGGCTCTGGTTGAACGTGATAAGAACCGCCCCAGCGTTATTATTTGGTCTCTCGGCAACGAAAGCTCCTTCGGCAAGGCATTCTTTAACGGAGCAAAATACATCAAAAACCGTGATAACACCAGACCGATCCACTATGAGGGCTTACAGAATGCCGACCCCAAGTATTATTATACCGATATGGTAGATATGGTCAGTATGATGTATCCTTCCTTTGAGACGATACGCGAAAAGGTCCTTGAAAATCCCGAGGAAACAAGACCCTTCATCTTGTGCGAGTATACCCACGCTATGGGTAACAGTTGCGGAGATATTGCCGAGTACTGGGATATGATATATAATAACGACCAGATGATGGGCGGCTTCGTTTGGGAGTGGGCAGACCACGGTATCAAGACCGACGAGGGATTTCTCTACGGTGGTGACTTCAAAGAGCCCGAGCATGACGGCAACTTCTGTGCGGACGGTCTTTTAACTCCTGACAGAAAGCTCAAATCCAACGCTCTTGAGATGATGGCAGTATACGGCGGCAAGACCAAGTCTGAGGTATGCCCCGTAGATATTCCCGCAAGCACGTACAAGTTCTCATCAGCCATTGCTATTGAAGTTAATGAGCATACAGGTGAGATCACTTCTATCAAGGCAGACGGCAACGAGGTGCTGCGTACACCGATGCACTTTAATATCACCCGTTATACCGATAACGACCGTGATCTTGTTCCTCATTGGATAGGCAGATGCCACCTTGATGCTTGTAAGCCTCATATCTTCTCCTGCGAGAAGACTGACAATAGCTATAAGTTCAAGGGATGCTTGGCTGCAAACTGTTTGATGCCTGCGGCTGAATTTGAGCTCGTTTACGAGGTAACCGGTAATGTACTGACGGCTACCATAGCATACAAGCTTGCCGACTATGTGGA
>JAZRQH010000232.1:0-14522 GCA_045649645.1 Eubacteriales bacterium
CCTCTATACCAAACGTGAATATATACCAAAGAATATCCTCTTAGGATTTGAATTGGATGAAGAAAGCGATGTGCTTCTGTCCGATTTCTTAAACGAAAAAGCGGGTTACCGCGTTTACGTCAAGTATCCTGAAAGAGGAGACCTCAAGTCCCTTTGCAATATGGTCTACGACAACGCAAGACAGTATGCGGGACAGTATAAGGCGGATACAGAAAGAGACAACAAGACCCTTATCAAGCTTGCATCCCTGCTTTCTCTTGAGGTGGTGCCCGAGCATATCGAGGCATACGATATCTCGAACTTCGGCTCGGACAATATTACGGGCGGTATGATATCGGTGCGTGACGGTAAGTTCTGCAAAAAGGATTACCGCACCTATAAGATAAGAGGAACAGAGGGTGAGCCGGATGATTACGCCTCCATGAGGGAAACTATAGAGCGCAGACTTTCTCACACCGAGAGCACCTACCCCGACCTTATCCTTCTTGACGGCGGTAAAGGCCACGTTTCTACAATAAAACAGCTCTTGGAAGAGCTGAATATCGACATTCCCGTATTCGGTATGGTCAAGGACGAGTTCCATAAGACAAGAGCCCTTACCACCGAGGACGAGGAGATAAGTATCGCAAGAGAGCAGTCGGTATTTCAGCTTGTTTATAAGATACAGGAGGAGGTACACCGATTTACTATTAAAGCTATGTCGGGTGCCAAATCAAAGACCCTGACCCATTCATCCCTTGAAAAGATAGAAGGAATAGGTCAGACTAAGGCAAAGAATCTGTTAGCCCATTTCAAAAAGCTTGCCGCCATCAAGGAGGCGAGCGTTGAAGAGCTTAAACAGGTCAAAGGCATTTCGGAAAAGAATGCCAACGATATATTTGATTATTTTCATCAGGAGAAATAAATTATGATGCGTATAATTACAGGAACAGCAAGAGGAACAAAGCTCCAGACCCTTGAGGGTGAGGCTACCCGCCCTACAAGCGAGCGTACCAAGGAGTCGGTCTTCAGTATGCTTCAGTTTGATATTGAGGGCAGACGCGTCCTTGATCTTTTCGGCGGTTCGGGACAGATGGGTCTTGAGGCGCTCAGCCGCGGTGCGGCATCCGCTACGATAGTTGACCAGTCGGCAGACGCGGTAAAGATAATCAAGGCTAACGCTCAGAAGACCAAGCTCTTTGACCGTTGCGTTATCCTTACCAAGGACTATAAGGCATATCTCAAGGGAACAAAGGAAAAGTTTGATATCATCTTCCTTGACCCTCCCTATGACTCCAATATGCTTAGTGAGGCTATGAGAATAATCCTCGAGCAGGATATGCTCAACTACGGCGGTACCATCGTTCTTGAAAGCGGCAAGGACGATATTCCCGAATACGGGGAACTCACAATGCGCCGTCACTATAAATCCGGTCGTGCTTATGTAACTGTGCTTACTAATGAGGTTGAAAAATAAGCTATGAAAAAAGCAGTAATTCCCGGTACCTATGATCCCATAACCAACGGTCATATGAACCTTATACAGCGCGCCTCGGCTATGTTTGACGAGGTTATAGTTGCTGTTGTATACAATCCCTCAAAAAACAATATGTTCAGTCTTGAGGAACGCAAGAAATTTGCTGCCGAGGCTTGTAATAAGTATCCCAACGTCCGTGTAGAGGCCTTTGAGGGTCTGCTTATCGACTTTGTAAAGATGGAGAATATCGACGTTGTTGTCAGAGGTGTTCGTAACGCCCGTGACTTTGACTACGAGTACGAGCTTGCCCAGATCTACTTTATGACAGGTGACGGTCTGGAAACTGTATTCCTGCCTTCCAACGGTGCCAACGCCCACGTCAGCTCCACAATGGTACGTGAGCTTATCAAGCACAATAAACCTTGTGATGAGTTTATTCCGTTTACAATGGAGGGAAAATAATGAGCTATCCTACACCGCATATTGATGCAAAGCCCGCTGACTTTGCCGAAACAGTATTGATGCCGGGAGACCCCAAGCGCTCAACTTTTATAGCTAAAGAATTTCTCACCGATGCCAAGCTTGTAAATGATGTCAGAGGTGTGCAGGGCTACACAGGCTATTACAAGGGCAAGCGTGTTTCCTGTATGGCAAGCGGAATGGGTATGCCCTCTATGGGTATTTACAGCTATGAGCTCTTTAATTTCTTTGATGTTAAGAACATTATCCGCGTAGGCTCGGCAGGTGCTTTTCAGCCGGATATGAATTTAGGGGATCTTGTTTTTGCAATGAGTGCATCTACAGACTCAAATTATCTCGATTCCTTCGGACTCCCCGGGGACTATGCGCCTACAGCTTCAGAAGAGCTGCTTTTTAAGGCTGTGGATAATGCAAAGGAGAAGGGACTTAAATACTTTGCAGGCAATATAGTCTCAAGCGATATCTTCTATAACCCCGACCCTACGGTCAACAGCCGTTGGGCAGAGATGGGCGTGCTTGCGGTAGATATGGAAGCCGCTGCCCTCTATGCCAACGCCGCAAGGGCAGCCAAGAACGCTTTGACAATCCTCACCGTATCCGACCAGCTTGTCCGCGACGAGCATATGTCAAGTGAGGAAAGGCAGACCTCATTTGCCGATATGATAACCTTAGCGCTTGAAATTGCATAAATTAAGGATGATTGACCGAGGTCAATCATCCTCTTTTGTTATTCTGTTCAGCACGTCGCAGAATATATCCACCTCTTCGGCGGTATTGAATGCGCCGAATGACACTCTGACCGCACCGCTGTCCCCCGTTCCGAGATGCTTGTGCGCCAAGGGAGCGCAATGGAAGCCTGCGCGCACGCATATTCCCTCACGGTCAAGCTTATCTGCCACCGCAGTCGAGGGCATACCCTCTACGTTGAACAGAAGGGTCTCACCGTAGCCTATTTCAGGGCAGTATACCTCTATACGCTCGTGGTTACATAGCCGTTCTCTGACCCGTCTGTAGAGGCTTATCTCGTGCTCTCGTATATGGGTGATCCCTACCTCTGTTATAGCCCTGATCCCCTGAGCCAGACCTACGATGGCAGGGGTGGGCAGAGTTCCCGCTTCAAGGCGCTCGGGCAGAAGGGAAGGCATATATTCTTCAAGAGATGCTATACCGCTTCCGCCCTCCACAAGGGTATGGAGCTTTCTTGCCGCTTCTCCCTTATAACGGGAGGAGAATATAACACCGCCGCAGCCCTGAATTCCGTAGAGGCTCTTATGCCCCGCAAAGCAGAGGGCGTCTATATGGCACTCCATCATATTTATGGGGTATACCCCCGCCGACTGTGCCGCGTCCACTATAAAGCAAAGTCCCCGCTGTCGGCAGAGCTCTCCAATCGCCTTAATGGGCAGACGTATGGGACAGATGTTTGAGCGGTGGGTGCATACTATCATACGGGTTCGGGGCGTCAGCAATGACAGAATGTTCCGTATCACCCTTTCGGGACTTGCTACGGCGTCAAACACGTCAAAGTCACAGCCTGTGGCTATAACCGGACGAAGCACCGAGTTATGCTCCATATTTGATATGAGTATATGATCTCCCGCTCTTGCCGTGCCCTTTATCGCCATGTTGAGGGCATAGGTGGTGTTTAGGGTAAAGACCACGTTCTCAGGCTCAGCCGAGAACAGCTCCGCTACAAGGCATCGGCAGTCGTAGACTGCTTTGGCGGCGGCCGCCGACATAGAGTGACCGCCTCTGCCGGGGTTGCCGCAGTAGTCGGTCATACACTTCGATACCTCGCGGTATACGCTCTCGGGCTTAGGGTGAGTGGTGGCACCGTTGTCAAGGTATATCATAGCTATGATACGGGGATACTGCGGTTTATCAGTATCCCTTTTGCCTTTGCCGTAAAGCGGCAGTCCAGCTCTATACCCACGGTGCATCCCTTTTTTGATGCCGAAGGGTCGGTTTTTACTACCCGTGAGGCTATGCCGCTATTCTCAAGCAGTCTTTGGGCAGACATGGCATAGGTCTCTGTAGGCAGAGAGATTATACATCTTTTATCTGAATTGACCATAAATTTTAAACCTCCCTTGCTACAGTATATGTATTAATTCGTAATGCGTAATTAAATGAAGAAAAACTGTTGCTTTAAGGCAACAGTTTTACACAGGAATTATTCGTCTTTAGTTACATACAGTGCTCACAGCACAAGCGTATCAGGGTCAAGTCCCGGAATCTTGGACAAGGGCTTGGGGTCACGCTTCAAGGGATCGTAAATAAACTTCTTACATACGTGTCCGCATGATACCACACCCTTAAGTGAGCAGAGAACTATATCCTCGTTATGAAGTGTCTCGGCGTGCTCACAGCAGGCGCAGACACGGTTTATTTCATGCTTTATCTTTTTAGCCATTTTTTCACATCCTTTGGGTAGATTATACACTAAAAAAACACTTTTTTCAAGTATAAAATCAAAAAAACAGATATCGACTGTACAGTCTTTGCGGTATAATATCTTTTCAGCGAAAAGCGACCTCCGATAACCGAGGCTGTCTGCATATGAACGCATATCCCCGACCATAAAATCGAGAAGGAAAGCAGGGGCAGCGATGGGCTTCGGCTGATGAATTTTACTGCATTTGATATCTCAAGAATCGAGTAAATAAACGCCTTTATATCCGTGCTTACAGGCAGAAGCGAGACCCGGGAGCAGAGTATAGCAAATATTACCACAAAACCGCAAATGTTGAGCATAGGTATGACCGATGCGGTCACGGCCTTGGGTATGATATCAAAGCTTACTGAATAATTATTTTCAATTTCGGCGCAGGCGTAAAGCCGCTTGGGTCTTGACAGGATCCCATACAAAAGCGTAACTCCCATCTGGAGAAAAAAGAGACTCCACCCAAGCCTCACATCCCCGAAAAGAGAGCCTACCGCACCTATGATAAAGGCAGGTCCCGTGTTGTTACAGAAGGCAAGAGCCCTCTCAGCCTCCTCCCTTGTACAGCCCCCTTTTTCGTATATTTCGGCTATGGCGTACGCACCCTGGGGATAGCCTGAGATTATGCCCAGAATATAGGCAGAAGCCAGATTTGCGTTAAGGTGAAAAAGGGCCTCGAAGGGTTGTTTTATAAGGCTTTTTACCATATTGTCAAAACCGCAGGCGAGGAGTAGATTTGTCAGCACCATAAATGGAAAGACAGAGGGTATAAGTGTCTCGGCACAGAGCCGCAGAGCCTCGGCTACAATGTAATTTATATCCATCCCTCCGCATAAAATATTTTATAAATTTATACTTACAAGAGGGAGAAAATATACGTGAAAAAAAGGAGAAGAAGCCTTGGGGAGATAGTGGCTGACTCTACGGGCTTTCCTGATACCCTGTCGGTGTCTGCCCCCGATATACATATCATCGGAACAAGAGAAATTGCGGTTGACGGATGTCACGGAATACTGCTCTACGAGTGCTGTGAGATACAGCTCAGACTCAAGGGAAGGATACTGTGCATCTGCGGAGAGGACCTTACCCTCAAGACTTATTATACGGGCCATGTGTCGGTGAGGGGGCATATATTTTCTTTACGCTTTGAGGAGGGATTATAATGGCTTCTTCGTGGGTAAAATCCTTGTGGGGATACCGTAAATTGAGGTGTGAAAGATGTCACTCGGTAAGACTGCTTAATCTCATGATGCGGGAGAATATAGACCACTTTGATCTTAAGCGTACAGAGGAGGGAGAGATAACCTTTCATCTGCTTGAAAAAGAATACAAAATCCTTATGTCAATTCTTGACAAAACCGACATAAAGGTTTATAGTGTATACTGTAAAGGTATACCCTTTGTGATCAAGGCACACCGCAACCGCGGAGGGCTTGTTTTTGGACTTATGATATATCTTGCGATCATTTTTTCGTCCTCGCTTTTTATATGGGATATCAAGGTCGAATCCACCACCGATACACCCCATAACGTTATCATCAAGAACCTGGAGACCCTGGGGTGCTACGAGGGAGCCTTTGTGCCCTCAATAGATTTTGAGAATCTATGTATTGACTACGTGGATAAATATACCGATTTCTCATGGGTATCGGTAAACCTTAAGGGTACGGTAGCCTACGTTGAGATACAGGAAAAAAAGCTCCACGGTGACGAGTCCGACACTCCCCGAAACCTTATCGCTTCTTACGGCGGTATTATCGAGGACTACAGCGTTTACCAAGGGCGAAGTCAGGTGGAAGCGGGCAACGTAGTAAAGAAGGGTGACCTGCTGGTCAGCGGAATAGTTGACAACAAGGACGGCGATTTCAGTCTCTGCAGAGCCAAGGGTGAGGTCATGGCTACGGTAGACGCAACCCTTACCGTAGAGGTACCCTATAACTATCAGAAGCAGGTATACACGGGCAGACGCTATGAGGAAAAAAGAATAAGATTCTTCAATCTCACCTTCCCTTATTTTTCGGACAAAGTACCCAAAGGTCTGACCTGTACAAGTCTCTCGGAGGCAGATTCGGCAGTGCTCTTTGAGCGTATAGAGCTGCCTCTGTCGATTGAAAAAACGGTATACCGCGAGTACACCGCAAAGGACTTTATCTACTCAGAGGACGAGGCGAAAAAAGCCGCAGAGGCTATGATGAAGCGTAAGATAGCAACCGAGCTTCCCACAGCCGAGCTCATATCGGTTGAAGCCGAGGAAAAGAAGACCGAGAGCTCGTATATATTAACACTAAACATAAAATGCAGGATGGATATAACCACTCCTGCTGATATAGAAACCAACTGATCTGAAAGGATTTTTTAATGGCAGAAAGAATAATTTTAACCGACACGATAGAGCAGACCGCTATAATCTTCGGCAGCTTTGACGCCAATACCGCGCTTGTGGAAAAGGCGTTCGGCGTTACGGTGAACAACCGCGATACCGAAAAGACCGCAGGTGACGCTATAGTTATATCCGGTGACACAGAGGCGGTAAATATGGCGGCAGACGTCATAACCTGTATGAAGCGTATGGCTACCTTCAATGCAGAGCTTAACCACCAGAGCATACAGTATCTTATCGATATGGTCAAGGAGGGCAAGCAGGAGGAGCTTGCAGGCTTTGTTGACGACGACTGCATATGTATTACCACCCGTGGTAAGCCCATCAAGGCTAAGACTGTAGGTCAGCGTAAATACGTTGAGGACATAGAAAAAAACACCGTAGTTATGGGCGTAGGTCCTGCAGGTACGGGTAAGACGTTCCTTGCTGTTGCCATGGCTGTCAAGGCACTTCGCGCAAAGCAGGTAAACCGCATAATCCTTACCCGTCCCGCAGTTGAGGCAGGTGAGAGACTTGGTTATCTTCCGGGTGATCTTCAGAGCAAGATAGACCCCTATCTTCGCCCCCTGTACGACGCGCTCTTTGAGATGCTGGGTCCCGAAAACTACCAGAGATACCTTGAGAGAGGAACTATAGAGATAGCCCCCCTTGCATATATGAGAGGACGTACACTTGACGATTCCTTTATCATACTTGACGAGGCACAGAACACCACTCCCGAGCAGATGAAGATGTTTTTGACCCGTCTGGGCTTTAACTCAAAGGCCGTGGTAACCGGTGACGTTACCCAGACCGACCTGCCCTTCGGAAAGAAGAGCGGTCTTGTGGAGGCGACAAGGATCTTAGAGGGCATCGAGGACATCGCTATCCACCGCTTTACCGACAGAGACGTAGTAAGACACCACCTTGTACAGAAGATAATCAAGGCTTACGAAAAATACGACAAGGAAAGAAAAGAGAAGGGCAATGAGGAAAAACGGACACGACATTTTTATAAAAAATGAGCAGGATATAATTGAGGTCACCTCCGAGCTTAAAAAGCTTATAGTCACCTCGGTTGCCGAGAGCCTGAAATACGAGGAATTCCCCGACAAATGCGAGGTTTCGGTCACTCTTGTGGACAACGAAGAGATACACGTTCTGAACCGCGAATACCGTGACGTAGACCGTCCCACAGACGTTCTGTCCTTTCCCATTTTTGACGAGGACGACATGGGCGGAAAAACCGTACTCGGTGACATAGTTCTCTCCCTTGAGAGAGCAAGAGAGCAGGCAGCGGAGTTCGGACACAGCTTTGAAAGAGAGGTTGCGTTTCTGACCGTTCACTCAATGCTTCACCTTCTCGGCTACGACCACGAGGAGGGAAAAGCTCAGGAAAGCGAAATGTTTACACGTCAGGAAGCAATTTTATTCAAAATGGGTCTTGCGCGAAACGTTTAATTATAGTATAATATATTAAATATATATATCATTTTTAGGAGTGTAGATGAAAAAAACAGGATTCGTTGCCATTGTAGGCAGACCTAATGTTGGTAAATCCACATTGCTTAATGCGCTTTTAGGCGAAAAAATAGCTATTATATCAAAGAAGCCCCAGACCACCCGTAACCGTATTACAGGTATTCTGACCAGAGGGGAAACACAGTTCGTGTTCCTTGATACCCCCGGTATGCACAACCCCAAGACCAAGCTGGGTGACTTCATGGTCAAGTCTGTATCCAGCGCCATCGGTGACGTTGATGCAGCTATACTTGTAGTCGAGGCAGGCACCAAGCCCCACGCTATAGAGCTTGGACTTATCGAAAAATTTAAGAAAATGGATATGCCCGCTCTGCTTGTTATCAACAAGACCGACCGCTCGGACGCAGGCAAGGTTGCCGAGACTATAAACGAGTTCGCTCCTCTCTATGAGTTTGCATCCGTTGTTCCGATATCCGCTCTTAACAACGACGGCGTTGATATCGTGCTTAACGAGACAGAGAACTTTATGCAGGAGGGCATCTGGTTCTTCCCCGAGGATGCCATAACCGACCAGCCCGAGCGACAGATCGCGGCTGAGATCATCCGTGAGAAGATACTTCGTACTCTCGACGACGAGATACCCCACGGTACTGCCGTAGTTATCGAGGCGTTTGAGGAAGGCTCCAAGCTTATCAAGATAAGAGCCGAGATCTTCTGCGAAAAGGCTTCCCACAAGGGAATCATCATCGGCAAGCACGGTGCGTCCCTTAAGACCATCGGCTCCTATGCCCGTGAGGATATGGAAAAGTTCTTCGGCACCAAGGTGTTCCTTGATCTTTGGGTCAAGGTAAAGGAGAACTGGAGAGATTCCAACTTCAATATCAGCAACTTCGGTTTCAAGGACGACATGGGAGAGTAAGATGCGTAAGACCTTTGAGGGACTTATACTTTCTCACACAGTCTTAAAGGAACGGGACAAGATACTTACCGTTCTTACAGCCGACGAGGGCAAGGTCTCTGTTTACGCAAGCAACGTGCGAAGCTTAAAGAGAGGGTCTCTTGCCTACACCATGCCCTTTCAGTTCTGCCGCTTTGAGGTAGAGGACAGAACAGGCGGTATTACGCTTGTAAAGGGTGAGGTGCTCCACTCCTTCTACGATATTACAAACGATCTGTCAGCCTTTGCGCTTGGACAGTATATACTTGATATCGCAAGGGAGCTGACGGTAGAAAACAATAACGAAACGGACATGCTCCGACTTACCCTGAACACCCTGTATCTCATACAGAAGGGTGAAAAGTCCTTACAGCATATCAAGGCGACCTTTGAGTTTCGGGCAATGGCTCAGGCAGGCTATATGCCCGAGCTTCACGGCTGCGATATCTGCGGCTGTGAGGAGGGTGAAATGCTCTTTGACCTGATGAACGGTATCATCTATTGCCGTGAATGTCAGAAGATACGAAACATGGGTGAAGCGGGGCCCGAGGATACGGGAACGGCGGTGATAGTTCTTCAGCTTACCCCGTCGGTACTGAGAGGACTGAGATACGTTCTTTCTGCAGAGCCCAACAGAGTTTTCTCTTACTCCATAGCCGAGGACGAGCAGGCTGATTTTTCAGAGGTCTGCGAAAAATATATTATCAATCATCTTGAAAGGGGATTTACCACCCTTGACTTCTATCACGAAGTCGTATCGATGTAAATTATGTCAGAATATACTAAAGCGATAAAAACCTTAGAATTTAATAAGATCAGGGAAATGCTCTGCGAGATCGCTCCCACCGAGGGCGCAAGAAAGCTTGCAATGGCCATCGAACCCTCTCACGAGGTATATACGGTCAGAAGAAGACTGCTCTCTACAACAGATGCTAAGCGTCTTATCGACGAAAAGGGAATGCCTCCCTTCGGTGATATTAAGGATATCACCAATTCTATCGAGCGTTGTGTCAAGGGAGCAAGCCTCAATACCGTTGAGCTTATACGTGTTGCAGAGGTGCTGGGCAGTGCTCGGCGCTTACAGGAATATATCGACTCCAATAAGCGCTTTGAGACCATCCTTGACGAAGCATTCTATCTTCTCAGCCCCAACAAGGCTCTTGAGGACAGAATAAGAAAGATAATAGTTACAGCGGATATGATAGCCGATGACGCTACTCCCGAGCTTAGTGATATCCGCCGTAAGATAAGAAACACCAACAACAAGATAAAAGAAACACTTTCGAAATATACAGGCGGTCAGTACGCAAAGTACCTGCAGGAGAATATCGTTACTCAGCGTGACGGCAGATACGTTGTTCCCGTCAAGATCGAGTACAAGAACGAGATCAAGGGTCTTGTTCACGATACTTCATCCTCTGGTGCTACACTCTTTATCGAGCCTATGGCGGTGGTTGAGTCAAACAACACCCTTCGTGAGCTCGAGGCGGCAGAGAAGCACGAGATAGAGCGCATACTTGCCATCCTTTCATCCGAGTGTGCCAATAATGCTCAGGAGATAATGGCAAACTACAGCAACATTACAGATCTTGCACTTATCTTCAGTATGGGTAAGCTGTCTGTCAATATGGATGCCTGTATGCCTACCATCAACGAGGACGGCGAGCTTACGCTCATCAAAGCAAGACATCCTCTCCTTGATCCCAAAAAGGCAGTGCCCATCAACGTCTCTGTGGGCGGCAAGTACGATACCCTTGTGGTAACGGGTCCCAACACAGGCGGTAAGACGGTTACACTTAAGACCCTGGGTCTGTTTGCCATAATGCTACAGTGCGGACTTCACGTCCCCTGTGACTCCGAGTCCACAGCCTGCGTCTTTGACAAGGTGCTTTGCGATATCGGCGACGAGCAGAGTATAGAGCAGTCGCTTTCCACCTTCTCGGCTCATATGGTCAACACCGTTGAGATTATAAAGCAGGCAGGTAAGGGAAGTCTTGTGCTCTTTGACGAGCTTGGAGCAGGTACCGACCCTGTAGAGGGTGCAGCTCTGGCTGTTTCCATACTTGAAAAGATAAGAGAAAAGGGTGCGCTGTGTGCTGCAACAACACACTATGCCGAGCTTGAGGTATACGCCCTTGACACAGAGGGTGTGTGCAACGCATCCTGCGAATTTGATATAGAAACTCTTCGCCCTACCTACAGACTTATAACCGGAACTCCCGGTAAGTCAAACGCCTTTGCGATATCCCGTAAGTTGGGACTCCCCGAGGATATAATCGATAGAGCCGGCAGCTACGTGGCAAGCGATAACAAGCGCTTTGAGATAGTTATCGAGAAGCTTGAAGCCACCCGTATCGAGATGGAGCGTGAGCGCGATAAGGCGAGAAGCCTTAAGAACGAATACGAAAACTTCAAGCGTAACGCAGAGAAGAAGATGCGTGCCCGTCTTGAGGAAAGCGAAAGACAGATAGAAAAGGCTGAAGCCAAGGCTCAGGCTATGATAGCCTCAGCCAGAGCAAGTAGCGACTTTGTATTCCGCGAGCTTGAAAAGGTCAAGAAGCAGCGTGACAGCGAGCGCTTAGCCGAGGGACTTGAGGAGGCGAGAGCCAACATCCGAAAGAAGCTCCGTGATGCAGACGACAGGGCAAACCCCGTTATAGAGCGAGCAAACGAGGGCTACAAGCTGCCCCGCAAGCTCAAGAAGGGCGACCTTGTAAAGATAGTCAACATCGACCGTGAGGGTGTTGTTGCCGAGGAGCCTAAGGGTGACGGCAATATATCTGTCCGTATCGGTCAGATGATAACTAAGACCAAAGAAAAGAACCTTATGCTGGTGGGGGACGGTGCAATTTCCGTTACCACCAAGGAAAATAAAAAGGTCACAACAGGCAGCTTTGCCAAGACCGTATCAAGCACCTTCAAGCCCGAGCTTGACCTTCGCGGTATGAACGGTGAGGAGGCGTGGTACGTGGTAGATAAATATCTTGATGATGCAACCCTTTCGGGTGTCAAGATAGTGACCCTTATCCACGGTAAGGGAACGGGTAAGCTCAAGGCTGCACTTAAGCCCTTGCTCAAAAAGGACCGTCGAATTGCCACCTTCCGAGAAGGAATGTACGGCGAGGGCGACGGCGGCGTAACCATAGTAGAATTGAAATAACATACAGAGGATATAAAAATGGAAAAAATGAAATTCGGTGTGCAGATATACACCATCCGTGACTACCTGACCACTACACCTCTCTTTGAGAGATCTATCCGTAAGATAGCTGATATGGGCTATAAGTACTTCCAGCTCTCAGGCGAGGGGGAGGGTGTTACCAACCCCAAGAGACTTCGTGAGCTTATGGACGAGACAGGTCTTGTATGCGGTCTTACCCACTGGGATGACAAGGAGATCGTAGGCAATACCGAGAAGTGTATCGAGGATCACGACATCATGGGTGTCAACGGTATCGGTATCGGCGGTATGCCCGGCGAGTTCAGAAACTATGAGGGCTACAGCCGCTTTATCGAGAAGTACGGCCCTGCAGTAGAGAAGATCGGCAAGGCAGGCAAGAGCTTCTGCTATCACAATCACTGGTTCGAGTTTGAGCGCTTTGAAAACGGCAAGACAGGTCTTGAGATGCTTCTTGAGGGTATGCCCGAGGGCTTCAAGCTTACCTTTGATACCGCGTGGGCACAGATCGCAGGTATCGACTGTGCGGCATTTATCCGTAAGTACTCTGATAAGATCTTTGCTACCCACTATAAGGATCTTACCGTAGTTGACAACAACCTTCAGGTAACCGAGCTTCTTACAGGTAACATGAACTTCGACGCTATCGTTGAGGCTTGTGCTGAGGCAGGTATCGAGTGGAACTTTGTTGAGCAGGACACCGTTCGCCGCTACAATCTCTATGATTCCATCAAGGTCAGCCTTGATAACATTATGGGCAGATACGGCGATTACTTCTTGCAATAAGGTGTAAAGTATGGTAGAATTTAAGTTGAGCGCATTTGCGGATGAGTACAGTCCCGAGATCGACAAGCAGATCGAGTGGCTTTCACGCAGCGGTGTGGGGCTTCTTGAGATAAGAGGAGTTGACGGCACACCGGTGGCTGACATCACTCTTGATAAGGCGAGAGAGGTCAAGGCTAAGCTTGATAAGGCAGGCATCGGCATCTCGGCTATCGGCTCTCCCGCAGGCAAGATAAATATAAATGATGACTTTGACGCTCACCTTGAGCAGTTCAGACATCTTATAGAGATAGCACATATCCTTGAGGCTAAGAGAATGCGAATCTTCAGCTTCTTTATGCCCGAGGGTGAGGAGGTTTCTCTCTACCGCGACGAGGTGGTAAGACGCCTTAACGTTATGTGCGACATCGCAGAAAAAGAGGGAATAACCCTCTGTCACGAAAACGAAAAGCAGATATACGGCGAAACTCCCGAGCGTTGCCGTGAGCTTTACGAGGCAACGGGGGGCAGAATGAAGTGCGTATTTGACCACGCAAACTTCATCTCCTGCGATATCGAGCCTTATCCCTATGCTTACAATATAGTTAAGGACACCCTTTGCTATATGCATATCAAGGATGCCAATCATGATAAGGAAATGGTAGTGGCAGGCGAGGGAATAGGCAATATCCCCGATACTCTTGCTTCTGTTAAAAATGATTTTGACGGCGAGTTCGTTCTTACTCTTGAGCCTCATCTTATCGAGTTTGACGGTCTCAAGGGACTTGAAAGCGAGGGTCATACCTCGAACGTAGGCAATAAATACGCAAACACAGACGAAGCATTCGCTGATGCTCTGTCTTCACTTAAAAAATATTTATAATTAACATACAGGGGGAACAATAAAATGGCAGATTTCAAAATGTTAGCCATCGACCTTGGTGCTTCCAGCGGTAGAGGTATCGTAGGTCGTTTTGATGGTCAGAAACTTTCTCTTGAAGAGAACCACCGTTTTGACAACGATCCCGTAATTGCGGCAGGAACCTTCTACTGGGATATCCTTCGCATATTCTTCGAGATCAAGAACTCTATCTGTAAGTGTGCGCTTTCCGCAGATAAGGATATTTCTTCTATCGGTATCGATACATGGGGTGTTGACTTCGGTCTTCTCGACCGTGACGGCAAGCTTATGGGCAATCCCGTTCACTACCGTGATGCACGCACCATGGACTTTGAGAACTGGGCATTTGACAAGCTCTCAAAGGAACAGATCTTTGAAAAGACAGGTATCGCACACGTAAACTTTAACAGCGTATTCCAGCTTATGTCTGCACTTCGCACCAATCCCAAGGCGTTTGACCAGGCAGACAAGCTTCTCTTTATCCCCGACCTTCTCAACTACTTCCTTACAGGTCAGGCAAAGAC
>JAZRQH010000233.1:0-2971 GCA_045649645.1 Eubacteriales bacterium
TGTGATATCCACCTCAGCCTTGGTCAGCATATCGCCCGTGTCAAGACCGTTGTCCATCTTCATTATGGTGATACCTGTTTTGGTCTTACCGTCGATTATTGCGCGCTGGATGGGCGCCGCACCGCGGTATTCGGGCAGAAGGGATCCGTGAACGTTGATACAGCCGTGGTTGCCGTATTCAATGATATAAGGGGGCAGTATCTGTCCGTATGCGGCTACAATGATAGCATCGGGGTTATATTTATCGATTATAGGCTGCATCTCGCCGTTCTTAAGTGTGACAGGCTGATAAACCTCTATACCGTGCTCCTGTGCACAAACCTTAACGGGAGGAGGGGTCAGCTCATAGCCACGTCCCTTAGGCTTATCGGGCTGAGTAACTACAGCCAGCACTTCATTTTCAGAATCAATAAGGGCTTCCAATACGACCTTTGCAAGGTCGGGAGTTCCCATAAAAATCACTTTCATTCTTCAAACAGCTCCTCTATCTCATCGGGGGTAAGCATACGATCAGCGCGGTCGGTATAGATGATACCGTCCATATGCTCTATCTCGTGGCAGAAGGCTCTTGCGCCTAAGCCTGATGCGGTATGGGTAACGATCTCGCCGTTGCGGTTCATAGCGCGTACGGTCACGGTCTCGGGTCGGGTCACAACGCCCCACTTACCGGGCAGGGACAGACAGCCCTCAAGACCTGTCTGCTCGCCGTTGACCTCGATTATCTCTGGGTTGATAAGCTCGATGGTATTGCCTTCCTCGTATTCTACGAGGGCGATACGGCGCAGCACACCCACCTGTACAGCCGCAAGACCTGCGCCCTGCGCCTTGTGAAGGGTATCCACCATATCGTCAAGTAATGCGATGATGCGGGGAGTGATCTCGGTCACCTCTCTGCTCTTTTTACGAAGCATAGGATCTTCTTCGGTTATTATATTCAAAATTGCCATTATAAACACATCCTTTCAAACTCTTATTTTAGCATTATTTTTTGAAAATTGCAATATCTAACCCCTCTTTTGACATCATTTTTATCCCGTCTGCCTTATAATAATGGCAAAGGAGGATACCGTGGAACAGATAATATACGCAGATATACTTTTTATCGTCAATTTCAGTATGGATTTTCTTGCCTTATATATAGCATCAAAGCTTTTACATAACAGCTGTCATTTTGCCTCACTCGTTATGGCAGCGGGGGTAGGAGCAGTCTACGGCGTGGCTTCCCTCTTCCTTACAGGAAGCGGTGTGCTTAACGCACTTATCAATACTGCTGTGGCTCTGCTTATGTGCTATATAGTTTTCGGGGCGGCATCCATACTTATGCTTATACGCAACACCCTATGCTTCTACGGAATAAGCTTTCTTATGGGCGGGGTGATGACGGGGATATACAACCTTGCAAACAAGGGTCTTTGCGGCCGCGGGATAGTTATAAACGGCGACACCGCATCCCTTGTTTCGGACATACCGCCCGTCAGCTTTATACTGATCGCCGCCGTATCGGTGCTTTTTTCATACCTGTGCTCAGCCGTCACCTCACGGCTGAAGGCAAGGAAAAAGGCATCGGTATATATACGTATCGGCAAAAGAGATATCAATATCACAGGGCTTTGCGACAGCGGAAATCTGCTGACCGAGCCCTGCGGGTCCCTTCCCTGTCTTATATGTAATCTTAAGAGCATAGAGGAGCTTTTGCCTCAGGGGATAATTCCCCTCTTTCGCGATATGAAGCTTGGGTTACTTGAATACGCGGACCCCGAGCTTGCCAAGCGCATACGCCTTGTACCCATGCGCTCG
Source organism: Eubacteriales bacterium (assembly GCA_045649645.1). Classification (GTDB taxonomy): domain Bacteria; phylum Bacillota; class Clostridia; order Oscillospirales; family CAG-272; genus RGIG7300. The sequence goes on from JAZRQH010000233.1 coordinate 1,798, forward strand.
GTAGGAGGCTCGGGAATAAAGCCGGGGATAATACCCGACGAGATAAAAATAAACGGCGAGGCAAAGCGTCTCTGTGTGGTGTGTGACACCGAAAACGGCGATTACGCAGGGACTGAGTCTATAATACCCGCATCAGTTATGTAGGAGGAAATATGTTTTGTATGATCGATAAGCTTATAAAGCTTCTGACCAAAAGTACAAAGGAGCTTTATTACATAAACGGACCCGACGTTCTGCCCCAGCCTCTTGACACGGAGGAGGAGGCAAGGATGATAGAACAAAAGGACAACGATCCGTCGGTACGCTCGGTACTGGTGGAGCACAATCTAAGGCTGGTGGTCTATATAGCCAAGAAATTTGAAAACACGGGAGTAGGCATAGAGGATCTTATATCCATCGGCACTATAGGTCTTATAAAGGCTATAAACACCTTTAAGTCTGACAAAAACATCAAGCTTGCTACCTACGCATCCCGCTGTATAGAAAACGAGATACTGATGTATATCCGCAAAAGCTCAAATCAGCGAACCGAGATGTCTATCGACGAGCCCCTGAACACCGACTGGGACGGAAACGAGCTTCTGCTGTCCGATATCCTCGGCGGAGACGAGGACAGCGTATACAAGAATATCGAGACCGAGGAGGAAAGAAAAATACTGCTTGAGGCGGTATCCACCCTGTGTGAAAGAGACCGTGAGATAATCTCACTTCGCTTTGCCTTAAAGGGCGGAAGCGAGCTTACACAAAAAGAGGTAGCGGACCGTATGGGAATATCGCAATCTTACATTTCAAGGCTTGAAAAAAAGATAATAGATAAGCTGAAGAGAGATATTTCGGCAAAAGTATAAGAAAAACGGTTTCTAAAAGAAACCGTTTTTCTTTCACTTGACTTTAAATTATATTAATGTTATAATATAATGTATTTTTATGTTTAATGAGGAATTATGATCTGTTTATCCTGCGAAAAGCTTTCTCTTGCCTTTGGCACGGACGTAATACTGGACGGCATTTCCTTTAGTCTTAACGACGGGGACAAGCTGGGTATTGTAGGTGTCAACGGCGCGGGAAAAAGCACACTTTTTAAGCTTATTACAGGTGAATATAGTCCAAGTGACGGTGGCGTCCACATCGACCGTCAGAAGAAGGTGGGAGTTCTCAAGCAGAACGCCTGCGC
>JAZRQH010000234.1:0-2258 GCA_045649645.1 Eubacteriales bacterium
ACAGAGCAGAAAATACGTCAGCCCGAGACTCCCTGCGGAGGTAAGGGCAGATGCGGAAAATGTCTTGTCAGATGTAAAGGAGCAGTATCTGCTCCCAACGAAAACGAAATAAAGCTTTTAGGTGATAAAGAGGGTTTTCGCCTTGCCTGTCTTGCCCGCTGCGAGGGAGATTTTTCCTACCGATTATCCGAGGAAACAGAGGCTGATATCCAGACCGAATTTCACGGGGATGTCACCTCGGCGGCAGAAACCCAAGAGCGACTGTTAGCTGTAGATATAGGCACCACCACCGTTGCTCTCTATATCATTGAGGGCGGTGTTATCAGAGATAAGATATCCTTTGTTAATCCTCAGGGGGTTCACGGTGCAGACGTTATATCCCGTCTTGTTTTTGCAGGAGATGGCGGTGCAAAAGAGCTTAAAACCGAGCTTTGGGATGCTATCGCGCCATATGCCGAAAATGCCGACTACTGCGTTATCTGCGGCAACACCGCAATAGAGCATTTTGTCACCGGCGAGGATGCCTCGGGTATTGCAAAGCTGCCCTTTACTCCCGCTTCCCTTTTTGGCGAAGAATACGAAATGTCCTTTGCGAAGAAAACCTATATTGCACCCTGTGTTGCGGCATACGTAGGCGGAGATATCACCTGCGGTGCGGTTGCATGCGACGTTGATAAGGTAAACGAGCTTACCTTATACATAGATATCGGAACCAACGGCGAGATAGTTTTGGCTGACAGCCAGCGAGCTCTCTGTTGTGCTGCTGCCGCAGGCCCTGCATTTGAGGGAGCGAACATAGACTGCGGCTGTATAGCAAAGCCGGGTGCCGTGGACAAGGTATGGTATGACGGCGAGCTTAAATACAGAACAATAGATAATATCCCTGCCGTAGGCATCTGCGGCTCGGGACTTATAGATGCGGTATCCGCCCTGCTCAAAGGCTTTATGCTTGACGAAACAGGCAAGCTTGAGGAGGAGAGATACTACCTTGGTGAGGTGTATATCTCACAGAAGGATATCCGCTCTCTCCAGACCGCAAAGGCGGCTATTGCTGCCGGAATCAAGACCCTTTTGGCAGAGATGAAAAAGCCTGTGACCGCTATCAAAAAGGTAATTATCGCAGGCGGCTTCGGTATGCATATCGATCCCGACTCGGCTTGTGATATAGGACTTATTCCTTCCGAGCTTCGCGGCAGGATAGAGTTCTTAGGCAACTGTGCCGGTTTAGGAGCAGTTAACTGTGCTTTAAGCGAAAATGAGCGCAAGCGCACAGAGGACTTTGCAAAAAAGCTTGAATATGTCGAGCTCTCAGGCCACAGAAAATTCAATCAGTTATACGTAGACGAAATGTTTTTCGAAGGTTAATCACCTCTCACACAAACGAGCAAATCCTATATAACAATAAGGAGATAAAATATGAAGATTACAGTAATAGGCGCAGGAAGATGGGGAAGCTGTATAGCTTGGTATCTTGATCGCACAGGTCACGACGTAACCATCTACGGACCCAAGGATACCCCCGATATGATCGCATTTTCCACCACCCGTACAAACGGTCTTATAACCATTCCCGAGTCTATAGGTCTTTCCTATGATCTCAAGGAGGCTATAGCCGACGTTGATGCGGTAGTTATCTCCATCGGCTCTCAGGGACTTCGTTCTCTTATCGACGAGATAAACGCTCTTGAGGACAACAAGGAGCGCACCTTTATCCTCTGTATGAAGGGTATCGAAATTGAAAGCGGCATGAGACTGACCGAGGTAGTTGAATCTCAGGCTAAGTTCCCCGTAAAGGTGGCTGTATGGATCGGCCCCGGACACGTTCAGGAGTTCTATCGCGGAATACCCAACTGTATGATAATAGACACAAAGGACGAAGCTCTCAAGGAAAAGCTTGTTGAGGAATTTAGTAGCGACCTTATCCGCTTCTACTACGGCGAGGACCTTCTCGGCAACGAGGTAGGTGCAGCTGCAAAGAACGTTATCGGTATTGCTGCAGGTATACTTGACGGCATGGGCGTTTCCTCCCTTAAGGGCGCTCTTATGTCAAGAGGAACCCGCGAGGTATCCCGTCTTATCAAGGCTATGGGCGGAAACGAGCTTTCAGCCTACGGTCTCTGCCACTTAGGTGATTATGAGGCGACCGTCTTCTCACAGTTCAGCCACAACCGTATGTTCGGTGAGCTCTATGCCAAGGGCGAAAAGTACGACAAGCTTGCCGAGGGATATTATACCGCGGCAGCGCTTCACAACCTCTG
>JAZRQH010000235.1:0-3300 GCA_045649645.1 Eubacteriales bacterium
CGTAATGATGTACGATAAGCTCTTTGATATCGAGAACACAGGCGACATCCCCGAGGACAAGACCTATGATGATTATCTCAATATCAACTCTGTAACCAAGTACGAAAACTGCAAGGTTGAGCCCGCACTCAAGGATGCAGGTGAGGCAGAAAGATTCCAGTTCGTACGTAACGGTTACTTTGTAAAAGACACCAAGAACGAAAACACCTTTAACCTCATTGTGGGTCTCAAGGACAGTTTCAAGAAAGGTTGATCATGAACAAGAAGATAGAAACAAAATGCGTACAGTCGGGCTACACCCCTAAAAACGGTGAGCCCCGCGTACTGCCTATAATCCAGTCAACAACTTATAAATACGAGTCAAGCAAGGAAATGGGTGACCTTTTCGATCTCAAGGCCGAGGGTTACTTTTATTCCAGACTTGCTAATCCCACAAACGATGCCGTTGCAGCAAAGATAGCTGACCTCGAAGGAGGAGCTGCAGCAATACTGACCTCATCCGGTCAGGCTGCAAATTTCTTTGCGCTGTTCAATATCGTTAACGCAGGCGATCATATCGTTGCATCCTCTGCTATCTACGGCGGAACGTTCAACCTTATCAGCGTTACTATGAAGAAGATGGGTATTGATGCAACATTCGTATCCCCTGATTCAAGTTACGAGGAGATCTGCGCTGCAATACAGCCTAACACAAAGGCGGTGTTCGGTGAAACACTTTCGAACCCCTCTCTGGCTGTTCTTGACATCGAGACCTTTGCAAAAGCTGCTCATGACAACGGTCTTCCCTTTATCGTTGATAACACATTCCCTACTCCTATCAACTGCAGACCTATAGAGTTCGGTGCTGATATAGTTACACACTCTACCACCAAATATATGGACGGTCATGCATCAGTGCTTGGCGGCGTTATCGTAGATTCAGGCAATTTTGATTGGGCTAAGTATCCTGAAAAATTTGCTTGTCTCGTAGATCCCGACCCCTCCTACCACGGTGTAAGCTACACCGAGCAGTTTGGCAACGTTGCATATATGACCAAGCTCACCGTTCAGCTTATGCGTGACCTCGGTTCTATCCCTCCTGCGATCACATCCTTTATGCTTAATCTCGGTCTTGAATCTCTCCATCTGAGAGTTCAGCGTCATTGTGAAAACGCAAAAAAGATCGCAGAATATCTTACAACCAACTCTAAGGTTACATGGGTAAACTATCCTGACCTTGTGGATAACAAATATAACAAGCTTGCTAAAAAATATCTGCCTAACGGTTCCAGCGGTGTTATCTCCTTTGGTATTGCAGGAGGCAGAGAGGCGGCTACCAAGTTTATGGATTCGCTTAAGCTTGCCGCTGTTGTTACTCACGTAGCGGATGCAAGAACATGCTGTCTGCACCCCGCAAGCACAACCCACAGACAGATGAGCGACGAACAGCTTATCGAGTGCGGAACAACTCCCGACCTTATCAGATTATCTGTAGGTATCGAAAATGCAGACGATATCATTGATGATATCGCACAGGCTCTTGAAAATATATGAGGTGAATTATGAAGAAAACAGTATTAAAAGAATATGCAAAGCTTATCGCAACAGTAGGCGCAAACGTGCAGAAGGGTCAGGACGTTATCGTTATAGCAGAGCTTGACCAGCCTGAATTTGTTGAAATGGTAGTTGACCAGTGCTACAAGGCGGGCGCACGCAAGGTAGAGGTTCAGTGGCAGCATCAGCCCCTCACAAAGCTCAACGTAAGACATAAGTCCTTAAAGACCCTGTCCACACTTGAGGATTGGGAGGTTGAAAAGCTCAGATACAGAACAAAGGTACTTCCCTGCATGATCTACCTCCTCTCCGAGGATCCCGACGGTCTCAACGGTATCAATCAGGCAAAGATGTCCAAGGCTACTCAGGCTAAGTACAAGATAATCAAGCCCTTCAGAGATGAAATGGATAACAAGTATCAGTGGACAATCGCCGCTGTTCCCGGTGTCAAGTGGGCTAAGAAGATGTTCCCCAACCTTTCTAAGCATCAGGCTGTTGAAAAACTCTGGGAAGCTATTCTCTACACATCCCGTGCAGACTCCAATCCTATTGAGAATTGGAAGGAGCACAACAAGGATCTCCACGACAGATGCCAGTATCTTAACTCCCTGGGTATCGAAAAGCTTCACTACACCTCCTCTAACGGCACCGATCTTACAGTAGGTATGATCCCCGAGGCACAGTTCCTCGGCGGCGGTGAAGAGTCTCTTCAGGGTATCTACTTCAACGCAAACATTCCTACCGAGGAATGCTTTATCTCTCCCAAGAAGGGCGAAGCTGAAGGTGTAGTATATTCCACAAAGCCCCTTTCCTACAGAGGTGAGGTAATCGAGAACTTCTTTATCGAATTCAAGGAAGGCAAGGCTGTAAAGTGGGGCGCGGAGCGCAACGAGGATCTTCTTACAGAGATGCTCAACATGGACGAAGGTGCTGCTTATCTCGGCGAATGTGCACTCGTTCCCTACGACTCTCCCATCAACAACTCCGGTCTTACATTCTACAGCACTCTCTTTGATGAAAACGCTTGCTGCCACCTCGCAATGGGCAGAGGCTTCACAAATACTATCAGAGAATATGAAAAATATAACCTTGAGCAGTTTGCAGAGCTGGGCGTAAACGACTCTATGATCCACGAGGACTTTATGATCGGTTCCGAGGATCTCAATATCGAAGCAATCTGTGCCGGAGGCAAGAAGGTTCAGATATTCAAGGACGGCAACTGGGCGTTCTAAGGAGGAAATTATGTTTAAGAAATTCATTCCTTTTATAGCTGTTGTAATAACTCTCGTTTGTGTTTTATCATGTACCGTGAACGCAGCGCATCCCTTTACTGACGTTAAGTCTGATTACTGGTACAACGAAGCAGTAGACTACTGCTATAACAACAACTTTGTTGACGGTATGACGGATACCACCTACGGTCCCGCCACTACCGTTAACCGCGCTATGGTCGTTACTATCCTTGCGAACATGGCAGAATATTATGCCGACGCTTATGACGGCAACACTTCATTCCCTGACGTAAAGACAAACCATTGGTTTGCAAAGACAGTACACTGGGCATACCGGAACGGCGTTGCAAACGGTAAGGGTGAAAAATTTGAGCCCCTTACTGCAGTTACCCGCCAGGAGCTCGCAATGTTCCTGCAGAACTATGCTAAGTTTACAGGAAGTAACGTTACTCCTGTAAACGACAAAGCAGTTGATGTGTTCAGCGATAACGCAAAGATCGCAAGCTGGGCGAAAGGTGCAATGAACTGGGCCGTT